>JAKCCH010000007.1 GCA_021838945.1 Actinomycetes bacterium
GGGCTCCTCCCAGCGCCGGATCGGCCGCTGACCACTCGTCCGCGGTCCGGTACGAGGGCCGCTCCGCTCCTCGGAGCTGCCGGGCTCCCGTCGCTCCCGGGCGTCGTTGCGATCACCAGGCTCACGCCACCCGCTGCCGCCACTGCGGTACGGGCGATCGCCGCTGTACCCACGAGCGCCGCTGTACCCACGAGCCCCTCTGTAGCCGCGTTGACCGTCGCTGCCGCCGCCGTAGCCGTCTCGCCGCTCGCCGCGATAGCCGCCTTCTCGCTGCTCGCCCCGTGGCGGGCCGTAAGGGCGCTCGCCGCGCTGCCCGCCGGCGCCACGCTGGCCGCCGTAGCCGCGCTCGCCCCGTTCTCCGCCGGCGCCACGCTGGCCGCCGTAGCCGCGCTCGCCGCGCTGCCCGCCATCGCCCCGCGGCGCGCCGTAGCCGCGCTCGCCGCGCTGCCCGCCGGCGCCACGCGGCGCGCCGTAGCCGCGCTCGCCGCGTTCCCCGCCGGCGCCGCGCTGCCCGCCGTAGCCGCGCTCGCCGCGTTCCCCGCCGGCGCCACGCTGCCCGCCGTAGCCGCGCTCGCCCCGCTGCCCGCCGTCGCCTCGTGGCGCGCCGTAGCCGCGCTCGCCCCGGTAACCACCACCGGCGCGGCGTTCGCCGCTGCCGGGCCGGCCGTCCCGCCCGCGATCCCCACTGCTCCGGCCGCGTGCGCCGCCGTCGCGACCGGAACCGAAACGTCCGGCTCCCCCGCTGCGCCTGTCGTCTCGACCGTTGGCGCTCATGGTTCAACCTCCTCGATGGAAGCCACCGCCCAGCACGCGATCCCCTCCACGCGGCCGAGCGCGCCCAGTCGCTCCGGGCGGGTCGCCTTGACGTGAACAGGACCGCAGGCCGCTGCCGACAGCTTCGTGATCATGTCCTCCCTGGCCACGACGATGCGTGGACGCTCAGCGACGACCGTGCAGTCGGCGTTCACGAGGCGGAAACCAGCCGCTTGGATGCGGCGAGCAACCTCCGAGAGGAGAACCAGGCTATCGGCACCACGCCAGCGGTCGTCCGTGTCCGGAAAATGCATGCCGATGTCACCGAGCCCGGCGGCCCCGAGCATGGCATCCGAGACGGCGTGGGCGATGACGTCGGCGTCACTGTGGCCCTCGAGCCCGCGCTCTCCGTGGAATTCGACGCCACCGAGGACGAGCGACCTCTGCGGGTCGTCGGAGAAGGGGTGCACGTCGATCCCGATACCCGACCGGCTCGATCTGCCCGACCGGCTCGATCTGCCTGGCCGGCTCGAGCCGCTCGACCGGCCCGCCGAGCTCGTCACGCCCAGCCACCCGGTGCCGCCGGCTGGACCTTCGCGTGCCGTTCGGCCCACCAGGCGACAACCTGGAGGTCGTCCGGGGAGGTGATCTTCACGTTCGCCTCTTCGCCCGGGACGACCACGACTCGTCCGCCGGCTTGCTCGATCAAGCCGGCATCGTCGGTCGCGTCCGGATCACCCTCGTGGGCACGGCGCAGCAGCTGAGCCGAGAACGCCTGCGGTGTCTGCACGCGTACGAGGTGCGAGCGGTCGATCGTCTCGATCACGACACCCTCGCTGACACGCTTCACAGTGTCGTGGATCGGTACACCCGGAATCGCCCCGTCCGCCCCGGCTCGCACCGCTGCGACAACCGCCTCACAGAGCTGCGGCGACGCGAGCGGGCGAGCGGCGTCGTGGACGACGACGATCTCGCAGTCCGCCGGCACGACCGCCAGGCCTGCCCGCACGGAGCCAGCTCGCGTCGGCCCACCCGTTGCCAGCTGGAGTCGATGCCCAGCAGGATCGCGGACCCCGAGATCCTGGAGCCCGAGACTCGAGAAGTCCGGGGGCACGACGAGCACGATCCCGTCGGCGGTTGCCGCGACGGATTGGACGGCGAGACCGACGACGGTGCGCTCACCGATGGAGGCGAACTGCTTGAGCGCGCCGAAACGCACGCCCCGACCGGCTGCGACGACGATCGCCCAGACCGGGCCCGACATGACCGGCTCCTACGGGAGAGCCGCGTTCAGGCGCTCCTCGGCTTCTTCCTCGCTGACACCGATCGCGAACGTCAGCTCGGAGACGAGGATCTGGCGGGCGCGGGTGAGCATGCGCTTCTCGCCGGCAGACAGCCCCTTGTCCTTGTCACGGATCGAGAGGTTCCGGACCACCTCCGCCACCTGGTAGATGTCGCCTGACTTCAGCTTCTCGACGTGGTTCTTGTAACGGCGCGACCAGTTCGTCGGCATCCGCGCCTCCTTCTTGCGGAGCACCGCGAACACCTCCTCGACCTCTTCGTCGTTGATGACCTCGCGAAGGCCCACCTCCGCGGTGTTGTCGGCCGGGACCATCAATGTGAGGTCGCCGTATGCGAGGCGCAGGACGAGGTACTCCCTCTTCTCGCCGAAGTAGTCGCGGACCTCGCGCCGCTCCACCACTGCAGCCCCGTGATGGGGATAGACGACCTTGTCGCCGACGTCGAACAAAACAAACTCCTCGTGACAGTGAGAGATGGCCCAACTCGCGCGCACGCCAGGACGACCGTTCGGGGAATGGGCCTCCGATGCCGCTCCAGCGGCACCGCAGCTCAATTGTGCCAGCTTTTCGCGGGGACCGGCACATCCTGGCGTCGAGCGCCACGCTTCGCGTGCGCTCGGGCACATCCGCCGCCCTCGTTCAACGCTCGGCAGCCGCAGCCTGTTCCCGCGGCCATGCTGCAGGAACGGGTCACGCGGCGGGCGAGGGCGCCGCCTTCAGGTGCCGCACCAGGTCCGTCCACCCGAGCAGGGCTACCGCCTCCACCACCGATCGCACCCGTTGCAGGTGCATCCCCGGCGGACCGTCAGGAGTCGCTTCGGGGACGATCGCACGTCGGAAGCCGAGGCGACCTGCTTCGGCCAGGCGCCGCTCGGGACGGGCGACCTGCCGCACCTCACCGGCGAGCCCGAGCTCCCCGAAGACGACGGCGTCGGGCGGGAGGGGAAAGCCCGTGATCGATGACAGCACCGCGAGTGCGACAGCGAGGTCGCTCGCCGGCTCGCTCACCTTGATCCCGCCGACGGTCGACGCGAAGACGTCGACCGAGCCCAGGTGGCAGTCGCAGCGCCGCTCGAGGATCGCCAGCAAGAGCGCGAGCCGGGACGGGCTCACCCCTTGCACGACGCGGCGCGGGGCTGCGCTGTGGCTGCGGGTGACGAGCGCCTGGACCTCGACGAGAAGAGGTCTCCGCCCTTCGACGACGGGCATCGCGACGGTGCCGGCCGCGTCCGGCCGGCGGTCGCCGAGCAGCACGGCGCTCGGGTCGGTGATCGAGGTGAGACCGTCCTCGTTCATCTCGAAGAGTCCGAGCTCCCCGGCAGGTCCGTACCGGTGCTTCGTGGCGATGAGCGACCGCAGAGCGTGGTGGCGATCGCCTTCGAAGGAAAGGACCGTGTCCACGAGGTGCTCGAGGGTGCGCGGCCCTGCGAGCGCGCCGTCCTTCGTCACATGGCCGACGAGGATCGTCGCCGTGCCCGTCGCCTTGGCGTACTGGGCCAGCAGCTGAGCGCACTCGCGAACCTGGGTCGGCGAGCCGGCGGGCGACGAGATGGCGGGATCGCTGATGGCCTGGATGGAATCGATGACGAGAAGGCGGGGCCCGACCTGGTCCGCTGCCTCGATGGCCGCCATGAGATGGGCCGTCGACATGAGGAATCCCGCTTCCGCGACCGAGCCGAGACGCGCCGCTCGCCTGCTGACCTGTTCCGCCGACTCCTCCGCCGCAACGATGAGCGCTCGCCCGCCCCGGTCGGCCGTCGCCGACACGGCCTGGAGCACGAGCGTGGACTTGCCGATCCCGGGCTCGCCCCCGAGCAGGGTGACCGAGCCGGGAACGAGCCCGCCGGACAGGACGCGGTCGAGCTCGTCGATCCCGGTCGGGAAGGGTTCCGAGGCGTCCGGGCTCACACTCGGCAACGGCACCGGTCTCATGGGATGCTCACCGAGGGCGATCCGCAAACCACCCTCGTCGGCACGCCAGCCGTGAGCGCCGACATCGCGGCCGCCGAGGCGGGGCTCACGAGGCCCGCTCTGCTCGGTGAGGGTGTTCCACTCGCCGCAGGCGGAGCACCTCCCGGTCCACTTCGGGGCTGTCGCACCGCAAGCGGTGCAGACGTGGTGACGGCTCGGGCGTGTCATGAGCGAGACCGTACGAGAAGGGTGCGCGTCGAGGCCCGACCGCCTCCCGGCAGCACGAAGGCCGGGCTGCGAAGCCCGGCCTTCGGCAACGGATGGTGCAACTCGGGTGCGGCCGGAGCGCCGGCCGCCACGACCTCAGTTGTCGGCGCCCGCTCCTGCGAGCTCGACGGTCGGCGGCTCGAAGCCCTCGATCGACCTGAACACCAGACCCTCCTCGGTGGGACCCTCAGGACCTCCGGGCGTCTCCGTGTCGACGATCACGGTCTCTCCGACGCGGAACTCCTTCCAGAGGATCTTCTCCGACAGCGGGTCCTCGATGAGCTGCTGGATGGCCCGCCGCAGGGGCCGCGCGCCGAGCTCGGGCTGGTAGCCCTTCGAGGCGACGAATTTCTTCGCCTCCGGCGTGAGCTCGAGGCCGATGCCCTGACCTTCGAGCTGCTCACGAACGCGCTGGGTCATGAGGTCGACGATCTCGATGACCTCCTCCTGCGTGAGCTCGTGGAAGACGATCACTTCGTCGATGCGGTTCAGGAATTCGGGCCGGAAGTGCTGCTTCAGCGCCTCGTGGACCTTCGCCTTCATCCGCTCGTGAGTGACGGCTTCGGACGACTTCGAGAAACCGACCGCCGCCTTCCTCAAGTCCCCCGTGCCGAGGTTCGAGGTCATGATCAGCACCGTGTTCTTGAAGTCGACCGTGCGGCCCTGGGCGTCGGTGAGCCGGCCGTCCTCCAGGATCTGGAGGAGGGCGTTGAACACGTCCGGGTGTGCCTTCTCGACCTCGTCGAAGAGCACGACCGAGAACGGCTTGCGCCGGACCGCCTCGGTGAGCTGGCCACCCTCCTCATAGCCGACGTATCCGGGTGGAGACCCGACGAGCCGGCTCACGGTGTGCTTCTCCATGTACTCGCTCATGTCGAGCTGGATCAGCGAGTTCTCGTCACCGAAGAGCAGCTCGGACAGCGCCTTGGCGAGCTCGGTCTTCCCCACGCCGGTGGGGCCGAGGAAGATGAACGAGCCGCTCGGGCGCTTCGGGTCCTTGAGGCCGGCCCTGGTGCGGCGGATCGCCCGGGAGAGGGCGCCGATGGCGTCCTCCTGGCCGATGACCCGCTTGTGCAGCTCGTCCTCCATACGGAGCAGCCGCGCCGTCTCCTCCTCAGTGAGCTTGTAGACGGGAATCCCGGTCCAGTTCGCCAGCACCTCGGCCACGACGTCCTCGTCGACCACGTCGAACAGGTCGACGCCCTCGGCCCGCCACTGCGATTCGAGGGCCGATTTCCGGTCGAGGTGCTCCTTCTCCTGGTCGGCGAGGCGCTTGGCCTCCTCGAAGTTCTGCTTCTCGATGGCGACGTCCTTCTTCGTCCGCAGATCGGTGAGATCCTGCTCGATCTTGCGGTACTCCGGTGGCGTCGTCATGCGGCGGATCCGTAGGCGGCTGCCCGCCTCGTCGATGAGGTCGATCGCCTTGTCGGGGAGGAAGCGGTCCGAGATGTAGCGGTCGGCGAGGTTCGCGGCGGCCACGAGCGCCTGGTCCGTGATGGTCACCTGGTGGTGCTGCTCGTAGCGGTCCCGCAGGCCCTCGAGGATCTGGATCGTGTGGGCGAGCGATGGCTCCTCCACCTTGATGGGCTGGAAGCGCCGCTCGAGGGCCGCGTCCTTCTCGAGGTGCTTGCGGTACTCGTCGAGCGTCGTGGCGCCGATCGTCTGGAGCTCACCGCGCGCGAGCATCGGCTTCAGGATCGACGCGGCGTCGATCGCACCCTCTGCGGCACCGGCACCGACGAGCGTGTGGAGCTCGTCGATGAACAGGATGATGTCGCCGCGGGTGCGGATCTCCTTCAGCACCTTCTTCAGCCGCTCCTCGAAGTCACCCCGGTAGCGGCTCCCGGCCACGAGGGCACCGAGGTCGAGCGTGTACAGCTGCTTGCCCTTCAGGGTCTCGGGCACGTCGTTCGACACGATCTGCTGCGACAGGCCCTCCACGATGGCGGTCTTGCCGACACCCGGCTCCCCGATCAGGACGGGGTTGTTCTTCGTCCGCCGGGAGAGGACCTGCATCACCCGCTCGATCTCCTTGTCGCGGCCGATGACCGGATCGAGCTTGTGATCACGAGCGAGCTGGGTCAGGTTGCGGCCGAACTGGTCGAGCACGGGCGAGCCACCCGGGCTCTCCTGCCCTCCGCTCGACGAGCTCCCGGCCGTGGAGGCGGCGGCCTCACGTCCCTGGAACCCGGAGAGGAGCTGGATCACCTGCTGGCGCACGCGGGAGAGGTCGGCCCCGAGCGACATGAGGACCTGGGCCGCCACGCCCTCACCCTCACGGACGAGGCCGAGGAGCATGTGCTCGGTCCCGATGTAGTTGTGGCCGAGCTGCAAGGCCTCGCGGAGGGACAGCTCGAGGACCTTCTTCGCCCGGGGTGTGAACGGCGGAGAACCCGTCGGAGCAGACCCGGCGGGGCCGATGGTCTCCTCGACCTTCTCACGCACGGCCTCGAGCGAGATGCCCAACGATTCGAGCGCCTTCGCGGCAAGACCCTCGCCTTCGTGGATCAGGCCGAGAAGGATGTGCTCGGTCCCGATGAAACTGTGGTTGAGGAGGCGTGCCTCCTCCTGAGCGAGGACCAACACTCGACGTGCCCGGTCAGTGAATCGCTCGAACAACTGCGGCTCCTCAGTGGACGGTTCCTGTGGTCAGTCTATCGGCAGGGGGTGTCCCAGCTGTTAGCAACTGCTCCTGCGAGAGACCTGTGTCATGTTGAACACTTCACTGCACCGTGGCCTTCCCCGCAGGTGACGGTGCCTAATCTTCGCAGCCGCGCCCGCTCGGGGGCCGGCAGAGCGGGGATCGGGGACGACACCGGAGCGCGACGGTCGGCGGGCCGCCGGAGCCCGCACCGTCGCTCCGGCTGTCAGGAGGCGTGGCAAGTCGCCTAGGGTCTTGCTCTGGTGAACGGGTCCGACCTCTTCGCATTACCTGTTGCGGACGACGAGCTCTCGCGCCTCGAGAGCTGTCTGAGGGAGTCGGTGATCGGCAACGATGCGTTTCTCAACGAGGTGGCGAGCCACCTCATCGTGGCCGGCGGCAAGAGGCTACGCCCCACCCTGACGCTCACCGCAGCCGAGCTCTCCGGCGGCACGATCACGAAGGACGTCCTGCTCGGGGGCGTCTCGGTCGAGCTCGTACACCTCGCCTCCCTCTACCACGACGACGTGATGGACGAGGCCGTGCGGCGCCGCAGCGTCGAGAGCGTGAACGCGAGGTGGGGGAACCTCGTCGCCATCGTCGCCGGCGACTTCCTGCTCGCTCGCTCCGCCGAGATAGCGGCCGGGCTCGGACCGGAGATCGCCGGCCTCCTCGCTGCCACGCTCGCCCGCCTGTGCCAGGGGCAGGTGGCCGAGGTCCGTTCCGCCTTCCAGATCGAGCGGGACGAGAAGGACTACCTCACCACGATCTCCGACAAGACAGCGGCTCTCATGGCGACTGCCTGCCGGATCGGCGGCATCACGGCCGAGCTCGAGCGGCACCGGATCGACGACCTGACGGCCTTCGGTGAGGCCTTCGGCATGGTGTTCCAGATCCGCGACGACGTCCTCGACGTCATCGCCACCGAGGAGGAGCTCGGCAAGCCGCCCGGCCAGGATCTCGCCGAGGGCATCTACACCCTGCCGGTGCAGCGCGCGCTGCTCGACCGCTCCGTCTCCCGGCCGATCCGGGACCTGCTCGGGCGCCCTCTCAACGAGTCCGAGCGCGAGCGGGCACGCGCCCTCGTCGCCTGCTCGGAGGGCATCGTGGCGTCGTCGCTCGTCGCGCGTGAGTACGCGGACCAGGCGGCCGAGGCGGCAGGACGGTTGGACGGCGGCCCGATCAGTGACCGCCTCGTCAGGCTGGCGCTGGACGTGGCCGACGACCTGTCGGAAGCGGCGACCTCCGCCCGGCAGCGTTTCGAGCAGCTCGCCGGCTGACCACTCAAGGGGCCTCGTCCGGGACCTCTCCGTCGGTTGCCGGCCCGGCTCCGCCCTGTCCCTGCGCAGCACCAGGCGGCGGCTGCCCTCCTGCTTCCGGTCGCAACGCGGGGAAGAGCAGCACCTCGCGGATGTGGTGCACGTCCGCCAGCAGCATGACCAGCCGGTCGACTCCGAGCCCGATCCCGCCGGTCGGCGGCATGCCCCGCTCGAGCGCGCGGAGGAAGTCGGCGTCGGTCGGCATCGCCTCCTCGTCACCTTTCAGCCTGTCGAGCGCCTGCGCCTCGAAACGAGCGCGCTGGTCTTCCGGGTCGATCAGCTCGCTGTAGCACTCCCCGATCTCGCGCCCTGCGACGATCGGCGTCAGCCGCTCCACGTAGCCGGGCTTGGACCGGTGCTTGCGGGTCAGTGGCGACACCGACTCGGGGTAGTCCATGACGTGCACCGGGCCCCACAGGTTCGGTTCGGTCGTCTTCTCGTAGATCTCGGTGAGCACCTGCCCTGCGTCGAAGCGCTCCTCCATCTCGAGGTCGAGGCCGGCTGCCACGCGACGAAGCTCCGCCTCGCCCATGCCGAGCGTCGCCTCCACACCGGTCACCTCGGTGATCGCCTCCTCGAGGGTGAGGCGCCGCCAGGGAGGAGCGAGGTCGAGCTCACGCCCTTCGAACGACAACGTGGTGGCACCGAGGACGGTGGAAGCGACGCCGCTCACGAGGTACTCCTGGAGCTCGGCGACGTCGAGGTAGTCGGCGTAGGCCTGGTACGCCTCGAGCATCGTGAACTCGGGGTTGTACTTCGGTCCGGTCCCCTCGTTGCGGAACACCCGCCCGATCTCGTACACGCGCTCCATCCCCCCGATGACGCACCGCTTCAAGAACAGCTCCAGCGCGATGCGCAGGTAGAAGTCCGCGTGCATGGAGTTGTAATGGGTGACGAACGGCTTCGCGAAGCCGCCGCCCGGGATGGCGTGCAGCACCGGCGTCTCGACCTCGACGAAGCCGCGGGCATCCAGCAGCTCCCGCAACCCGCGCACCACCCGCGACCGCAGCAGGAAACGCTCGCGCACGCCCTCGTTCGCCCACAGGTCCACCTCGCGCTGGCGGAAGCGCAGGTCGGGGTCGTTCACGCCACGCCACTTGTCACCGAACCCGTGCTGCGCCCGAGCGAGCGGGGTCCAGGAGCGGACCTTGACCGAGAGCTCGCCGCGCTTGGTCCGCACGACCTCTCCCTCTGCCCCGATCCAGTCGCCGAGGTTGAGCCGCTTCAGCTCCTCGAATCGGTCGGTGACGGCGGAGAGGCAGAAGAGCTGGATCTCCCCGGTCCACTCGCGAAGGGTGGCGAAGGCGAGCTTGCCCTGGACGCGCATGAGCATGACCCGGCCCGCCACGCGGACGGTCTCCCCGGACTCCTCGCCAGTCTCGAGGCGCCCGTACCGCTCCACGACCTCGGCCACCGGGACCGTCCCTCGGTAGTCGTACGGCACCCCGCGAGGCTCGAGGGTGTCGCTGTCGCCGGTCGGGTGGGAGGGGGTCACGGCCGTGGTGTCGGAGGGGGTGTCGGGGATCATCGGGTGTTTCTCTCGTAGATGAGCCGGAGGCCGTGCAGCGTCAACCAGGGCTCGTGGAACTCGATGACCTCGGACAGGTGGCAGATGAGCCCGGCCAGGCCGCCCGTGGCGACGACGCGAGCCTCTCCGAGCTCGTCGATGATCCGGCGGCAGAGCCCGTCCACGAGGCCGACGTAGCCATAGACGGCGCCCGATTGGATCGATTCCACCGTCGACCTCCCGATCACATGGCGGGGCTCCACGATCTCGACCCGGCGCAACGCCGCCGCCGCCTCGAAGAGCGCGTCCATGCTGATCTCGACACCTGGCGTGATCGCACCCCCGATGTACTCACCGGCGGCCGACACGACATCGAACGTCGTGGCTGTACCGAGGTCCACGACGATGAGCGGCGGCGTCAGGAGGTCGAGCGCCCCGACGGCGTTCGCGATCCGATCTGCCCCGACCTCCTTCGGGTTGTCGTAGAGGATGGGCATCCCCGTCTTGATGCCCGGCTCGATCACGACGAAGGGGACGGGGAACCACCTCACTGCCATCTCCCGCAGCGCCATCGTCACGCTCGGCACCGAGGACGAGACGGCGAGGCCGGTGAGCTGCTGCTTCAGCTCGTCCCCACGGATGTCGATGCCGACGAGCCGGAGCAGCTCGACGAGGAGGAGGGCGTGCTCGTCCGACGTCCGGTCCGCCACGGTCGCGAGCCTCCAGTGGTGCTTGAGATCCGGAAGCTCGCCGCCCGCAGCTCCCGCTCGGCGGGCCAGGGCCTCCCCTTCGCGGGTCGGAGGATCGAACACGCCGATCACCGTCTGGGTGTTGCCGACGTCGAGGGCGAGCAGCACGTCCAGTGTCTAGTCGACCGACACCAGGTCGAGACCGATGTCGAGGACGCGTGCCGAGTGGGTCAGCGCTCCGACCGAGATCACGTCCGCGCCGGCGGCGGCATATCCCGCGACGGACTCGAGGGTCATCCGGCCGGACGCCTCGACGAGCACGGACTCGCTCCGCCGGTGAGCCCGCACGAGGGCGACGCAACGGGCCAGCTCCTCGGGCGTCATGTTGTCGCACATCACAAGGGTCGCTCCCGCCTCGAGCGCATCGCTGACCTGCTCGATGCGGTCGCACTCGACCTCGATCATCCGGCCCGGCCAGCGACGCCCCGCCTCCGACACGGCGTCCGCGATGGTGGCGCTTCCGAGGTGGTTGTCCTTCACGAGCACGCCCTCGGACAGGTTGCCGCGGTGATTGACCCCACCGCCTGCCCGCACCGCCGCCTTCTCGAGGGCACGCAGCCCCGGCGTCGTCTTTCGCGTGTCCCAGATGCGGCATGCGGGGTTCGCAGCCTCCACCTCCTGCACGAAACGGCTCGTGAGCGTGGCGACACCCGAGAGGTGCCCGAGGAAGTTGAGCGCCGTTCGTTCGCCCGTCACGATCGAGCGGAAGCGGCCGCTCACGGTCCCGAGGAGCTGTCCGGGTTCGATCCGGGCGCCGTCGCGGACGGCGAAGTGCACCTCGGCGCCACCGACCTGCCGCATCGCCTCGACGGCGCAGGCGGTGCCGGCGAGCACCCCCTCCTCGCGGCTCACGAACACCGCCTCGCCGGTGGCCTCCTCTGGCAGCAGGGAAGCCGTGATGTCGCCGAGGGGGAGGAGGTCCTCCTCGAGGGCGGTCTCCACCGCCCTGCGGACCGCCTGGAGCGGTGGCTCGACCGAGCCCGTCGACCTGGTGGCGCCCGTCGCTCGTGTCCCCTCTGTCATTCCTCCGGGCGAGCTCACCGGACTCAGCCCCCGATCCCGATCCGCAGGCGGAAGCGGTCCGATGTCTCTGGGAAGTCCGAGCGCGCGTGAGCCCCCCGACTCTCCTCGCGCGCCGTCGCCGTGGCGAGGAGGGTCGTGGCGAGATCGAGGAGGTTCCTGAGCTCGGCGGCGGCGACATCGCCCGGTTGCAAGGCCCCGGGCTCATCGGTCCGACCGGCGGTCCCGAGCGCGAGGTCCCTCACCGCCCGCGTCGCCCGAGCGAGGGAGGCGGCATCCCTCACGATGCCCGCGTCGCTCGTCATCAGCTGTTGCAGGCGCTTGCGCGCCTCGAACGGATCGATCGACCCGGGATCGGAGCCGGCGGGCACAGGTGGTTCGACCCGTTCCACCGCTGCGAGCCCGTCGGCACGCTCCGCCCGCTCCATCGGCCCGGGGGGTGCGATCGGCAGGAGCGGCAGGAGTGACTCGAGGGGCTCGATCGGGATCGTCCGGCGTCCGCGGGCGAGGATCCCGCTCTCGGTCGGTCCGCTCACGCCCGCGAGGATCGCGTCGACGACCCGTGCGCCGAACACCATGCCCTCGAGCAGGGAGTTCGAGGCGAGGCGGTTGGCCCCGTGCACTCCGGTGCAGGCCACCTCGCCGGCCGCCCAGAGCCCGGGCAGGCAGGTGGCGCCGTTCAAGTCGGTCGCGACCCCCCCGCTCACGTAGTGAGCCGCCGGAGCGATGGGGAGCCACTCCCGGCTCGGGTCGTAACCGGCCCGGAGGAGCTCGGTGTGGATGGTCGGAAAGCGCGTGGCGAAGTCGGCGAGACCGGTGCAGTCGAGCCAGACGTGCTCAGCACCCGATTGGGACAGCTCGGCGGCGATTGCCCTGCTCACCACGTCCCGCGGCTGCAGCTCGTCGACGAAACGCTCCCCTGTTCTGTCCCGCAACAGCGCCCCGTGGCCTCGGAGCGCCTCGGAGATGAGCGGGCGCGGCATCACCGGGTGGTGCAGGGCCGTCGGGTGGAATTGCACGAACTCGACGTCGGTGACGAGCACGCCTGCGCGCAAGGCCATC
Source organism: Actinomycetes bacterium (assembly GCA_021838945.1). Lineage (GTDB taxonomy): Bacteria > Actinomycetota > Acidimicrobiia > Acidimicrobiales > Bog-793 > JAKCCH01. Next base: position 12,531 of record JAKCCH010000007.1, read on the forward strand.
GCCACGCCGTCGCCCGTGGCCTGATCGGGATTCGTGGTGACGGCGAAGAGCTGGCCGGCCCCGCCACTTGCCAGCACCACGTGCGTCGCGCTCACCGGCACGACCGCGCCCGATGGGTCGAGCGCGGCGACGCCGCGGCACCGCCCGTGCTCGACCAGGAGATCGAGCGCGAACCAGTGCTCCAGGATGGCCGCCGCAGATTGCTCGACGGCTTCGACGAGGGCGCGCTCGACCTCGGCGCCTGTGGCCGTCCCGCCGGCGTGCAGCACCCTGGCCCTCGAATGGCCGCCTTCGAGAGCCCGGTCGAGAGCACCGCTCGGCAGCCGGTCGAAGCTCGCCCCGAGCGTTATGAGCTCGGTCACCCGGGCCGGGCCCTCGTCGACGAGCACACGGACTGCCGACTCGTCGCACAGGCCGGCACCGGCCTGGAGCGTGTCTGCGAGGTGCCGGTCCGTGGAGTCCTCGTCGCCGGGCAGGACCGCGGCGATGCCGCCCTGTGCCCAGCGGGTCGTCGACTGTTCGAGAACACCCTTTGTCAGCACGCCGACACGAGCCCCACCGAGGGAAGCCAGGCGCACGGCCGCCGACAGGCCGGCCACGCCGCTGCCGATCACGAGCACGTCGAGGGCCGGCGGCGCGCCGGTGTCTGAATCGCCCATGGTCACGAGACTACGCGGCGGCCATGTTGTCGATGAGCCGGACCGGACCGATCCTCGCGGCCACGAGCAGCCGCAAGCGCGACCGTGACGGCGGGACACCATTGGCGCCCCCGGCGCGGGTGGCGGCGGCTCCACGGGAGCTCGTCCCGGTGACCGGTTCGAGCGTCTCCGCGTCCCGCACGACGGCGTAGTCCCTTTGCACGAGCGGCTCGGCAGCGAGCACGTCGGCCATCACGCCCTCCGCCTCTCGCGGCGCGTGCCCCTTCTCGAGCGCGAGGCGACCGGCGGCAAGAGCGCGCGAAAGGACAACGGCGGCTCCCCGCTCCTCGGCCGAGAGGCGCCGGTTGCGGCTCGACAGGGCGACGCCGTCGTGGTCCCGCACGATCGGGCATCCGGCGACCTCGACCGGCAGGTCCAGATCGGCTACCAGGCGCCGCACGATCACGAGCTGCTGGTAGTCCTTCTCACCGAAGAAGGCGACGCAGCTTCCGGCGAGCGCGAACAGCTTCGTCACCACGACCGCGACACCCTCGAGATGGCCCGGCCGTGACTCTCCCTCGAGCATCGTCGCCAACCTGCCCGGCACGATCCGGGTCTCCGGCCGGCCGACGGGGTACATCTCCCTCACCGTCGGCGTGAAGACCGCATCGGCGCCGGCATGCTCGGCGAGATCGAGGTCGCGGGCGAGATCTCGTGGGTAGGCCGCGAGATCGGTTGCCTCGCCGAATTGGAGCGGGTTCACGAACAGGGTCATCGCCACGAAGCCGGCGCTCTGACGAGCGGCGCTCAGGAGCGAGAGGTGTCCGTCGTGGAGCGCCCCCATCGTGGGCACGAGTCCGACGACACGGCCGGCCCGGCGTGCCGATTCGAGGACCGAGCGCCACTCGCTCCGGGTCGAGACGAGCTGCAGCGGCTCAGCTCCGGCTGACGGCGTGCGTGGTAGCGGGAGCCGGCGAAGCGGCGGCCCGTGACGAAGCCGCGCGTGGCGCCGTGGACTCTCCGCGCCCGGCCGCAAGGCGGCGGGCGAGCTCGACACCGGCGTCGTAGGCACTGAGCTCGCTCGGATCGATGGCCTCGCGGTGCGCTTCGATGGTCGGCCCGTCCCCTCGGGACGCCGGTCCGGTGAGGGCCAGCGCCGGACCGAGCATCGTGACGTCGTCGAGCGCGCCGCGTGCGAGCGGGAGGAAGGCCTCGAGCGGGAGTCCGGCATCGGCAGCCATCCGCTGCACCTGACCGAGCAGGGCGACGAGGTGGTTGGAGGCGACGCAGGCCGCCGCGTGGTACCTGGCCCGGTCGGTGGCATCCACCACGATCGGCCGCCCGCCGAGCACCAGTGCGAGGTCGGTCGCCTTCTGGTCGCCGCTCACGGCGAAGAACGTCCCTCCACGAAGCCGGAGCGATCCGACGACGGCATCGGGCAAAGTGGCGAGCGGGTGCACGGAGCCGCGCCGCATGTGGGGCTCGAGGACATCGAGGCCGAGCGAGCCCGAGCAGTGCAGGAGGGCGCAGTCGACCTCGGGTCGAATGCAACGGGCCACGGCGGCGATGTGGCGGTCGGGCACTGCGAGCAGCACCGCGTCGACGCCGTGAGCCCCAGAGGCGAGAGCGGGGTGGGGAGACCTGCCGGGCAGGAGGTCAACGTCGACGCCCACTTCTCGGAGCGCCAGCTCGAACGAGCGGCCGGCGCGACCGGCGCCGATGATTCGGATCTTCATCTGAGCCTCGCTTCCAATCGAGCCCCTGTAGGGGGTGCCCGTCGTGTTCAGCTACTCGATGAGTGTACCCAGTGACCGGACTTCCGGATCGACCCGCGACGAGCTGGGAATCTCGTGCCGCCAGTCCGGCGGCACGAGATGGGGCGCGACGTCCTCGAGTGGAGCGAGCACGAAGGCACGCTCGTACATCCGCGGATGTGGGATCTCGAGGTCCTCGTCGGCGATTCGGAGGTCGTCGAAGAGCAGCAGGTCGACATCGAGCGTGCGAGGCCCGTTGCGTTCGAGGCGGACGCGGTGAGCGTCGGACTCGAGAGCCTGTGCGAACGCCAGGAGCTCATGAGGCGAGAGCCGCGTCTCGAGGCGCACCACGCAGTTGAGGTACGAGCCTTGGCCTTCCGGTCCTCCTACCGGAGCCGTCTCGTACACGGGGGAGACGACGAGGTCCGGGTCGAGCCGGCGGAGCCCCGCGACGGCCGTGCGAAGGTGACCCATCCGGTCACCGAGGTTGGAGCCGAGGGCGATGTAGGCCGGCATCAACCGATCGTGCGGCGGACGGTCACACCCACCGTGGCGACCTCGACGGGCACCGGAGGACGGAGCTTGCGTACCGTCACCGTGACCGCCTCGATGGGAGGGCCCTCGGTGAGCACCGCCGACGCGATCGCGTCGGCCAGCCGCTCGAGCAGCTGGAAGCTCTCCGACGCCACGAGCTCCGCGACACGGCGCATCACGGCTCCGTAGTCGACCGTGAGCGACAGCTCGTCCCGGCGCGCGGCGTCACTGAGGTCCGCCTCGATGTCGAGGTCCACCTCGAATGGTTGGTGTCGCTCGCGCTCTTCGGGGAGCAAGCCATGTCGACCGAGGACGCGGAGGCCGCGCACCTCGATCCTGTCCCGAGCCGTCACGTTGCGCTGTCTCCGTGGCTCGCCGCAGCAGGCGGTGGTTCCAGCTCGGCCGGCCCGGGCAGCTCCTGAGCGGTGGCCACGATCCGGCGCCCTGCTGCACCCATCTGACGCTTCAGCAGCTGCTCGGTCGCCGTGATCGCCCTCGGTCCGTCCGGGATGAGCGCGCTCCACAGGAGGTAGCCGGCGATCACGCCCATGAGATGGTCGCCGAGCTCGTCCTCGTGGATGATGATCCGTTCCCCCCTACGCAACCACTGGTAGAGCGAGGGGTAGAGGGACACGAGAGAGGGCGCCACCTCGGCGCCGACCGGCATCGGAACGTGCGACCAGGTCAGCCCGAGCTCGCCATAGGCGTGCAGGTTGTGGGTTGAACCGAGGAGCGACACGACCCGGTCGAAGTGCTGCGCCCGCAGCCAGAAGAGCTCCTCCTGCCGCCTCACCTTGCGGTGGTTGCGGGCGTAGCCACCGGGACGTTCGCTCACCGCCAACCGGTCCTTGATGACCCACGCGAAGTTGCGCGGGACGATACCCGCCGCCCAGCGGCCCCTCATCAGGTGAGGACCGCCTTCGCCGCCTCCTCGGCGGCCGCGAGAAGGCGGGCGGCTTCGACGGTCGGCCCCACGTCGTGCACGCGCACCGCCGCCGCCCCCTTTGCCATCGACCAGACGGCCGAGGCTAGCGAGCCTTCGTAGCGCTCGGCGGGAGGAAGGGGTACGGAGTCCGGCCCTCCTGCGGCGATCCTCCCGAGAAACGTCTTCCGGCTCGTGCCCACGACCACCGGCCACCCGAGCGAGGTGATCCGGTCGAGGCAGCCGAGCAGCGCGAGGTTGTGGTGCGCCGTCTTGCCGAATCCGATGCCAGGGTCGATCCACACCTCCTCGACGCCGGCAGCTTCGGCGCGGTACGCGAGATCGGCGAGGAACTCCGAGACCTCCTTCACGACGTCGTCGTAGCGCGGATCGCTCTGCATGTCGGCGGGAGTCCCCTTCGCGTGCATGGCCACGTAGGCGGCGCCGGACTCGGCCGCCACCTCCGCCAGCTCGATGGATGCCGACACGTCGTTCACCATGCCGGCGCCTGCCGCGACGGCTGCAAAGGCGACGACGGGGTCCCGGGTGTCGATCGAGATGCGGGCCTGCCCGTCGCGCACCCGCGGGTCCCCCGCGAGCTCCTCGATGACGGGCAGCACGCGCCGCAGCTGCTCGGGTGCCGGCACCGGACCTGCCCCCGGGCGGGTGGACTCCCCGCCGACGTCCACGATGTCCGCGCCGGCATCGAGCATCTCGCGCGCGTACGCCACGGCGGCCCCGGGCTCGAGGTGGCGGCCGCCGTCGAAGAACGAGTCCGGCGTCACGTTGAGGACACCCATCACGAGGCGACGCACGAGGTGAGCGTAGAGGCTCACGCAGGCACAGAGCGGAGGCCGCGCACGAACGCCATGGCCTCTGCCCTCGTCGCAGGGTCGTGGCGGAACAAGCCGCGCACGGCGGAGGTCACCGTCAGCGTTCCGGGCTTTCGGATGCCCCGCATCGACATGCAGAGGTGCTCGGCCTCGATCACGACGAGCACCCCCCGTGGATCGAGCACCCGCTCGATGGCGTCGGCGATCTGTGAGGTCATCCGCTCCTGTACCTGGAGCCGGCGCGCATAGCCGTCGACGACTCGCGCCAGCTTGGACAGCCCGGTGATGTGGCCGCTCGTCGAAGGGATGTAGGCGACGTGCGCCTTGCCGAGGAAGGGCACGAGGTGGTGCTCGCAGAACGACGCGAACGGGATGTCGCGGACCATCACCATCTCGTCGTGCTCGGCCGCGAACGTGACGGTGAGGAAGCGGTCGGGAGACTCGCCCGCGTCCCCGAACAGCTCCTCGTACATGTTGGCGATCCGTTGCGGCGTATGGAGGAGGCCGTCGCGCTCGGGATCCTCGCCGATCGCCTCGATGAGCTCGCGAACCGCGGCTTCGATGCGACTGCGGTCGACCGTCACTCCGGTTCCCCCGCGAGGTACACGCGGAGGTCGGGCAGGTTCCGGTACTCCTCGGCCACGTCGAGCCCGTAGCCGATGACGAACTCCGGCGGGATCTCGAAGCCGACGTAGTCGACGTCGAAGTCAGTCCGCTGTTGGCCGGACTTCTGGAGGAGCGTGCAGATGGCGAGCGACTCCGGACCACGCGCGAGCAGGCTCTTTCGCAGGTACGCGAGCGTGAGCCCGCTGTCGACGATGTCCTCGACGACGATGACGTGGCGCCCCGTGAGGTCGAGGTCGAGATCCTTCACGATGCGAACGACGCCGCTCGTCTTGGTTGCCGCCCCGTAGGAGGAGACGGCCATGAAATCGAGCTCGAGCGGGAGCGTGATCGCACGTGCGAGGTCGGCCATGAACACGAAGGCGCCCTTCAGCACGCCGACGAGGAGCGGCGGGCGGCCAGAGTAGTCCTTCGAGATCTCCGCGCCGAGCTCCGCTACCCGCGCCCCGATCTCCTCGGCCGAGACCACGATCCGGCCGACGAGCGGATCGGAGTCCACGAACGAGCCGTGATCGCCGCCCCGAACCAGTCCCGTTGCCTCGTCCACGGGCGAGCAGGCTACTTGACCGGCCGGGTGCCGGAGTCGGTGACGAGGCGACCTTTGCGCCGCCGGACGGCGATGCCGCCCTCGACCTCGCAGGCGAGCGCGCGTCCCGCGGCCACGGCGAGGACGCGGTCGACAGCTGCCGAGGACGGCGGATGCGAGCCCGGGGTCGCCTGCCGCAGCCAGGCCCGGACGGCCCGGCGCGCGAGCGGCAGCGGAGCCGCGGTCAGTTGGCGGGCATCGGTCGGGTCGACGACCGCCGCCAGCTCGTCGAGGAGGGCGGCATCGTCGCGGAGGAGCTCGGCCTGCCTGCACAACACCGGCACGAGGTCCCGCCCCGACAGCTCGTTCAGGCGCGGCAGGAGCTCATGGCGCACCCGGTTGCGCAGCGGTCCGAGGTCCGAATTGCTCGGATCCTCCAACCACTCGAGTCCTGCCTCACGACAGACTGCTCTCGTCTCCGAACGGCGGACGCCGAGGATCGGGTGGCGTGGCCCCGCCGCCATGCCGGCCAGTCCGGAGCCCGACGCACCCCGCAGGAGGTTGATCAGGACTGTCTCCGCCTGGTCGTCCGCAGTGTGTCCCGTCGCGATGGCGGGCGGGAGCACGGCGAAGCGCGCCTCCCGCGCCCTTGCCTCGAGGTTCGGCCCAGGCGTGACGTCGACGCTGAGCGAGCAGGTCTCGATCTGCCGGTCCGCCGGAGCGGACTGGTTGAGCCGGCGGGCGGCCTCCTGAACGACCGAGATCTCGTCAGCCGAACCGGGGCGCAAACCGTGGTCGACGTGGTAGGCGACTGGACGCAAGCCTGACTCGAGCGCGAGGACGAGGAGCGCGAGCGAATCGGCACCGCCCGAGACGGCACAGGCGACGGCCACCGGCCGGGGGTTCCCCTCGCCGGCCTCCGTCGGCGGGAAGCTGCAGCGTTCGAGCAGGCGTCGCGCGAGATCCCGCGTTGGTGCCTCTCCTCGACGCACCAACCGCAGGGCCGGAGCGCCGGTACGCATCAGGCGATCTCGAGCGACCGGCCCCCGACGCGATCGATCCAGCGCGGCGGGTCGCGCACCTCGTCCAGGCTCGGCAGGTACTGAGGGTCCTCCCACACGAGCGCGAGCAGGCCGGGATCCTCGGCCTCGACAGCCTCGACGAAACGCTCGCCCTCCTTGTACTGCCTCATCTTGGCCTCCATGCCGATGAGCTGCTGCAGGAGCCTCGTGACGCCGCTCGACGACTCGCGACGTGCCTGCAGAGTCTCCGCGAACCGCTTGGCGCCAGGGATGCGGTCGGCCGCGGCCCTGTTCATCACGATGTCGCCATGGCCCTCGAGCAAGCTCATCAATGCCTGGATCTGGCGCAGGACCGCAGCCTGCTCAGGCGTCGCGAGCGCCCCGACGAGACCTGACTCCGCGATGGGGTTGCGCCCCGCACGGATCTCGCCGGCCATGCGTGCGAGCGCGGCGGCGAGTGTCTTCGGGTCCGGCGCCGCGATCGACACGCCCTTGTCGACGAGGCCGAGGAAGTGCTGGCGCATCCAGGGGACGCCGGTGAACTGCGCTCGGTGCGTCAGCTCGTGGATGGCGATCCAGAGCCGGAACTCATTCGGCGGGAACCCGTGGCGACGCTCGAGCGAGATGACGTTCGGGCCCACGTAGTACACGACGTCGCCCGGTGTGTCGGCATCCTCTGTGAGGAGCAGGTCGTATTGCCCGAGCACCCGTGTCGACATCCAGCCGAGCACCGCTCCGAGCTCGGCACCGGCGACAGCCCGGGCGGCGCGGGCGAGCGGCTCCGGCATGGCCCGCCCGAGCGGACCCCTGCCGTCACGCTCCGCTCGTTCGAGGAGCGGACCGATGAGGCGTTGGAAGGAACGGAGGTTGGCCCGGATCCATCCGGCACGGTCGGTCACCTCGGCCTTGGCGGGACCTTCGAGGCTCGTGAGACCCGTCGTCTCGGTCACGAGCCCCTCCGCAATGGGCGTCAGGTCGCCGAAGTCTGCGTGCAACCGGTCGTTCGTCCGAGGATCGACAAGGGGTGCAGCCCGGCGGGCGACGCGCACCGCGACGCGTTCGGCGACCGACCAGTCGACCGGGTCGTAGGCCACCGCCTACGTGGCCGCCTGATCGTGCTCGTGGTTGATCGCCTGCGCGATCCGATCCCTCAGCTCGGTAGGCGCGACCTCCTGGCACCTGCACGCGACGACCTTGCGCAGCTCTGCCTCGAACCCGAACATGCTCAGGCACGGGGAGCAACCGTTCAGGTGCGCCTCGATCTCGACCCGCCGGTCGGCGGTCAGCTCGCCGTCGAGGAAGTGATAGATGCGGTGGAGCGCCTCCCGGCAATCCAGCTCGTCCTGTTGTTCGTCTCGCGTCATCCCCGGTCTCCGGCTCATCCGGACTTCGCCCCGACAAGTCCGTGCTGCTCGCCGAATTCGTGCAACGCCTTCTGGAGCGCCCTTCTTCCCCGGTGCAGGCGACTCATGACCGTGCCGATCGGGACATCAGTGATCTCAGCGATCTCCTTGTAGGAGAAACCCTCGACGTCAGACAGCAGCACCGTGATCCGGAAGTTCTCGGGAAGCGACTCGATCGCCTGCTTCACGTCCTCGTCCGTGAAGCTCTCGAGGACCTCGTCCTCGGCGCTACGGCCGGCAGCTGCAGCCTCCAGGCCGCCGAGGCGGCGGAACAGGTAGAAGTCCTCGATCTCCTCGAGATCGGTCTCGTCGGGATGGCGCCGCTTCGCCCGGTACTGGTTGATGAAGGTGTTGGTGAGGATGCGGTACAACCAGGCCTTCAGGTTGGTGCCCGCCTTGAAAGAGCCATACGCCCGATACGCCTTCAGGTATGTCTCCTGGACGAGGTCCTCCGCGTCCGCCCGGTTCCGGGTCATGCGGAGCGCGGCCGAGTACAGCGAGTTCATGAACTGCTCGGTGTCCTCGGCAAAGCGCGCCTGATCGGCCATTGGAGCACCCTATAGCTGAATGGCGCGGGGTCGCGCCCGGGACACGCTCAGGGTGAGCTCACGAGGTCCCGGGGGTCGACGAGAAGCGTCAGCTGCTGCCACCAGGCGATTCGGCGACGAGCAGAACGGCGGATCGCCGCCGAGTCAGCCCAGGCGGCCAGGGCATCCGGCGCTGCTGCTCCGCCGGCCGCAGGGGGGCCGTAGAGGGCGCGGTCCATCCTCCTCGCCAGTCGCTCGAGCGCATCGTCCGCATCTCGCGTGAGCACGCCGAGACGACGCACTCGGTCCACGAACTCGAGGTGGGTCTCCGCCCGTCGCCGGTGTGCACCGGCCGCGGCGAGAAGCCAGGTCGCCGACCGCCACGCCTCCACGGTCGAACGGCGCGGATCTCGCCGATCGCGACGGCGTCGCAGGACGCGCCAGGTCGGCACGCCGACGAGCCAGGCGAGCGCGAACAGGAGCAGCGCGAAGAGCAGGTCGGCAGCTCCGCTCGAGCCGGACTGTGCCGCCCGTGCAGGCGCCGTGAGGTGCGTGGTCCCGTGCTTCCCGGCTGGGCCACCCCGGCCGCCGATGAGCCGGAAGTTGGACCGGATCCCGTGGGGGAGCGTCGTGCCCGTCGTGCCGCCGAGGTGCCGCTGGGCGGCGATCGTCGTGGTCGTCTCGCCGTGTTTCGTCGGGATGCTCGCACCCGGGGTGGGCTCGAAGGTAACCCACCCGTAGGGCGGGATGAACACCTCCGGCCAGGCGTGCACCTGCGCCCCGGTCACGATGTACTCGTTCTTCTTCACCTGCTTGCCGGGGAGGAAGCCGACCGCGATGCGGGTGGGCAGTCCCTCGACGCGGGCAAGGACGGCAAAGGCCGTCGCGAACTGCTGGCAGTAGCCGGTCCTCGACCCGAACAGGAACGCTTCGAGCGCCCGGTATGTCTGGCTCGTGTCCGCGATCGCACCGCCCGGCTGGAAGGTCGGCAGCTTGTAGGTGAAGCCGTGCCCGGACAGGAAGTAGTCCTGGATCTTCACCGCCATCTGGTACGGGTTCGCCACGCCGGCGACGATGGAGTGGGCGAGTCGCTCGATCGGCGCCGGTACCGGCCTCGGCAGCTCCAGGTCGACAGCCGGCGTGCCGATCGTCGTGTCGGCCGCCACGATGTCGGCAGCTTCGAGGAGCGGGGCGGAGGTCGGCGGGATCGTGGCCTTCACGCCGTAGGTGAAGTTCGCGCTGAGCGGAGCGAGTGACGCGAGAGGGCCGTTGGCGCCGAGGCGGGAGATGCCGCTCACGCCGTCGATCGCGCTCGTCACGCCGGGAGTGGGGAGCCACTGACCCCCGAGGCTCGAGATCTCGATCGACTGCTCCACGACCTGAGAGCCGTTCGGGAGCTCGAAGGCCGGCGGCGGGTCGCGGTCGAGGGAGGAGAGCGACGTCGTGAACTGCGGGACCGACGACGTGCCGTGCCCGGAGCCTGTCACGGCGGACCAGGCGTTGCCGTTGAACTTGTCGAGGGTGACGAGCGTCTCGCGCAGGCGCAGTGAGCTGTGCACGGTGAACAGGAGCGCACCGGAGTTCTGGACTTCCTGCTCCGCCACCTGCACGAGGTCGCTCACGATCGTCTTGTTCGGAGCACCGCCGCCGCTGCCGCCGGGACCCGTTCCGTGGCGTCCGGCCGCGATCCCGTGCCACGCGATCAGCGGTGCACTCGTCGCACCCGGGATCGCTGGACCGATCACGCCCGCCGCGATGGCCGCCGCCAGGGTCACTCCAGGGATGGCAAGTCTCCGCGCGGCACCGCGCGTGGCTCCGCTCTGTGAAAGGTTCCTCGCTGCGCGTGCCGGTGCGCCGGCTGCCCGCGCCACCACGACCGTCCGGCCGCCTCGCCTGTCCGCCTGCGCGGTGACGAGGAAACCGAGCGCGCTGGCGGCGATCGCTGCGAGCTCGACCGCACGACCGGTCGACGTGCCGAGCGTGCCCGTGAACACGACCACATCGAAGGCGGGGACGAGGGCGAGGATGGCGGGAAGCCCCGCATCGGCGTAGAGGACCTCAGAGGCGAGCGCCATGGCGCCGGCCGCCCATCCTGTGACGAGCACCAGACCGGAAGCTTCCACGACCGGTGCGATCTTGTTCGAGAAGATCGACCACGCCACCGACAGCTGGCCGTCGGCAACTCGCCAGGTCCGCCCGAGCGGAAGGCCGTCGGTGAAGGTGTGCCACTCGAGTCCGGCGAGCGGGAGCACGAAGGCGACGACGAGAGCGAGCAGCCAGCCCGCGGAGCTGAACGCCAAGGCTCTACCGGGTGCGCCTTCCGGGCGCCTCGCGAGCCGCGCCCCCAACCGGCGCCCGCCACCGGCCAGCACGTGAACGAGGCCGCAGACCGGCAGAGCGAGCGCGAGCTCTCCCGCCCCGGTGAAGCAACGGGCCAGCGTGGCGATGGCGAGGAGGTCCGTCAGGGTGAGGAGCACCCACGGGAGGGGGGCGGTGCGCCGCTGGCCGTCGCGGCCGGCGCTCGAGGTGGCGAGCGTGCTCACCGCTTCATGCCCTTGCCAGGGCGGCTTCTCCGGCCGTCCAGAGCTCTTCGAGGGAGTCGCCGACGGCACTGCGGACAACGAGATGGCGCCGGCTGACCGGCTCGAGGCTGCTCTCGGGGGAACCGGCGCAGATCACGACGACGGGCGACGAGGGAGGCACGAGCGCCTCGGGCTCGGCGCCGAGCAGCAAGGGCACGGTCTGTTCGGTGGCGGTGGCGACGACGAAGATGACGACCCGCTCCTCGACCGCCGATCGCTGGATCGAAGCGACCTGCAATTGCTTCGATCGCCCGATCGGGGCGCCACGCACCTCCGTGAGGGCCTCGAGCACTGAATCGAGGTCCCGTACGCCGGTGCCATCCCCAGTGTCGGTGCCACCGGGGATGACGAGGCGAAACATGCCTTCGCGCGCCGCCGCCGTCAACAGGCTGGCGGCGATGCGCACGGCGTGCTCGAAACGTTCGCTCTCTGCTCCCTGGTCGCCGCCGGCAGCCAGGTTGGAGGACAGGACGACGGTGACCCCGGACGTCGTCTGCCGGTCGCGATCGCCGCCCTCGCGCACCATGATGTCGCCGATCCGGGCCGTCGTCGGCCAGTGCACCCGCCGCAGGTCGTCGCCGGCCATGTACGGGCGGAGCAACGACGCTCCGGAGCGGAGGCGTTCGGCGGAGGAGCGGGTCGTTTCGAGCTCGGCGCCGCCACCGCCGGCCGGCAGTGCCGCCGACAGCGCCTCGACCACCGGTCGCACCCCGAACCGGGTCGCCCCGAGACCGGTGACCCGGCGCCGGGCGGTCCCGACCGCGTCGACGAGCACGGCATCGAAGCCGGTCACCTCGTGCCTTCCCCGTCGCTCCGTCGGCAGCCTGAGCGACACCGTCGCTCGTTCGCCGGGCACGAGCCGAGGCACCTCGATGAGAGGGCCTTCCCCCCCGCCTGCGGGAACGAGCTGGAGGCGGCCCGCCGGTGTGGGCACCGTCCCGGAGTTCTCGATGGCCACTTCGAGCGCAGCGAGGTCGCCGGCGGAGATGACCGGCGGTGCCACTTGGGCCGAGAGGGAAACGCGAAGGCGTGGCGCACGCACCCGCGCGATGCCGAGGCCGACCACTGCCGCCGCCGCCGCCGCGAGTCCGAACAGCTCGGTGACACCGAGGATGCGTCCGGCGATGAGGAGAGCGAGAGCGAGGACGAGGGCGACTCTCCCGCGGCGGGTCAGCATCGTCTTCCGTCTCCTCGGCCCGAGATCCCTCGACCCGTCTCGATCAGCTCCCGCTGTCGGACGAGTCGAGCACCGGCACCTTCGAGAGGATCTCAGCGATCACGGGTGCCACCTGCTCGCGTGCCCCGGAACGAGCCGTGCGGAGCTCGAGGCGGTGCCCCACCACCGGGAGCGCGAGCGCCTTCACGTCGTCCGGCACCACGTAGTCGCGTCCGTGCAGCACAGCCCATGCACGCGCTGCCAGCTGCAGCGACAACGTCGCTCTCGGCGACATGCCGAGCGCGACAGCCGGATGCGAGCGGCTCGAGTTCGCGAGGTCCACGAGGTAGCGCTGGATCGGCGGCGAGCAGTGCACCTGCCTCGTCGCCCGGGCCATTGCGATGACGTCCTCGGGCGTGGCAACCGGCCGCAGGTGCTCGAGCGGCTCGTCGGCGCCATGCTTCGTCAGCAGACCGACCTCCTCGGCGGGGTCGGGGTATCCGAGGTGGACCCGCATGAGGAACCGGTCGAGCTGGCTGTTCGGGAGGGGATAGGTGCCGTCGTGCTCGTGCGGGTTCTGCGTCGCGATGACCATGAAGGGCTCGAGGAGCCGATAGGTGCTCCCCTCGACGGTCACCTGGCGTTCCTCCATGGCCTCCAACAGCGCCGACTGGGTCTTCGGCGGTGTGCGGTTGATCTCGTCGCCGAGAACGATGTTGGCGAAGATCGGACCCGGACGGAACTCGAAGGTCGACGTGTTCCGGTCGTAGACGCTCACCCCCGTCACGTCGGACGGCAGGAGGTCGGAGGTGAACTGGATCCTGCGGTGCCGGGCCGAGACCGAAGCCGCCAGCGCCTTTCCGAGGGACGTCTTGCCGACGCCGGGCACGTCCTCGATGAGGAGGTGGCCGCCGGCGACGAGGCAGGCGACGGCATGGCGGATCGCGAGCGAGTTGCCATGGATCACTGTCTCGACATTGGCGACGATCTTCTCGAACAGCTCCGTCACCGGGCCGGCGCTCGACGGCGGCGGCTCGGCCGAAGTCTTTGAAGGCGCGTCGCGGTCCTCCGAGGTCCTCACGCTGAGGATTCTCCCAGCCAAAATGAGGCCGCGCCAGGCAGGCCGCCCGATCGGGCGCGCAGTGCAGTCGGAACAGCGCTCGTCGCTCCGTCCGGTGGGCCGGTGGCACCGTGGCAGACCAGGCTCGCCGCTGCCAGTCGCTCGTCTTCCGAACCGACTGACGCAGTCGCTCGCCGTGCAGCCGTCAAGGCATCCGGCGGCGAGTCACCCGCCGCCAGGCGCTCGTGCAACCTGACGGCGATGGCAGGCATCACCCGGTCCATGACCGGTGTGACCGAGGCGATCGTGAAGGCCGTCTCGCCTGGTCCTGGATCGAGCACGCTCGCGATGCCGTCGCCGTCGGCCAGTCCATGCGCCTCGCTCCCGAACCGCCCTGCGTCGCACGCGGACAGCACGAGGCACTCCGGGATCGGGCGACCGCGGGCCAGCTCGTGCAATGTGATCGGCCCGTCTGACAAGTCGAGGAGTGACATCGCGGGGCTGTCCGCTCGGAAGCGCCCATGAGTGGCGAGATGCACCACGTCGGCGCGTCCGGAGGCGTCGAGCACAGCCTCGCGGCTGGCTGCGCTGCCGGTGAGCACTCGCACTGCCGAATTGCTACCCCGATGCCAGACCTGTGACAACCTCTCCACCTCCTCGTCCGCCGAGGCAGGTCCCGGTCCTGCCACGAGCAACACTCCCCGCGTACGGATGCGGTGCGGCCGCGGGCAGGCGAGGGCGCTCCTCGCAACCGTCACCGAGCGCTCCGCGAAGGACGGCAGCAGGCCCCATGGCACCGCATGGAGCGGCCCGGTCGGGACGACGACGACCTCGCGAAGGTCCGCGCTCGTGTGCGCGCCTTCACCGCCGAAGACCCTTCCAAGCATCCGATCGAGGCACGACAGGGCCCGCCGAAGCACCGTCCACATCGCAGTAGACGTCGCAGCATCCGCCCGGCTTGCGCCGACCGAGACGATTCGGCGCAGGCCGAAGAGCAGCTCTGCACACGGCTCGGCCAGTCGATCGAGCCGGCCGCAGTGGACGAGGTCGAGGCGCTGCTCGGACACCACGACGGCGTGCACGGTCCCGAGCACGGCCACGAACTCGACGAGGGTTCGCGGGCCGAGGTTCTCCAAGACAGCGTCGAGCGGCATGCCGGCGCGCCTCAGCATGTGGTCTCCGAGGCGCCGGCTGCGCTCTGCCCACTCGAGGACACGGTCGGGTGATCCGGTGCGGAGCGCGATCGCCGCTGCCGTCTCGGCCATCGCTGGTGCTCCCGGCCGGCGGAGCGCCGCGATCGCGGATCGGTCGCTGCCGGGCACCGCTTCGGTGGGAGCGTCGAGGCCGGCCCTGATCGCTACGAGTGCCGCCTCGGCGTCGCCTGCCGTCAGGAGCTCGAGAGCCTCAGCGTGGGCAGCAGCGAGGCGGTCGGCGCTGCGCAGGTCCGGTGAACCGACCTCGGCCAGCACCCGCTGCGCCATGGCGAGGCCGGCCGTCTCGACGCCGACCGTGCCGGCGAACAGCGCCGTTCGGGCGCCGGCCACTCCCACTTGGAGCGCCTCGGCCGGCCATCCAGCGAGTCGCAGGGCCCTCGCGCTCGCACGGGCCGAGGCGGCGAAGCGCCGCCAGTCCCCCGCCGCCTCGAGCTCCTCGCGCAGCACGCGGGCTGCAACCTCATGGGCGAGTGCCTCCCACGACGCTCGCCCCTGCCGCGCGAATGCGGCCCCGGCCTCCTCCGCCGCGGCGAGAGCGCCTTGAGGGTCCCCGGCGGCGAGACAGGCCTCGGCAAGGGCGAGCTTCGCGTCGGCGGCATCGGCTCCGAAGCCGGCGGCGGAGAGCGCATCAGCAGCTGCAGCGAGAGCAGCCTTCGCCTCCGGGATGAGCCGCGCCTCGGCATGCAGCTCGGCGCAGTCGACCATCAGCTGGTGGAGTGGCAAGCCGAGTCGTTCGTACGCCGCCCGTGCCTCGTCGTACAAGCGCTGCGCACGGGGCACGTCGCCGGCGCGCCCTGCCACGAAGGCCAAGTTGTGCAGCGTCTGTGCCACGAGCGCCTCCGCTCCGGCTCCGCGATAGAGACCCAGCGAGCGCTCGAGATCGGTGAGGGCCTCCGGATGGCGGCCTCGGTACGCGCACGCGAGTGCCCGGTTCGTGAGGATCCTCGCCGTCACTGTGTCAGGGTCGCGTCCGAGAGTCGGCGCCGCCGTCGGACCGCCCCCGACGTCACCGGCGAGAGCTCGCTCGGTCTCGGCGAGCCCTTCCTCGAACCTCCCGAGGCGGAACAGCAGATGTGCCCGCTGGCCCCTCAGCGTCGCCAGCGAAGCTCGTGGTGCGCGGGCTACCGCTCTGTCGAGCTCCTGAAGGGCGCGATCCGGCGCCTCGGCGTGGAACCAGAGCAGCGCACTCGTCGCCTGCAGCTCGGCGAGCCGGGCCGGCAGCCGCGCCTCTGTCGCCAACACCAGTCCGGCATTGACGCAACGGCGAGCTTCGGCGAGGCGGCCGAGCTGCATGCAGGACACGGCGAGGGCATGCAGAGCCAGGCAGCGGGCGGGGGCACCGCTCGCGCTGTCGGCGAGCACGGCCTCTGCTCGACTGCGAGCTTCTGCTGGTGCAGACTCGGCCAGTCGCATGGACGCCTCCGCCTCGGCGATCGCCGGTTCGGCGGTCACCCGATGTGCCATCGCCACGGTGCGCCGGTCAGATCCGGAACCAACTCGTGGCCACGCTCGAGCCCTCCCCCTCGCCCGTCCGGCAGCGCAGACTGATCGGCCCGGATGGCAGTGGGGCTACGACGAACGTCCCGCGCGAGCGAGCCATCTCGACATGCCGCCCCCCGGAGAGCCGCACTTCGAGCCACGCTGGCTGGAGCGGCACGACCTGGCAGGTGAGCCGGCGCGGGATGGTGCCGACCACCTCCACCTCCAGCGAGAGCTGGGGCGCGCGGAAGGTGAGCTGCCTGATCGAGCCCGGGAGCGCCCTGACCTGGTCGAGGAGCGTCTCGTCGAGGTCCGAGTCGTACTCCAGGACCGCAAGCTCGTCGTCGATCGATCGCCATCGATGCGAGGCGACATCTGCCGCGGCCTCGAGCACCCACTCCGGGGCGGGATCGGCCTTGCGTTCCAGCTCGGCGAAACGCCGCCACGTCGCCTCCCGAGTCACCGTCTCGATCGGTACGATCGGTGCCCCCGACTCGTCGCGACCACGGTCATGCCCGCGTGGCCCGCGCGCGCTCATGTCGGCTCCGGAGACACGTCGCCAGGTGGCCCCTGCGGCGAATCCAGCATCATCAGGATCGCCCGCAGGCGATCAAGACAGCGAGCCCGCGTCGGGCCGATGCTGCCGATCGGCATCCCGAGTGCCGCGCTCAAGTCCGCATAGCTCGGCGGCTCGTCTGCATTGAGCGCCCTCAGCAGCGTCTGGCAGGGCGGTGACAACTGTCGGAACGCCCGCCACAGGGTCCGGTCACGCTCCTCCGAGAGGTGCGGGAGGTCCTCGTCGACCGCCGCCACGACCTCCGCCCGGCTCGGGCTCGCCTCGGGCACCGTGCGCTGGCGCTCACGGAGGACCCGGAGTGACTCACGCCGGGCGGTCGTCATGAGCCACTGAGCAAGTCGATCCGGCTCGCGCAGCGCCGGCAAGTGCTCGTGCAGCCGCGTCCACGTGGTCTGCGTGACGTCTGCAGCGTCGCAGTGGTCGAGGGCGTGGCCCCGTGCGATCGACCAAACGAGGTCGATGTACCGCGCCACGATCTGCCGCCACGCATGTTCATCGCCGTCACGGGCCGCGAGCACCAGCGCGACGACGTCGTCGTCCCTGTGCCCCGCCGCCTGGCCGTCCGCCATGGCAGTGAGTGTATGCGCGCTGTTTCTTGTATCACGAGGGCGGATCCGCGCTCTGTTCCGGTGACGGATCGGGCAGTCCGGACCGTGACAGGAGGACAAAGAGATGCGCAGCGCAACCCGCAACGCAATCGCCCTCGCGGCGGCTCTTGGTGGGCTGGCGATGGCCTGGCTCGCCGGTGCCGCGCCGGTGTGGCAGGGCTTCGGCCCGCACGCCCACCCCTGACCGCATCCTCCCGGTGCCGGCGGGGCGCACACCCCGCGCATGAAGCCGACCCCGCCGGCACCGGCAGCCCCTTCAGCACAGCTAGCCGCCGGCACGGCTAGCCCGTCGGCACGGTTACACAGCCTCCTTCGTGCTCGTCCTGCTCCTCGTCATCCTCGCCGGCACTGCCGCCGGCCGCGCGGCAGGCGGCACCGTCCGCGCGATCGCATGCTTCCGGCTCAGGTGGCTCCCGCTCCTCGTCGCGGCTCTCGTCGGGCAGGTCGTGCTGGGATCCCTCACAGAGCACGCCGGCATCGGCGCGGTCCTGCGAGCCACGATCGTGGTCGGTTCCGACACCGCAGTCGGCGTTGTGCTCGCCCGGAACCTGCCCGGTCGCCACAGGTCCGAGCAGTTCGCTCTCTGCCTGACGGGAGCGGGCTGGTGCCTCAACTGGTTGCCGATCGTCGCAGACAAAGCGATGCCCGTCTCCCACAAGGCACTGGTGGCGGCGGGCATGGCGTCGCTGGACGTAAGCCGCGGCAACCTCGGGAAGCACGTGCTGGCCGCCACCGGTACCGGCATGCCGCACGGCTGGCTCTTCCTCGGGGACTGGATCGCGGTGCCACCACTGAGGACAGTGCTCAGCCCGGGCGACCTCGTGATGGCGCTGGGTCTTGCAGTCTTGATCGCGGCGGCGATGGCCCGCGCTCAGACGCCGAGGGAGGACCTTGCTGCTCGCTCGAACACCCTGTAGGGGAGCAGGCGCTTCGCGAACGTACCGGCCCTCTCGTCGAGCTTCCCGACGCTGACCCGCCGGGGCGGACGGCGAGCGTGGAGCACCTTCTCGATGGTCGCAGCCACCGTCTCTGGCGCGGCGCCGCCCTGCTCGTCGCGTTCCATGATCCCGACCGCTTTCTCGACCGATTCGGCGTAAGGGTCCGAGGAGTCCTCCTCAGCGAGCACGACCTCCACATCACGCCGGCTCTTCGTGAACTCCGTCCGGATGTTGCCGGGTTGAACGAGAGTCACGTGGATCCCGAAATTCGCCACCTCGTAGGCCAGCGCCTCGCCGTATCCCTCCATCGCGAACTTGCTCGCGCTGTAGTAGGCCTGGAACGGGATCCCGATGACGCCCGCGAGCGAGCTCACGAGCACGACCCGGCCGCCTCCCTGGCGGCGCATCGGAGGAAGTGCGGCCCTGACGGCGCGTGCGACGCCAAAGAAATTCGTCTCCAGCTGGGCTTTCGCGTCCGAGACGGGGGTCTGTTCCACGGCGCCGGCAAGGCCCCAGCCGGCGCATGCCACGAGCGCGTCGATTCGTCCGTGCTCGGTCACCACGGACGCCACGCCTCGTTCGACGGATCCGTCGTCGTCGACGTCCATGACGAGCCCGGTCCAAGCGGGCGGGTGGCCCGTACCCCGGCGGCTCGCTCCGACCACCGTCCAACCCAGAGCGGCCAAGCGCTCGGCCGTTGCCAGGCCGATGCCGGCCGACGCACCCGTGATCAGGGCGACTCGTCCCGATGTCGTGGCGACCATGACCCGAGAGTGTGCCATGCGCGGCCCGGCTACCATCGGTGAACCGGGATTGCAGGAGGCACTCATGCGCATCTCAACGCTCCTCACCTCCAAAGGAACAGCCGTCGCCACGATCCGGCCGGAAGCATCCGTGGCCGATGCCGTGGCCGAGCTCGCTGCTCACGGAATCGGGGCGCTCGTCGTCTCTACCGACGGCTCCCACATCGACGGCATCGTTTCCGAACGCGATGTCGTGCGTGCTCTGAACGGCGACGACGGCTCGATGCTCCAGGACCGGGTGTCTTCGATCATGTCGTCGACCGTGCACACAGCCTCGCCCGAGGACGACACGGACTCCCTCATGGCGACCATGACGGATCGCCGGATCCGCCACGTTCCCATCGTGGACGAGTCAGGTGCTCTCGCCGGCATCGTCAGCATCGGCGACGTCGTGAAGACCCGCATCGGCGAGCTCGAGAAGGATCGCAAGGAGCTCGTCGACTACATCAACGCTCGCTGAGCTCCGAGGACCGCTCGGTCGGGCGGCGGCGGCTACTTCGTGACAGGTCGGGGAGAGACGAGAGTTGCCGGCTCAGCCGTCGGTGCTCGAGGACTCGGGTGAGGGCTCGGCCTGGTCCTCGTCCGAGGCGTAGGACGCCGTCGGGATGCCACCGCCTGGTGACGCCGTCGGGATGCCACCGCCGGTCGGGGCGCTCGTGACCGGAGGGGACTGCGACGCCTCGGGGGCGGGTGACGCCGGCGAAACGGGCGATCCGGCTCCACCAGGGACGTACGATCCGGTCTCTCCGGGCTGAGGCACTGCGGAGGTCACCGACACCGCGCCGTGCTCGGCCTCGAAGGCGCGCAGCTCGGACACGATGGCCTCCGCCCGGGCGTCGCCGCCTGCTTGCGGCCGGCCGGAACGATCCAGGTAGACGATGCCACCGAGCTCGAGGAGGAGCGCGTCGGAGTGCCGTTTCGCCTGTACCTGCGACAATTTCTCCTGTCCGGCGCGCGCTCCCTCCTGTGCCTTCTCGGCTAGCGCCGACGCCTGGCTCTTAACCTTGTCCATGAAGCCCATGGCTGCCTCCAATCGCCTGCTTGGTTGACGTCTCAGAAGTACGGTCTCACGCCCGTAGGGCGGTCAGTTGCGAAGGATGTTCCCGAGGATGCCGCCCGCAGCGCCACCTGCGACGGCGTCGCCCGCCGTGTCGCGGGCGAGGAACGGCTGCAGCGAGGCGGCCAGGATCGGCAACGGCATGGACTGCAGCCAGATCTTCCCGGGACCGGTGAGCGCGACGATCCAGTGGCCGTCGGCGCCGAAGAACCGGTTCGTGATCCCCGGGATCCGCGTCACCTGGAAGGTGACGGTGTCCTGGAAGACGCCGACATGCCCCGGGTGGACGAGCATGGACTGGCCGGGTCCGAGGTCGTAGCTCGTGATCTCTCCGGAGAGCTCGACCCAGGCGGTCCCCTGCCCTTCGAGCTTCTGCAGGATGAAGCCCTCGCCCCCGAACAACATCCCGCCGAGCCCCTGCTGGAACCCGATCGTCGCGTTGATCCCCGGGGTGCCGCACACCCAGCCGTGGCGGTGCACGAGGTAGCCACCGGGAGCGCCGACCTCGAGCGGGAAGATGCGGCCCGGCATCTTGGCGGCGAAGGCGACCATGCCTGCGCCCCCTGCCGCCTCGTAGCGGGTGAGGAAGATGCTCGTCCCGCTGACCACGCGTTTGAGCCCTCCGAGCAGCCCGCCACCGCCACCTTGGTTGCCCATGACGGTCGTCTGTGACATCTGCACGTTCGTCGTCATCCACGAGAGCTCGCCGTGGTTCGAGATGATCGCCTCACCTGGGTCGAGGATCATCTCCAGCACCGGCAACGTCGAGCCCTTCACCTCGGCCTGCATCGCGTACCCCCTTTTGAGAGCTGCTGCTGCTGCGGTCCGCGACAGTCTGCCGCGCCGTTGCCCGGCCGTCGAGTGGCAGGTCACCGTACGATGCGAGCTCGTGAAGGTGTACCTGTCGAGTGACATGGAAGGCACCGCGGGCATCGTCGATTGGTCGCAGTGCCGAGGACCGGGCGCCGCATACGAGGCCGGCTGTGCCCTGCTCCTCGGCGAAGTGAACGCCGCCATCGACGGCGCGACAGAGGCGGGTGCGACCGAGGTCCTCGTGAACGACTCCCATGGGGCGATGGCCAACTTGCCGCCCGGGGCGCTGCACCACGGCGTCTCCTGCGTCTCGGGCCGGCACAAGCCGCTCTACATGATGGAGCGCATGGGTCCGGCTTTCGATGCCGTCTTCTTCGTCTCGTATCACGGCTCGATGGGATCGAACGGGGTGCTCTCCCATACCTACAACCCGAGAGCGGTGAGCGAGGTGAGGTTGAACGGGGCGGTGGCCGGAGAATCGGCCATCAACGGACTGGTTGCCCTCGGTCACCGAGTGCCGGTGACACTCGTCACCGGGGATCAGGTCACCATCGAGGAGGCACGGCCTTTCTTCCCAGACGCAGTCGGCGTCGTCGTCAAGCAGGCCGTGACCCGCGCCTCGGCCGACAGCTTGCACCCGGAGAAGGCGTGCGAGCTCATCCGGGCCGGGGCGAGCGAGGCGGTTGCGAGGATCACGGCAGGCTCGATGGAGCTCCCGAAGATCGCACTGCCGGCGACGCTCGAGATCGCATGGCTGACGGCCGACATGGCCGAGCTCGTCGAGCCGCTCCCGGGTACCCGCCGGGCGGGTACGCGCACCGTCGAGATCACCGACGAGGACCCGCTGCGGCTCTACCGCACCTTCACGACGGCCATCGCCCTCACGCGTTCGCTCGTGGAGCTCTGACGCGCTCGAAATCTCCCCATCGGACAGCTACTCTCCGGCGCGTGGACGACGGTCCGGCTGCCGCCAGGCGAAGGAGAGTCGGGAGCGGGTCGCCCTTCGAAGAGCGCATCGGCTTCTCCCGGGCGGTGCGGGTCGACGACCGGATCATCGTGTCGGGCACCGCACCCATCTGGCCCGACGGAGAGGTCGACCCCGATCCCGCCGTGCAGATGCGCCGTTGCGTCGAGATAATCGGCGAAGCTCTCGCCGGTCTCGGTGGCACGCTCGATGACGTCGTGCGAACGCGCATGTACCTGGTCGACCCCGCTGACGCGGACACCGTCGGAGCGGTCCACGGCGCCCTCTTCGCGACGTCGCGACCGGCCGCCACGATGGTGGTCGTCGCAGCGCTGCTCGACCCGCGCTGGCGCGTCGAGATCGAGGCGGAGGCCCTGGTCGACGCCTCGCAGCCCGAGGGGCTGGATCAAACCGAGAGCGGTTGAGGAGTCGGGTGCTGCTCGTGAGGGTGCGAGAGGCAGACCGGCGGCGGGAACGCGGTGACGGGCACGGGCGAGACCGACAGCGCGAGCAGGGGGCGGGACGGTCTCGACCGTTCGGGTTTGGGAGCAGCCCGCGCGGTGGCTTCCCGATCGTGGCTCTGGCTCAGCTCTAAACGGCATGGCGGAAGGCGTGGACCCGATTGCTGGACGTCGCGATGAGAAGACCGTCTCCGACTGACGGAGTCGGGAAGTCGTCGGCCGCGACACCGAGCGAGAGCCGCTGGACCTCCCTGCCGTTGGCGGGGTCGAGGGCGTCGAGGAAACCGCCCGAGATCGTCCAGACGTAACCCCCGGCGAGGATCGGGGGTCCACCCGCGCCGGTCGGGGTCCGCCAGAGAAGCCGCATCTTGCCGCTCGTCGCGTTCGTCCCGACGGCGATCACTCCTGCCTCGCATGGCAGGTACACGGTGCTGCCGGCGAACGCCACGCCCCCGTCGAGGGTCGTGGCGCAGACGTTGGCGACGTCGTCGATCTGCCCGCCGATCCCGCCGAGGTGCGACTGCCGGAGCAGGAACGCCGTCTGAGACTTCCCGGCCTGCACCACGAGCCCGTTCCCGAGAACGGCCGGGGCGGCCGACCCGAGGTCGGCATCGCTCGAGTTGTCGCGCCGCCAGGTCGAGGGCGCGAAGTACTGGAGCAGCTTCATGGACGGTGACAGCTCGAGCACCGAGTCGCTGCCGTCGTACGAGCCGCCGCCTGTGCCGACGGACCCGTTCCCTGCGGCCACCCAGATGTCACCGCTCCGCTCCACGATCGGTGCCGCGCCGCCCATCCAGATCGCGCCCTGGGACTGGCCGCGCCCGTGGTCCACTTCGAAGAACCTGGCCGTACCACCGGTGACGGGAACCGACTCGACCCAGCCGTGGTACGGCTCGCAGTCGCCGTAGTTGCCGCCGAACCCGAAGACGACGCGGCTGTTGTCCATGACGAGGGACGCCCGATTGAGGAGGTAACGGGGGTTCGCGCCGGGCGGGTCGGCACGCTGCCGCATCTCGATGCGACCGTTCGTCGTGCTGAGCCCGTAGATCTCGTGATGTGCCGACCCGTTCACGTCCTCGTCGGCGACGACGAAGATCTCGTGACGGGAAGGGTCGATGACGGGCGTGCTCGTGATGCCGACCCTCGGGGTGATGTTCCCGCACGGCATCCGGGACGAGGGGAACGGTCTCGCCAGATGGCGGGACCAGACGACGGTCCCGTGGGCGGCACTCAGCGCGTAGACCGTGTCGTTCTCCGTCGCGACGTACACCTCCTTGCCGAAGACGAGCGGCTCGCCGTAGAGGTCGCCATCGAGTGTCTTCGACGTCCAGGCCGGGGCGAGGTGGGCGAGGTCGAGAGCCGAGGGCCCGCGGCCTGACCCGGTGGCATAGCGGTGATAGGTGGTCCAGTCGGTCGTCGTGCTCGAGGCCGTGCTCGGTGGGTCACGGCGCCTCCCGATCACGTCGAGAAGGGTGTGCCCTGCCCACTGCCGGGCGCCTGCGAGGTAGGGCAGGCCGAAGTTCTGCTCGATGGCAGCCAGCACACCCTCGTGGGTGAGCGGGATGGCGTAGCTCCCGTGCAGCCCGCGCCCGACGAGGATCGTGAGGATGTGGCCGCCACCCCCTGAGCTCTCGATTGCGCCCGACGGCGTGACGACCGAGGAATCGCCGAAGGACCCTTCGTCCCAGGTGACCACGAGGAGACCATGGTCGCGCCACGCCGCGCTGGCGGTCACCAACCGGACGAAGCTGCCGAGCCACCGGGATGCGACGGCAGAGGAGCAGTCGTGGCCGTCGTTGCAGATGTCCGGCGTCACCCAGACGAAGCGCGGCACCTTCCCCGCCGGTCCCCTCAGCACGCCCGGGAGCTCGGAGTAGGGCCGCAGGTGTGAGCAGAGCGCACGGCTCGAGCGGATGTCGGCGAAGTACCGGAACGGGTTGTGCTTCGCCGCGTATTCACCGTACGACGTGCCGAGATAGCACGGCTGCGACACGCTCTGGAGATAGGCATCCCAGCTCACGTGCTTGGCAGACAGCTGCTCGCCGAGGTTCGGTGCGTTGGTGTAGCAGGTGAGGCAGTCGGACGTGACGCCGAGGGTGGAGCCCGCAGTGAGGGCCAGGTAGTTGGGGAGCGACGGGTGGCCGGCGGCATACGAATCGGTCACATAGGCGTAACGACGGGCAAGCGTCGCGAGCCCCGGCGTGGCAAGAGCACCGGAGTACCCGAGGTTCTCCATCACGACGACCCAGACGTGCGAATAGCGAAGCGGGCGTCGTGCCACCGAAGCGGGTGCGGCCGCTGTCGAGCTCGTGTACGGCCGAGTCGAGCCGGTACCGCCGGTGCCCGACGACGGGTTTGCCGAACACCCCGCCAGCAGCACGGCAGCGATCACGGGCACGACCACGCCCACGTGGGGCCAGGACGACCGACGCATCGCCCCATACTGCCGCCGCTCGCCACGGTCGGGCAGAGAGACTCACGGAGCTCGTGACTTTCGACCCTGGCTCCGACCAGAGGGTTCCCGCACGATGGGCGAAGGAGGTGCCGCGATGCGAACGGCCCGTCACAAGGCTCCCGAGCCCGGTCCAGCACCGCCGACCGGCTCCGGCGGCGTGCGGACGAGCACCGGCGCGCCGCGCAGGCACGCTGCCTTCCTGCACGACTTCGTGCACTTGCAGCGATCCTTCTCGGAGCTGGCGCCGGTCTTCGCCGATCAGTCCCTCGGCTGGCTCGTGCGCCTCGGCCACGGAAACACGATCCGATCCGGCCCCGCCGGCGCGGACCCGAGCACGACTGCGCCTTCGGATGTCGGGATCGTCCTCAGCGCCAAGTCGGTCGGCGGGTTGCCCACCCCGGCGATCGCCGTCACGGCTTCTGCTCCCTCCTGGCAGGGAGACCGGATCCTCATCCCCATGACCTGGACGCCGATCATGGTCGACACCGCGTTCCCCCGCCTCGAAGGTGACCTGGCGCTCTCGGATCTCGGGGAATCCACGAGCCGCCTCTCGCTGTCTGCGCGCTACCGCGCGCCGCTCAGGCCGTACGGCTCGGCGTTCGATCGTTTCGCCATGCATCAGATCGCCGAATCGACGATGCGACGCTTCCTGCTCGATGTCGAAGAGGCCGTTTGCTAGTGGTCGCTGTGGTGCTCTCGCTCGGAGATGCGTGCAGCGAAGGCGGCAGCCTCGGTACGACGTGACATGCCGAGCTTGGTGAGCAGGTTCGAAACGTAGTTCTTGACCGTCTTCTCCGCGAGGAACAGGCGCTCGGCGATCTGCCGGTTCGTGAGCCCTTCAGCCAGCAGATCGAGGATGCGCCGCTCCTGGTCGGACAACCGGGACAAGCGCTCGTCCTGCTTCGGACCCGAGCGGAGGCGCTCGAGCACCCGGTGGGTGAGCGCCGGGTCGATGAGGGACTCGCCACGCCCCACACGCTGGATAGCGGTGACGAGGTCGTTACCTCGGATCTGCTTCAGCATGTACCCCGACGCCCCACCCATGATGGCGGCGAAGAGCGCCTCGTCGTCGGCGAACGACGTGAGCATGAGGCAGTGAAGGTCGGGCATCCGGCTCCGCAGCTCGCGGCAGACCTCGACGCCGTCACCGTCGGGAAGCCGCACGTCGAGGACGGCGACGTCCGGACGAAGCGCCGGGACGCGCCGTATCGCCTCGTCGGCGGTACCGGCCTCGCCGACCACCTCGATCTCGCCGGTCGCTTCGAGCAGCCCGCGGAGGCCTGCACGGACGACCTCGTGGTCGTCCAGCAGGAACACCTTCAGCATGCCTTCATCCACCTCCCGCAGACTAACTGGAGACCGCCTTGACTGGAGACCGCCTTGACCGGAGACCGCCTCAACTGGAGACCGGCGGGAGCGATCGGTAGTGGCGACGCCAGATGAGGCGATAGATCCGGGTCCAGCGGGGGATCGACCGGAGTCCGGGGATGAACGGCACCAGCGCGAGCAGCACCGTGAGGCCCATCATGATCGCCCACACCTCGACGTCACCGTTCGACGACGAGTTCATGGGCGGCACCTGGTACCAGAGCGTGTAGAGCCACAGCCAGGCTTGACCGGGATACTGACCGGTCTCGTTCATCATTCCCCATTGATTGCCGAGCAGGTTGCGGGACTGCGCCACGTTGCCCATGTAGGTGCCGTCGGCGATGAAGAGCAGTGGCTTGGTGTAGTCGGTCCCGTAGAGCTGCGGCGTCTTCGTGAGCGCCCCGTCGAGAGCTCCGCTGCGAGCCATACCGAGCAGCGCCGTCATCATCGGTGCGACCGGACCGTACGAGCCGGGAGCCACGTGAAGGGCGCCGTTGAACGTTGCCTTCCCGACCACCTTCTCGTATGCAGACGTCCAGGCGGTCTGCTGCTTGGCCGGCGCAGACTTGTACTGGCGTATGGCGCTCGTGAGCGCAGGCTGGCGCGGCAGCGTCTCGAGGGGGTCGATGACGAAAGCCCGGGAGGTGTCGAGTGGGATGTGCACCCCGATGGCCCGTTCGATCGAGATCGGGCCGAGCTGCTGGCCGGTGCCGGGCGTGTGGTTGTACGGCGCACCGTACGTGGCCGACGCGCTCGTGCCGTCCAGCTCGGTGATCGCGGTCTGCACGAAGTCGACCGGAGCCGCTTTCGACCACGACTGGAGGGTGATCGCAGATTCGTCCGGAGACGAGAAGACGACGGCGAAGACCAGCGCCAGCACCAACACGACGGCGAAACCCACCGTCACTTCCTTCAACAAGTCGTACCGGATGGCCGGACCGTGCCACTCGGCGACGTCACGGTCGGGGTTGAAGCGCTTGCTCACTTCGAGGCCACCTCCTCGGTCGATGTTGCTTCCGCGGCCTCGTCCTTCGTCAGGTCCTCGCGTTCGGTCGTGTCGGACCAGCCAGTCGCCCCACGCGCGGCCAGCGCGAACGGCGGGACGACACCGCGCCGCCGGACGAGGAGCACGTGAATGCCAACGAACACGGCGACGACGAGGGGGAGCAGGACCACGTGCCACAGCAGCATCTGGCCGAAATTGAGGACGTTCCAGAAAGCACCGGCTCCGGTCGCATTGATGCCGTCCTTCGCCTGGGTGCTGATCCACTCCGAGTCGAAGTTCTGCTGCGACAGGTAGCCGGTGAAGGCGGTCGCGATCGAGACGACAAAGGCCAACACGCCGGTGATCCACGTGGCGCGACGCCTGCCCCGCCATGCGGCCATGAAGAACTTGCCCCAGAGGTGGAGGACCATGAAGAAGAAGAAGAGCTCGGTCCCCCAGAGGTGGATGGAGTTCACGAACAGCCCGGCGTTCGACACGTGCCACCAGTTCGCGCCCTCGATGGCCAGAACCATCCCGGACAGCACGACGACACCGAAGGCGGAGAGGGTAAGGGCCCCGAACAGGTAGACGGCCGACTGGACGTAGGCAGGCTGGGAGTCCGGGAGCAGCTTCTCAGGCGGCAGGCGGCGCAGACCGGCGGAGCGGAGGCGCCCGGTCCAGGTGGGGCTCCAGTTCGCGACATCGCTCGATGGCTCCACCTCGGGAGCCGGAGCGCGAACCGCGGTGTCGGCCTTCGTGACGGCGCTCACTTCTTCCTCCCGTGCGGGATGGGGAGGGCGATGGCGAGGACGAAGACGACGAGCATCACACCGATGACGATGAGGTTCGCGACGGAGATCTGGATCCAGTGCCAGTGCACGTAGCTCCCCGGGTGGTCGAGGTTCACGAGCGCGGCAAGCATGTGTTGCACGGCTGTCCCTTTCCCTTTCTGTGTGTTCTCGCAGAGGATGCCAGCAGACGGCTCCGGTTGATAGGGCCGAAGGTCCCTCTTCGGAGTGGCCAAGGGCACCGAGCGCGACGGAGGCGGCACCACTAGCGTGTCCGTCGTGCATGACGCCGAGGGCATGCCGGGCGACGTCCCCGGTGCGCCTGCCTGACCAGGCTTGAGAGGTGTCGTGATGAAGCTCGACCTCATGGTCACAGCGGGCAGCCTCTCGACGATCCAGGAGCTCGCGCGGGACGCTCAGTCGGCCGGTCTCGACGGGCTCGTCATCACCGAGTCAGGCCGCACCGCGTATCTCTCCTCTGCGGCGGCGGCGCTGGCGGCGGATCTCGACATCTTGACCGGCATCGCAGTCGCCTTCCCGCGTAGCCCGATGGTGACGGCGTCAATCGCCTGGGAGCTCGCCGACGCGACGGGTGGCCGGTTCCGGCTCGGGATCGGCACGCAGGTACGGGCGCACATCACGCGTCGTTACGGGGCGGAGTTCGACCCGCCGGGCCCGCGGCTTCGTGAGTACGTGCTGGCGCTACGAGCGATCTTCAAGGCCTTCCGGCGCGAAGCGCCGCTCGAGTTCGACGGGAGGTGGTGGAAGCTCTCCCTCCTCCCGGACCAGTGGTCACCAGGACCGATCGAGGCGCCCGATCCGCCGATCGACGTGGCCGCGGTCAACCCGTGGATGCTCGAGATGGCCGGTGCGGTAGCAGACGGCGTGCACGTCCACCCGCTCAACACGCCGACTTACCTCGATACGACCGTCCTCCCGCACGTGGCAGCCGGAGCACGGGCAGCTGGACGTGACCCCTCTCAGCTCGAGCTGATCGTCCCCTGCTTCACCGCCGCCGGCGACACCGATGAGGAGCAGGCACGATGGCGGGAGCTGGCCCGCTTCCAGATCGCCTTCTACGGCTCAACGCCGAACTACGCCTTCATCTTCGACCAGATCGGCTTCGAGGGCACCACTGCCAAGATCCGCGAGCGACAGAAGTCCGGCGACTTCGCCGGCATGGCGACCGTCATCACCGACGACATCCTCGACCACTTCGTCGTCACCGGAACCTATGACGAGATCGGACCCAAGTTGCGCGACCGATACGAGGGGAAGGCCACCCGGGTCGTCTCCTACCTCGCGGGACTCGCCTGGGCGGAGGACCGGAGCAGCCTCGGGCGCTGGGCACAGGTCGCCCGAGCGATCCGTCACTGAGCTACGGACCCTGGCTTCTCCCACACCGACACGTGCTTGGTGCTGTCGCTCGTGAACGGCTCACGCCGCCAGCCCGACCAGCGCTCTCTCAGTCGCAGGCCGGCAATTCGGGCCATGAGGTCGAGCTCAGCGGGCCACACGTAGCGAAACGGGATCGATCTCGCCTCCCACCTCCCGTCCAGCAGCATCCAGTGATGCGACACGAGCCCCTGGTCGGCGACGTCGAACTCGTCGAAGCCGAGATGTGTGGAGGTGACAGCGAACGCCTTGACTGTCTCGCCCGGTGGCAGGCGCCGGAGCTCGGGCACGTTGACCTCGATGACGAAGAAGCCACCGGGAGCGAGGTGCCGAGCGGCGTTGCGGAAGCACTCGACCTGCTCGTCCTGGCTCGTCAAGTTGCCGATCGTGTTGAAGACGAGGTAGACGACCTTGAAGACGGCGTCGACACGGGTGGAGGCGAAGTCGCCGATGGCGACAGGGATCGTGTCCCCGCCGGGCTTGGACCGAAGCTGAGCGACCATCGACGCCGACAGGTCGATGCCCTGCACGGCGACGCCACGCTCTTGTAGCGGGAGGGCGATACGGCCGGTGCCGACCCCGAGCTCGAGCGCCGAGCCGTCGCCGGCCAGATCCGCGAGGAACTGCACGGTCGCATCGATGGCGCCCGGCTCGAACTCCTCGGATCCGTCCGGGTCGTCGTAATGAGCGGCGACCTCTTCGCCGAAGTAGTCGTCAGGCATCGCCGCTCACTCTGCCACGGGCCCGGAGTCGAGGAGGCGGAGCACCTCGCCGAGATGCGAGACGGACTCGGCGGTGATCGGGAGCACGACGAGGATCACTTCATCGGCCCCGGCGTGCGAGAACGCCTGCAGCGTGCTCGCGATGTCAAGTGGCGTCCCCTCGACCGGGTCGATGCCTGCCGGCACCCGTCGCTCGGTCGAGGCGGCGTCGAGGCGGACGAGGACGCAGGCACTCCGCGCGATCTCGCCCGGCGGTCGACCGGCTCGATCCGCCTCCTCCGAGATGTGGTCGTTCAGCCTGGCGAACCCTTCGGGGGTGTTCCCGAAGTCGTCCCACCAGGTGTTCCAGGCGTCGACATGCGGCAGCGTGGCCGCGAGCATCCGCCGCCCGTTGCTCCCGACCATGAGGCGCGGGCGATGCCGGGGACGAGGAAGCAACACGGCGTCGTCCACGTCGACATACCGTCCCGCGAACGTCACCCGCTCCCCGGAGAGCAGGCCGCGGATCACCCGGAAGGCCTCTTCGAAGCGGCCGGCACGATCGTCGAACGGGATGCCGAACGCGTCGAACTCCGTGCGGTTCCAACCGGACCCGAGGCCGAGCACAAGCCTCCCTCCACTCACGTCGTCGACGGTCATGGCCATCTTCGCCAACACGGCTGGTGGCCGGAACGCCGTGCACGTCACGAGCGGACCGAGATCGACGCGATCGGTGCAGGCGGCGAGCGCGGCCAGGAGTGTCCAGGCGTCGAGCGGCCCACGCTCGGTGCGACCGTCGCCGCGGTAGAGCAGGTGGTCGCCGACCCAGATCGAATCGAAACCCGCGGCTTCCGCAGTCTCGGCGATGCGCCGGAGCTCGGGCCAGCGGACCTCGCGCTCGACCTCCGGCAGTTGGACCCCTACACGGAGCGGGCGCGGCACTCGGTCAGTGTAGGAACACTCGCCTCAGGCGATCTGCCTCGTCCCTTCCTCCGGTGCGTACCCGGTCTCGCGTGCGCCCCCTATCCGCCCGACGGGCGAGCAAACGACCCCCTAGATTCCGGTACGTGGCAATGAGATCTCTCTGGTCGAATCCGCGTGGTGACGGATGATGCGAGCCGTCGTGCCTCTCCGCCAGCGGCGCTACGACCTGATCTTCATCGCGTTCTTCTGCGTCAACCTCTTCTTGCACGCAACAGGGCACACAGGCCCGCCGCAGGCCGTGGGCGTGCCTGCGATAGGCGAGCCCGCACCGGTCGTCGCGCCGCGTTGAAACCGGGGGAGCTGCGCCGGCGCTACGGCTCGACCGCGCTCGTCGTCGGGGCCTCGGAGGGACTCGGAGCAGCCTGGGCGGAGGCGCTCGCCGAGCACGGCCTCGACCTCGTCCTCATAGCGCGTCGACCTCAGGTGCTGGAGGCGTTCGCGGCCGAGCTCCGCAGGCAGCATCCGCAGCTCACCGTCGACGCCCTTGTCGGCGACCTTCGCCATCCCGACTGGCTCCGCCACGGCGCGCAGGCCGGCGTGGGCGGACGGGAGATCGATGTGGTCATCGCCAATGCAGCCGTGTCGCCGGTCGGTCCTTTTGTCACAACGGATCCCGACGCGCTCGAGGCGACCGTCGAGGTGAACGCTCTCGGCACGCTCCGCCTCGCACGTGCCCTCCTCCCGCCCATGGCGGAACGGCGGCGCGGGGCCTTCGTCATCATGAGCTCGCTCGCGGGCCACCAGGGGAGCCCCAACCTGGCCGCCTACGCCGCCACGAAGGCGTACCTCAACACTCTCGGAGAAGGCCTCTGGGCCGAGTTGCGCCCCTTCGGCGTCGACGTGCTTGCCTGTAGCGCAGGGGCAGTCGCGACTCCCGGATACGCCGCCGCAGCCTTGAACCGGGCACCGGGCACACTCGAGCCCGCCGCGGTGGTCGAGGCGGCTCTCGCGGCTCTCGGCCGCGTGCCGCGCGTCATCCCCGGTGCCACGAACAAGCTCGCCACGGCTGTCATGACCCGCGTCCTCTCGCGCAAGGCTGCGATCTCCATCATGAGCACGGCGAACGCCCGCCTCTCCCGCCGGCCCTGAGACTGTCGGTGTGGCGGGCGCGTTCAGGCGTGCTCCCGGTGGGGTCCGGGGTGAGAGGCTTCGACTCCCACGAGACAGCCGCCGCCGTGGCCGCCTCGACCATGGGTCCTTTTCTGCCGCGGCTCGCTTTGCTCGGACTCGACCTGGACGGTCGCGTCAGTCCCCGCTCCCATCTCGTGCGGACAACCTCGCCGGGGTATTGACCTTCTCCGCCGCGATGACGAACAGGATGCGCCCATGCGGCCCGACCGGCGCCCGGAACTCGGTTCCCACGTACTTCCGGGAGAGCTCGTCGATGTTGGCTCGCGCCTCGTCACCTGTCACGACGCGCGCCACCCGGCCGCGCACCTCCGCCCAGTCGTGGTCATCCTCAGCTGTGTGGAGGAGAACCGTCACCCTCGGGTCACGAAGGAGATTGCGGGCTGCCTGACGCTGCGGCTCGGTGTTGACGAGCAGGTGCTCGCCGTCCGTGTCGATCCAGCGAAGCTGGGCCTGAGGTTGGCCGTCCGGCATCACGGTGACGATGGTCGCCACGTTGGCTCCCCTGGCGAGCCTGACTACGTCCTCGTCGAGCGCCACCTGACCTCCTTCTCACCTTCAGTACTCCCGAACCGCTGTGGCGAGACTATTCGGACCAGCGAAGAGGGGCTACCCGGATCTCACCGCGTGTGGAACGATGTGCCGCAACCCGAGCGAGATCGGAGGCGACAGTGAGGTCTGGTAGGACGCATCAGTCGGGAGGGGGCGCTCGTCGCAGAGCCGGCACTCTGGCAGCACTGCTGCTCGGTGTGTCCGGCGCACTGGTGGTGACAGGGGTCCCCGCAGGGGCTTCCCAGGCAAGCCAAGGCTGAGCTCCGGCAACCCGACTGGCCTTTCGCCCGCCGCGCTCCAGTCCGTCTACAACCTCTCGGGGCTCTCACCCAAATCTGGAGCCGGCGCCGGCCAGATCATCGCGGTCGTCGACGCCTACCACGACCCGAATGCCCTCTCGGACCTCAACAAGTTCAACTCCGAATACGGATAC
Source organism: Actinomycetes bacterium (assembly GCA_021838945.1). Taxonomy (GTDB): domain Bacteria; phylum Actinomycetota; class Acidimicrobiia; order Acidimicrobiales; family Bog-793; genus JAKCCH01. The sequence continues at coordinate 45,815 of JAKCCH010000007.1, forward strand.
CCGACGCTCTCGGCTTGCACCTCTCTCTCCCAGTCCGGCTCATGTTTCGAGCAGGTGGACCCGGAGGGCAAGGCCAAGACGAACAGCGGTTGGGCGCTCGAGGAGTCGCTCGACATCGAGTGGGCTCACGCCGAGGCGCCGGGCGCGAAGATCGTCCTCGTCGAGGCCGCCAGCAACAGCAACTCAAACCTCTTCAACGCCGTGAGCTATGCCAACAGCATCGGGGCGACCGAGATCTCGATGAGCTGGGGCGGCTCGGAGTCCTCGGGTGAGGCCAGCTACGACGCCGACATGAGCCACCCCGGAACTCTCTACACGGCTTCGGCCGGTGACAGCGGACACGGCAGCGAGTACCCGGCCGCCTCTCCGAACGTGATCGCGGTCGGCGGCACCACGCTGAACGGTTGCAGCGGCACCTCGTGCGCCGGTTTCACGAGTGAGACGACCTGGTCGAGCTCTGGTGGTGGCATCTCCTCTTATGAGGCGATCCCCGGCTACCAGTCTGGATACACCGGCCCGGTCTACGGCGCCGGCACGATCGACACCCTCACCGGCGGTGAGAGAGGGATCCCCGACGTCTCGTTCGACGCCAACCCGAACACGGGAGTGTCGGTCTACGACAGCACACGATACGACGGTCAGTCGGGCTGGTTCACCCTCGGAGGCACGAGCGTCGGCGCGCCCAACTGGGCTGGAGTCCTCGCCGCTGGTAAGGCAGCCGGTTCTACGGCACTGCAGGGGAACGCCGCCATCTACTCCGGCGGCTACTCAAAGAACCTGCGGGACATCACGAGCGGCACCAACGGGAGTTGCGGAACTGACTGCACCGCCGGTCCCGGCTACGACTTGGTCACCGGCCTCGGGAGCCCGGTCAACTACCCGTGACCGCGGAGTGACCCGGACGTCCGCGAGCCTGGGAGGAGAATCGAACTCCTGACCTACGCATTACGAGTGCGTTGCTCTGCCGACTGAGCTACCCAGGCGAGGTCCCGAGCGAGCCAGGCCGGGATCCTCACGACCAGGACGTTCGTCGAACCGTCAAAGAGTCTACGGTATCCCGCCGGTGCCGAGAGACGAGCTCGAAGAGATGCAGGCGCTTCATCTGACAGCGCCACTCGACGCGTTCGGTCCGCGCTCGTGGACGCGCCCCGAGGTGATCGCTGTCAACCGCCTTCCCTCCACGACCTTCTTCGAGCGCGCAGCCACGCTCTCCCTGGACGGCCGCTGGCGCTTCCGCCTCCGCCGGCGTCCCGAAGCCGTCACCGCCTCCGATCTCAGCGGGCCGACCGGCGGCGAGGCATGGGGCGAGGTCGAGGTGCCCGGCTGCTGGACGATGCAGGGCTACGACCGCCCGCAGTACACGAACGTCCAGATGCCCTTCGACGGGCCGCCTCCCCGCGTCCCCGACGAGAACCCGACCGGTGTCTACCGCACCACCCTCACAGTCCCCGACGAGTGGAAAGGGCAACGGGTCATCCTCCACGTCGCCGGTGCAGAAGCGGTCCTCTATCTCTTCCTCGACGGCCGCCCCCTCGGCATGGGCAAGGACTCACGCCTCCCCGACGAGTTCGACCTCACGGGGCTCGTGGCACCCGGTCAAGCGCACGAGCTCGCCTGCGTCGTCGTCCGCTGGTCCGACGCGACGTACCTGGAGGACCAGGACCACTGGTACCACGCCGGGATCCACCGCAGCGTCTTCGTGTATGCGACCCCGGTGGTCCACATCGCCGACGTCCACTCGGTGACCGACTTCGATCCGGCCGACCGCACAGGTCGCGCCCGCCTCGAGGTGGCACTCGGGACAGCCACGCCGACGGACCCTCCGCCGTCGGACTGGACGATCAGGGTGGCGCTCGGGGGCACGCCGCACGCCGTCGAGGCACCGGCGCGTTTCGAGCATTCGACGAGCTACCTCGTGAACGCCTTCCTGTTCGAGGGGAGGGGCGCGGAGCTGTGCTTCGAGGTCCCCGACGTGGAGCCCTGGTCGGCGGAGAGCCCGCGCCTGTACGAGCTCGCCGTCTCGCTGCATGATGCGGACGGTCAGGTGGTCGATCGCGTCGCCCTCGGGGTCGGCTTCCGCCGAGTCGAGGTGCAGGGGTACGAGCTCCTCGTGAACGGCGAGCCCATCCTCGTCAAGGGCGTGAACCGGCACGACCACGACCCGCACCGTGGCAAGGCGGTGTCACGAGCATCGATCGAACGCGACATCGTGCTCATGAAGCAGCACAACCTGAACTCCGTCCGCACGTCGCACTACCCGAACGACGCCGCCCTCTACGAGACCTGTGACCGCCTCGGCATGTACGTCATCGACGAGGCGAACGTCGAGACCCACGCCTACCTGCGAAGCCTCACCAAGGACGCCACCTTCGAGGCCGCGATCCTCGAGCGCATCACCCGGATGGCCCGACGCGACAAGAACCACCCCTGCGTGGTCGCCTGGTCACTCGGCAACGAGAGCGGCGTCGGACCAGTGCACCTCGCTGCGGCCGAGTGGCTGCGGCGCTACGACACGACGCGACCGATCCACTACGAGAGCGGCATCTTCGAGGACGAGATGTCCGACAGGGCGCACGGCCGTGACCCGGACCTCCCGGCGATCCTGGCGCGACCCCGCCAGGAGACCGATCTCATCGCGCCCATGTACCCGCCCGTCGAGGCCCTCGTGAGATGGGCGACCCAACACAGCCCCCACCGTCCGCTCGTCATGAGCGAGTACTGCCACGCCATGGGCAACTCGTGCGGCGGCCTCGACGAGTACTGGGCTGCCGTGAGGACGCACCGCGGGTTACAGGGTGGCTTCATCTGGGACTGGGCGGACCAGGCGCTCGCGCAGCAGCAGGCCGACGGCACTGAGCGACTCGCCTACGGCGGCGACTTCGGCGACACGCCGAACGACGGCACGTTCTGCATGAACGGCCTCGTGGCAGCTGATCGCACACCCCATCCCTCGCTCCTCGAAGCGAAGAAGGTCCTCCAGCCCGTGCGCGTGGAGGCGCTCGACGCAGCGGCGGGCTTGCTGAGGATCACGAACGAGAACGCCTTCACGGACCTGTCGTGGCTGGAGTGCACAGCCGAGGTGGTAGCCGATGGGATCGTCATCGCCCGCGTACCGCTCGGCCGGCTCGCGATCGGTGCGGGGGAGCAGCGCGAAGTGCGCGTCCCGCTCCCGTCGCTGAGCGACGTCCCGCGACACGAACGCATCGACCTGACCGTGACATGGCGGGCTGCCGAGGACCTGCCATGGGCCGAGCAAGGGCACGTCGTCGCCTGGGACGAAGTCTGCGTGCGCGCCGCCCGGGGTCCGGCCCACGCACCGGGACGCACTCGCCGCCGGGATCTCGACACCCTCGAACCGACCCTCTCGCTCTGGCGGGCCCCGATCGACAACGAGATCTTCGGGCCTCGCCACGCCGATCGCTGGCAACGCCTCGGACTGCCGGGCATCGCCGCGACAGTTCCCTGGGACACTCGAGTCGAGCCGGACTCGGAGGGGGCTGTGCGCGTCATGCACTCCGTCACGGTTCCCGACGATCTCGACGACATCGCCCGGGTGGGCGTCCGGCTCCGCCTCGGCGGCGGAGTCGAGACGGTGGAATGGCTCGGCATCGGGCCGCACGAGTGCTACTCCGACCGTTCCCAAAGCGGGCGTCACGGGCGGTGGACGACTGCCGTCGACGACTGGTCGGTCCGGTACGTGCACCCGCAGGCGAGCGGAAACCGGCTCGGAGTCCGGTGGTTGCGCTTCCTCGACGCGGCCGGCGATCCGCTCCTCACCATCGACGAGATCGCCGATCTCGACGTCACGGTGAGCCGCCACACCGACGAGGAGATCGCCGCTGCCGCCCACTGGGAGGAAGTGGCCGCGTCGAGCGACTGCTATGTCTGGATCGACGCGCGCCACCGCGGCGTCGGCTCCGGGGCCTGCGGGCCGGACACGAGCCCCGCCCATCGGGTCCGGTCCGGCGAGTACAGCTGGTCCTATCGCCTGCGCTGAGCCCGGAGCGACACCCGCTTCGGCCAGGTACCGTCAGTGGATGGACCCTCAGATGGCGGACCGGCTCGACGCCCTGCAGCAGACCTGGATCTCGCTCGGGGAGGTGCTCCAGGACCTCCCCGAGCGGGAGTGGCGCATCGAGACAGGTTGCCCGGGATGGACCGTCCAGGACACGGTCGCCCACCTCACCTCCTTCGAGCTGGCAGCGATGGGTGAGCACCAACCGGAGCACATGCTGCCGGCCGGCTTGGAGCATGTCCACGGCGACACCCATCGGATGATCGAGATACCGATCGACTACCGGCGCAGCTGGGCGCCGCGCAAGGTCTTCGATGAATTCCGTGACGTGACCGCTCGGCGCCTCACCATGCTGCGAGCTGATGACACGCCTTCCGACGCGATGATGCCGTTCATCTTCGGCGGGCAACTGCCCTACCGCTCGTTCATGGCCGTCCGCGTCTTCGACGCGTACGCCCACGAGCAGGACATCCGGCGGGCCACCGGACGCAACGGGAACCTCACCGGTCCCGCTGCCTCACTCGCCCGCCGTCAGCTCGTCTCGGCCTGGAGCCGTGCGTGCGCCTCGCTTCCGGAGTTCGCCGGCGCGTCGGTCAAGGTCGAGATCGACGGCGAGCTGCACCGGCTCACCGAGGCTCCGGGCGACACCGTGACGGCGCCCGAGGTCATCTGGCACACGTCCTTCGAGAACGCCATGGCGCTCGGCTGCGGCAGGGCGGATGCCGACCTCGCGAGCGTGACCGTCATCGGGGACGAGGACCTGTTCCAGTCCCTCATCCCCCACCTCGCGTTCACTCCGTAGCGCGAGCGAACGCCCCCTCGAAGTCCGCGACCAGGTCGGCGGCGTTCTCGATCCCGGCGCTGATCCTCACGAGGCCGTCGCTGATCCCGCTCGCGCGGCGGACCTCGGCGGGCATCTGGCGATGTGTCGTCGTCGCCGGATGGCAGACCAAGGTGTGCGTCCCGCCGAGCGATGCTGCGATCCACGCCAGGCGGAGCGAGTCGCACCAACGGGCTGCGGCCTCGACCCCGCCGGTGAGCTCGATGCTGAGCATGCTGCCGTACCGGCCCCGGCCGAGCAGCTTCGAAGCCCGCTCGTGGTGCGGGTGCGAGGGCAAACCGGGGTAGTGCACTGCCTCCACCTCCGGCCGCGCCTCGAGCATCCGCGCGAGCACATCGGCGTTGTCGCACATCCGCTCCATCCGGAGCTCGAGCGTCTCGGCGCCGCGCAGGCACAGCCACGCCTCGAACGGAGGCATCGCCCCGCCGGTGTCGAGTGCCACAGCGCGGATCCGCCCCCGCCCCGCAGTGCTGGAGCACACGACGCCCGCGACGAGGTCAGAGTGGCCGGCGATCACCTTCGTGACGGAGTGGACGACGAACTCGAAGCCATGGTCCACCGGGTTGCACAGGTACGGCGAAGCGAACGTGTTGTCCACGGCCGCCGGCACTCCCGCCTCGCGGCAGGCGGCACCGAGCAGCGGGAGGTCGGCGACGGTGCAGAGAGGGTTGGCGATCGTCTCACAGTAGAAGAGCGCCGCACCGACCAGGGCGTGCCGTAGCGACTCGATGTCGTGCGGGTCCACGAACGTCACCTCGATGCCGTAGCGGGGCAGCACTTCCCGGAACAGCGAGTACGTGCCGCCGTACAGCTCCCGGCTCGCCACGATGCGGTCACCGGCGCGTGCGGAGGCGATGCACACGGCGTGGACGGCCGACATGCCCGACGAGAAGGCGAAGGCGGCCTCGGTGCGCTCGAGCGCGGCCATGAGCGACTCGAACGCCTCGACGGTCGGGTTGCCGTAGCCCCGGCCGTAGGCATACCCGGGACGGTTGCCGGCGAGCACCTCGGCGAACTCGTCCCCCGTCTCGAAACGCCACGTGGACGTCTGGTAGATCGGCACGCTCGCCGGCGTCTGTGCGATCTCGCCGGAACCCGCGCGTGAGGCGGCCGCGCCGTGCACGCTCCGGGTGCCGAAGCCGGGCTCTTCCCCGAGAGGGCGACCGTGAGGTCCGGTCACGAGCCGACCACCTGCTCGCGTAGCTCACGCTTCAGCACCTTGCCTGCCGGGTTGCGCGGCAGATCGCCTTCGATGAACCAGATGTGAGCGGGCACCTTGAACCCCGCGATGCGCTCGGCGACGTGAGCGCGCAGCTCGTCTTCGGTGAGCGATCGGCCCGGCTTCAGGACCACGACAGCCCCGACCTCTTCGCCGAGCACGTCGTGGGGCACGCCGAGAACCGCCGCGTCGTCGACCGCCGGGTGCTCGAAGATCGCCGACTCGACTTCGACTGAGTAGACGTTCTCGCCGCCACGGATCACCATGTCCTTCGCCCGGTCCACGATGTAGATGAAGCCTTCGTCGTCGAGCTTGGCGACGTCGCCGGTGTGCAGCCAGCCGTCGGTGAAGGTGAGGGCGGTCGCCTCGGGATTGTTCCAGTAGCCGCGCACGACGTTCGGCCCCTTGATCCAGAGCTCGCCCGTCTCGCCGGTGGCCACGTCCTCCCCATCCGGCCCGACGACGCGGACGTCCACGACGGGGACCGGCGGACCGACCGAGTCCGGCTTGTCGAAGTAGTCCTCTCCCGAGTTCATGCTCGTGACCGAGGACGTCTCGGTGAGCCCGTAGCCGTTCGAGGCGGAGCCGGACGGGAAGTGCTCACGGATCTTCCGCACGAGCTCCGGAGGTGCGGGCGCGCCTCCATAGGCGACGGAACTGACGCTCGAGGTGTCGCGCCGTTCGAAGTCGGGCGATTCGATCACCTGCCAGGCCATGGTCGGCACGCCCCCGAAGACGGTGACCCGCTCGCGCTCGATGAGCTCGAGCGCTCGCTCGGGGTTCCAACGCCGCATCATCACGAGCTTCCCGCCTGCCGCCGTGTTGGCGACGAGGATGGAGTGACAGCCCGTCGCGTGGAAGAGCGGCACCGAGAGCAGGTAGGCGCTCTGCGCGGCGCCGGTCTCGATGTTGGCGCGCATCTCCTCGCTCGAGGTGAGCTGCGCCCGGGCCGCGACGAATCCGAGGCTCATGAGGTTGGTGCAGATGTTGCGTTGCGTGCCGAGCGCACCCTTCGGTCGCCCTGTCGTGCCCGAGGTGTAGAAGATCGTGGCGTTGTCGTCAGGGGTGACGTCGGCAGGCGGGAGGACCGCCCCCGCCTTCGGCGGGCGGAGCTCGGCGAGCACCTCCTCCATGCGCTCGGCCCGCTCCGCCAGGCCCGGCGGCAGCTCGCCGGTGTGGCCTTCGTGCCCCCCGGGGTCGTCGGCCCGTGCGACGACGACATGAGCGAGACCCACCTCCTCGAGCTCGTCCAGGTGGGGTGCGATGCGTTCCAGCCGCTCGCGGTCGAGGACGAGCACGGTCGTGCCCGAGTCCTCCAATCCGTACGCGAGCTCGGGTCCGGTCCACCAGGCGTTCAGGGGGACGATGACGGCTCCGACGGCAGCCGCGCCCCAGAAGGCTATGACCCACTCGGGGAAGTTCCGCATCGCGATCGCGACCCGGTCCCCGACGCCGACGCCGTAGCGCTCGGTGAGAGCGCGGGCGAAGGCGACCGCCTCCACGAAGTGCTCCTCGAAGGTCATCCGCTCGTCCTCGTAGACGAGAAACGTCTTGTCCCCGTGCAACCGGGACAGCTCCAGGATCGAGCGCAAGGACGGCGGGCAGTTCTTCCAGACCCTCGTCGGGCGACCGTCGACGATCTCCTCGGCGACCTCGAACATCTGACCCGGACCGGTCAGCTGGTGAGTCGCCTCCCTCGAGCTGAGTGGCACGAGAGGGAGCGTACCGTGCGGCATCGGAGCCACCTCAGAGCCGCTTGCCCGCCTTCAGGTCGGCGACATAGGTCGCGAGCTGGGACCGCGTCAGCCGTCCGAGGTACATCGCGACGATCCTCCCCTGCGCGTTGACGAACGCCGTCGTCGGTAGCCCCTCGGCACCGTACGCCTGTGCGAGAGGTGCCTGCGCCACTCCGACCGGATAGCTCGCCCCTGCCTGGTGCAGCAGCGAGAGCGCCGTGCCCGGAGATGTGTCGTCTGTGTCCACGCCGATGAAAAAGACGCCCCCCGTCCGGGCGACCGACGCGAGGGCGGACAGCTCCTCGCGACAGAGCGGGCACCACGAGGCGAAGAAGTTCACGACGTAAGGTCGACCGATCGCGCCTCCGAGGACGAGCGGGGTGCCGCCGCCGAGCCGCTGCAGGACGATCGGAGCCGGAACCTTCTGCCTGGCCGGCGGGTAGACGACGAGATAGAGGCCCGTGGCCGCCCGGAGACCTGTCGTCGTGCGGCCGGCCTGCGTGACCGCGTAGCCGATGAGGCCGACGAGGAGAAGTGGGACGAGAACGGCGACCGCGAGGAACGCCCGCGACCGTCCCCGTCCCGCCGGCTCCACTTTCTCGGGCGCGGCGAGCGCCACCGGCGCGCTGCCGTTGCCTGGCACCGTCTTGGCCATCGGGAGTCGATGGTATCGACGGGTACCGCCTGTACGAGGTCGTCTCGGCGGAGGGAGTGGGATTCGAACCCACGGGGCTCATCACCCGACGGTTTTCAAGACCGTTGCATTCGTCCGCTCTGCCATCCCTCCTGGTCGCGGCGCTCGGTTACGCGCCACGGCAGGCCTGCTCAGCCTACGCGCGGCGGGCCACAGAGGCTCCACGGGTCGACAAGAATGGTGCCGTGCCCCCACACGAGGAGTCCCTCGGCGCCCTCGATCTCGCGGGCGTGCCGGGCGGTGCGGCGACCGGCTGACCGGCAGCGCTTCAGTCGGCGACGAGCCTGCGGATCCCGTCGATCCACTCGCCGGCGAGGCGACGGCCCTCGGAGATCTGCTCGCGCAACGCCGGGCCGTGCTCGTCTGCAGCAGGATAGGAACCGAGGAACTTGCAGCCGGCGAGCGACAGGTGCAGCTCCCGCAGGCAGTCGCCGACGACTTCGTCGCTCACGTGGCCCTCGAGGTCGATCACGAAGCAGTAGTCGCCGAGTCCCTGCTTGGTCGGGCGGGACTCGATCTTCGTGAGGTTGAGGTTGCGGGCCGAGAACTGGCCGAGGATCTCGTGCAGGCTGCCCGGGTGGTCTGAGGCCTGGAAGCAGACGATCGTGGTCTTGTCGTGTCCGGTGGGACGAGGTACCCGATGCTCTGCCACCCCCAAGAAACGTGTCTGGTTCCCCCCGTAGTCCTCGATCCCCTCCGCCAGCGTGTCGAGCCCGTAGAGGTGACCGGCGAGGCGCGGGGCGATGGCGGCGACTCCGGGCGGATGCTCCTCGCCGACGAGTCGTGCCGCGTCGGCGGTCGAATTGGCCGCCAGGACCTCGGCGTTGCCGAGCTGCTGGCGGATGAACCGCCGGCACTGCGCGCTCGCATGAGGGAACGAGACGACCGAGCGCACCTCCTCGAGGCGAGTGCCCGGTGCCCCCAGCAGGTGGAGGTGGATGTCGAGGACGGCCTCGAGCTGGATCAGGAGATCGGAGTCGAAGATCAGGTGATCGAGCGTCGCCGACACCGTCCCTTCGATGGAGTTCTCGATCGGGACGACGGCGAGGTCGACCTCGCCGCACTCGGCCGCGCGAAGGACGTCTGGGATCGTCGCGTAGGGGATGTGCTCGGCCGCCGCCAGCTCGGGCACCGATACGAGCGCCTCTTCGGTGAAGGTGCCGTGGGGCCCGAAGAAGGCGACCTTGTGCACCTCGTGTCGCCCCGTGCCCGTCATGCGGGCAGGATAGTGAGCGCGATGGACGAGTTCGAACTGAGACGGCTGCTCGATGATGTGACAACTGGCGCCATGACGGCGGACGAGGCTGTGGCGCGGCTGCACCGGCTGCCCTTCACGGAGCTCGGCTACGCCAAGGTCGACCACCATCGGACGCTCCGCCAGGGCCGGCCGGAGGCCGTGTACGCCCCCGGCAAGACGGCCGCCCAGTGCGCCGGGATCGTGGCAGAGCTGCTGTCGGGATCTTCCGGTCCGGTGGTCGTCACGCGGGCCACCGCCGAGCAAGCGGCGGCCTGCCTGGACCGATGCCCGGCCGGGGAGCAGGTGCCGGGATCACTGTCGCCGGGCAGCTTGGCGACCCTGGTCTGGCGCCCGGCGACCTCTCGCCCGGGACGGGTCGTCGTCTGCACGGCGGGGACCGCCGACCTCCCGGTCGCGGAGGAGTGCGTCACGACGCTTCGCGCCTACGGCTTCGCACCGGACCTCCTCGCCGACTGCGGGGTCGCCGGTGTGCACCGGATACTGGCCTCGATCGACGACCTGCTCGACGCCGACGCCGTCGTGGTCGCGGCCGGGATGGAGGGCGCACTGGCGAGCGTCGTCGGTGGCCTGACGCCCGCTCCGGTCGTCGCGGTGCCGACGAGCGTGGGATACGGGGCCGCTCTCGAGGGCGTCACGGCGCTGCTCGCGATGTTGTCGTCCTGCGCTGCCGGGGTGACCGTCGTCGGCATCGACAACGGGTACGGCGCCGCGTGCGCCGTGGCACGGCTGCTCCGGTGACTGGAGTGGGCGGGAAGCGGGGGGTCGCGTGGTTCAACTGTTTCTCGGGGATCGCCGGCGACATGACGCTCGGCGCGCTGGTGGACGCCGGCGCGGACGTCGACCAGTTGCTCCGGCTGCTGGAGCAACTGCCCATCGGGGGATGGTGGCTCGACTTCGAGACCGCCATGCGCAACGGCCTGGCCTGCACACGTGCGGTTGTCGGGGCGCGGGGCGACAGCGTGGTCAGGACCTGGATGCACATCCAGGGCGTGCTCGAGGAGGCGCGGCTCCCCGACCGGGTGCGTGAACGGGCGATCGCTGCGTTCCAGGCGCTCGCTGAGTCCGAGGGACGCCTGCACCAGCGTTCACCGGCCCAGGTGCACTTCCACGAGGTCGGCGGCCACGACACCATCGTCGACATCGTGGGATCTGCGGCCGCTCTGCACCTGCTCGACGTCGACATGGTCGCGTCGAGTGCGGTGGTCACGGGGACCGGCGTGATCCGGTCGCAGCACGGGTTGCTGCCGAACCCGGCGCCGGCCGTCGTCGACCTCCTGAGGGGCGTGCCGACGGTCGGCCGCAACCTGAACGTCGAGCTGACGACGCCGACCGGCGCGGCCATGGTCAAGGCGTGGGGCTCGTCCTTCGGGGCGATGCCTGCCATGACGATCGCTGCGACGGGCTACGGGGCCGGCGCCCGCGAGATCGAGGGGATGCCGAACTGCCTGCAGGTCGTGGTCGGCGAGGGCGTGGCCGAGGGGTTCCCGCTCGAGGACGTCCACCGGCCGCTCGTGGTGCTCGAGACGAACGTCGACGACGCCACGGGAGAGGCACTCGCCCATGCGGTCTCGGTCTTGATGGACGCCGGCGCCCTCGACGCCTGGCTCACGCCGATCGTCATGAAGAAGGGCAGACCGGCATACGTGGTGAGTGCTCTTGCCGATGCGGCCCTCGCCGCCCAGCTCGCCGCCACGCTCCAGGCAGAGACCGGGTCGCTCGGGGTGCGAAGGCACGAGGTCGATCGCTGGGGCGTGGCGCGCTCCGAGACGGAGGTTGACGTGGACGGGATGCCGATCCGGGTGAAGGTGAGCCCCGGGCGGGTGAAGGCCGAGCGCGCCGACGTGGCGCGTGCGGCCACACGTCTCGGCCGGCCGTCGATCGAGGTGGCCGCACGAGCGGAGGCGGCCTGGTACAAGCGGCGGGCGCTCGTTGTCGACGCCGAGCGCGAGCCCGATCCTGAGCC
>JAKCCH010000008.1 GCA_021838945.1 Actinomycetes bacterium
TTCCCGGCCAACGCCGACGGAAACGACCTCGTGATCTACGAGGACGACCGGCGGACCGGCGAGCGCATGCGCTTCGCGTTCCCGCGCCAGCGGAAAGGGCCCTACCTGTGCATCGCCGACTTCTTCAGGTCGGTGGAGTCGGGGGACGAGGACTACGTCGCTTTCCAGCTCACGACGATGGGACCGCGCGCCTCGCAGCGGACGGCGGAGCTGTTCGCCGCCGATCGGTACCTCGACTACGTGAGCCTCCACGGGCTTTCCGTCGAGATGACGGAGGCGCTCGCCGAGCTGTGGCACAGGCGGGTGCGGGAGGAGTGGGGCTTTGCCGACGAAGACGGGCCGACGCTGCAAGGACTGTTCCGTCAGCAGCACCGCGGGGGTCGCTACTCCTTCGGCTACCCGGCATGTCCCGACCTCGAGGACAACGCCAAGGTCGTCGAGCTCCTCGACGGAGGGCGCATCGGCGTCACGGTGAGCGAAGGGTTCCAGCTGCAACCGGAACAGACGACGCTCGCCATCGTGTGCCACCACCCGAAGGCGAAGTACTTCGTGGCATGAACCGCTACCGTCGATGTTCATGACCGCGATCGACGTCACGGACGACACCTTCGAGAGCGACGTCCTCGTCCGCTCGGACGACACCCCCGTCGTCATAGATCTGTGGGCGCCGTGGTGCGGTCCGTGCCGCACACTCGGTCCGATCATCGAACAGGTCGTCGACGGAACCAACGGCGCCGCCGCGCTCGCCAAGGTGAACATCGACGAGAACCCGCGGGTCCAGGCGACGTTCAAGGTCCAGTCGATCCCGGCCGTCTTCGCCATCTACCAGCGGCAAGTGATCGACGGCTTCGTCGGGGCTCTCCCCGAGCGGGACGTCCGCCTCTTCGTCGAGCGGGTCTTGGAGCGAGCCCAGCCGTCCGAGACGGACCTCTTGATCCAAGCCGGCGACGAGCCATCTTTGCGAAAGGCGCTCGAGAGCGAGCCGGGCAACGAGAGAGCGATCACTGCGCTCGCCGCGCTGCTCGTCGAGCAGGCAAACGACGACGCGGCCAGCGAAGCGCTCGGCCTCCTCGAGCGCATCCCCGAGACGCCCGAGACGCGACGGCTCGCGGCGCTCGCGAGGACCGGAGTCGACGCGGCATCGGCGGACGGCGACATCACGAGCCAGCTCGACTCGTTGCTCGCTCGGGTACCGGGCGACGACGAGGCGCGCCAGCAGATCGTCGACCTCCTCGAGACGATGGAGCCCGACGACCCGCGGCGCCAGCAGTATCGCCGGGCGCTCGCGGCAAAGCTCTTCTGACCCCGCGCTGGCCGGTGCCCGAGCCGGAGCGGCTCGCGCCGGTTCTGCAGCTGGGCGAGCGCCGCTTCGGGATCAGGACACGGGCGCTCGTGATGGGGATCGCCAACCGCACGACGGATTCGTTCTACGACAAGGGCTCCTACTTCGCGTTCGACCGGTTCCTCGCTCACTGTGAGCGCCTCGTGGCCGAAGGCGCGGACATCATCGACATCGGTGGCGTGAAGGCAGGGCCCGGTGAGGAAGTCTCCGAGGCCGAGGAGCTGGAGCGCGTGGTGCCGGCGGTGGATGCCGTCGTTCGGCGTTTCGACGTCGCCGTGTCGGTGGACACCTGGCGGGCCGCGGTCGCGCGCGAGGCGTTCGCGGCCGGGGCGCGGGTGGGCAACGACATCAGTGGTTTCGTAGAGGACGGTTACCTCGCCGCAGCCGCAACAGCAGGAGCCGCTGTGGTGGCGACCCACATCCGGCTGCGGCCACGGGTCCCGGACCCCGACCCGCACTACGACGACGTCGTCGCAGCGGTCGAGTCTCGCCTCGTCGAGCTCGCCGGCGCTGCCCTTTCAGCGGGGCTGACTCCGGAGCGCATCGTCCTCGATGCCGGCCTCGACCTCGGGAAGACGACTTCGCAGTCGCTGGCACTGCTCCACGCCTCCTCGCGGCTCTCGCGACTTGGATACCCGCTGTTGCTGTCCGCCTCCAACAAGACGTTCCTCGGCGAAACGCTCGGCCGCGCCGTCGCCGAGCGGCAGGACGCCTCTCTCGCCGCTGCCGCCCTCGGGATCGCCGGTGGCTGCCGGGTCCTACGGGTGCACGACGTAGCCGGTACGGTGCGGGTCCGCGACCTGCTCGCGGCGATCCTCACCGAACCGACACCCGACGACTCATGACCGCCTACCTGATCACCGGCTCGGATGCCTCGCTCGTCTCTCGCGCCCTCACCGACCTCATCGACGGGCTCACGGGCGCTGCCGGCCGTGCAGGCGCCGGCAGCAGCGCCCAGGCGGAGGTCGAGGAGTACGAACCGGCTGCGGAGTCGTCGGACGACGGCGAGGCCCGTGGCCGTTTCGACGTGGGACCGATCCTCGCTGCCCTGTCCACGCCGCCCTGGCTGAGCGACCACCGGATCGTCGTCGTCCGTGAGGCTGGGGCACTCTCGGCGCCACAGGCGGCGGAGATCGCCCGACTGGTCGCGGTCCCACCGACCGACAACGTGCTCGTGCTGGCCTCTCCCGGCAAGGCCGTCCCGCAGGCGCTGTCGAAAGCCGTGAAGACCGCAGGTGGCACCGTCGTCGACACCGACCCCGGCCGGACGGCGAGGGACCGCAGCGGCTTCCTCGACGCCCACCTTCGTCGGGTCTCGGTCCACCTCGACGCAGCCGCTCGCCGTGCCCTCACCGATCATCTCGGTGAGGACGCCGCCGGGCTCGACCCGATCCTCGAGTTGCTCGAGGCGACATACGGGCCAGGTGCCCGCATCACCGAAACTGAGCTCGAACCGCTCCTCGGCGAGGAAGGTGCCGCGCCACCGTGGGCGCTCACCGACGCCATCGACTCGGGCGACGGAGAGGAAGCGGTCCGAGCCCTTCACCGCCTGCTCGGGCCGAGCTGGCCTCCCGTCCGGGTGCTCGCCACCCTCCACCGGCATGTGTCAGGGATGCTGCGCCTCGACGGCGCAGGCGACGTCCGCAGCCCCGACGACGCCTCCGCGATCCTCGGCATGCATGCGTTCCCGGCGAAGAAGCTCCTCGACCAGAGCCGGCGCCTCGGTCACGACCGCATCGTGAGGGCGGTGGAGGTCCTGGCTGATGCCGATGCCGACCTCCGCGGGCGGGTGGGCTGGCCCGGAGAGCTCGTGATGGAGGTGGCCGTCGCTCGCCTCGCACAGCTGAGCCGCTCGACGCCTCGACCGCAGTCCTCCCGTCCTGCCGGCGGACGCCGATGACGGAGCCGGGTACGGGCGGTACAGCTGGGCCCGCCGGCAGAGCTGGCCCCGCCGGCAGAGCTGACAGCCGCAGCGGCGAGCTCCTCGACGCCCGCGAGCTCGCTCTGCTCGCTGCCTCGATCGCCCGGCAAGCCGGTGCCCTGCTGCTCGAGCACTACGAGGGCTCGGCGCCGAGCGACGTCGTCGTCGCCTCCGCCCGCACGAAGAGCACCCGCACCGATCTCGTCACCGTGGCCGACCGTGCGAGCGAGCAGCTCATCCTCGACCGGTTGACCCAGGAGCGGCCTCACGACGCCGTGGTGGCGGAAGAGGGCGGTTCACGCACGGGGCCGTCCGGCCTCACCTGGGTCGTCGATCCGCTCGACGGCACCGTCAACTTCGTCTACGGCTTTCCCGCCTTCGCTGTCTCGATCGGATGCGAGCGTGCAGGCGAGCGGGTTGCCGGCGCCGTCTACGACCCCCTCCGCGACGAGATGTTCACCGCTGCAGCCGGCGCAGGGGCGCAGTTGAACGGCATGGCGCTCCAGATCGGCGACGGTCCGCCGCTCGGTGAGGCACTCGTCGCCACCGGCTTCGGCTACAGCGCTGGCCAAAGGCTCGAGCAGGCGCGACTGCTCGACACCGTCTTGCCTGCGGTTCGCGACATCCGCCGGGCCGGCTCGGCCTCGCTCGACCTCTGCTGGCTCGCAGCGGGGCGGCTCGATTGCCTCTACGAGGCAGGTCTCGCTCCCTGGGACTTCGCGGCAGGAGCGCTCGTCGTCACTGAGGCGGGTGGCGACATCGACTTCCTCACGGGACTGCCGCCTGGCGCCGACACCCTCGTAGCCGGGCCGACGAACCTGGTGCGGAAGCTCACCGAGCTGCTCCGGCAGGCGGAACGAGCAGCCGGCGCCTCTGCTCGGCGTGCGCGGCAGGCGGGCGACTCGACACGAGCGCCATGACGGGCGAGCACGAGCTCAGCGTCCGCCCTCGCAGCGACGACGACCTCGACGACCTCGTGACGGTGTTGCATCGCGTCCAGGCGGCAACCGGGTACCCCGTGCAGATGCCGCCCGATCCTGCGAGGTGGCTCTCGAGCTCACGAACCCGCGAGTCGTGGGTCGCCGTTTATCGCGGCGGTCCCATCGCCGGCCAGGTCTCGCTCGCGACGAGCGACGGCGACTTCGCCACCGACCTCTGGACGCGGGCGCTCGAGTGCTCGCCGTCGGAGATCGCCGTCGTGAAGCGGCTCTTCGTCGACCCGCCGATGTCAGGCCGCGGTGCTGCGCGGCTGCTGCTCGGGACCGCCGTCTCCGAGGCTCACCGCCAGGGGCTCGTCCCCGTCCTCGACGTCGACGCGTCGAGCGAGCGCGCCCGCCTGCTGTACGAGAGAAGCGGGTTCCGCCTCGTCGGCACGAAGGAGTTGACCTGGTCCGGTCTCGGTCACTCCTTCCGCGCCGCCTGTTACGTCGGTCCCCCACCGCCTGTCCCGCCCGTCCCAAAAGGTCCGCCGCCGGCGCTTCGCGATTAGGGTCACGGCGTCATGGAATTCGAGGTCACCGTCGAGATCCCGAAGGGGCAGCGCAACAAGTACGAGATGGACCACGAGAGTGGGCGCATCTATCTCGACCGCATGCTGTTCACGTCGACGAGGTACCCGGCTGACTACGGTTTCGTCGATCACACCCTCGGGCTCGACGGGGATCCCCTCGACGCGCTCGTCCTCGTCGAGGAGCCGACGTTCCCGGGATGCGTCATCCGGGCACGTCCGATTGGCATGTTCCGGATGACCGACGAGAACGGACCGGACGACAAGATCATCGCCGTCCCCGCCCGCGATCCACGCCTCGAGCACCTGCAGGACCTACGACACCTTCCGGAGTTCGACCGCCTCGAGATCCAGCATTTCTTCGAGGTCTACAAGGATCTCGAGCCCGGCAAGTCGGTCGAAGGGGCGCACTGGGCGGACCGTGCCGAGGCGGAGGCGGAGATCGAGGCGGCGAGGTCGAGGCTGAAGGCTCACGAGGGGTGAGCGGCGCCGGCTGTCGGCGCGATCACCCGCCAAGGAGTGGCTTGGTGTGCAGATCGATCCGCCACGCACGCTCCATCGGCTGGACGAGGGAGCTCGCGAGCAGGTCATAGCCGCTCGGGGCGAGGTGCACCCCGTCGGAGTACCGGATCTCCAGCACGTTGCCGCCGACCCGCTTGTACTGGACGAAGCTCCCGTGCGGCCCGCCGAGCGTGGACCAGGACGACACGTACGTGACCCCGTTGTGAACCGCGGCCTCCTGCTGCGCGATCGCGTTCACGTGGGCGGCGAAGGTGGAGTTCACCGCCGGGCTCGAGAGTGGGGGCAGGCCGACCCACATGACGTGTGCTCCGGCCGCGGTCGCTTCGGCCATGAGAAGGGCCACCCGCTGGCGGTACAGGCGGTCCCACTGCGCCGTGCCGGTCGGGACCCCATTGCCGTTCGCCAGCAGCAGGGACTGGTTGTCGTTCGCTCCCATCATGATGACGACGACGCCGGGGTGGTACTGCCGGAGGTCGTTCTCGAGCGCGACCGGCCAGTTCCAGACGTCGGGTCGGGCAAGCCCGGTGTCGATCTTGCCCTTCGGGATCACGTGCACGTACCGATCCTGCGCGAACTGGTCGAGCAGCCCGAAGCCGAGGTCCTCACCGATCGAGTCACCGATGTCCAACATCACGAGCGGATGCGACGGCGTCGGCTGGGTGACGGGGGGCGGCCACGTGTAGTGCTGAACGCCGGTGGAGCTCCCGACGGCCTGGCCGAGGTGGGTGTGCGGCCGGGGCGACACGCCGGAGATCGTGACGTTGTTCGGAGGGCGGTTGCCCGAGGGCGGTACGAACGGCGGTGGCGGCAGCTTTGCGTTCGTCGTCGCCTGGTTCCGCCCGAGGGCGCTGTTGGCGGCATTGACCGGTCCCGAGAGGCCGAGAGCGTTCGCCACAGCGGCGATCGGCCGCAGGAAAGCCACCGAGACCGACCGGCGCGTCCCGAAGGGCGACGTGAGGGCGTTGTGGTACAGCTGGTTCGCGTCGAAGAGCGTCCAGATCCCGAAACACAGCAACCCCACCGCGATCGCCCTTCCCGCCGACGAACGGCGGCCGCTCGGCTCGCGGAAGACGGCGCGGTCGACACGAGGCGGCGCTTCCCCGACTCGGGTCCTGAGGAGGCGGCGACCGGGGAGGCGCTCGTCGATCGTCTCGGTCCGGTTGGCAACCGGCAGATCGTGCGCGTCCCTTTCGGGTTGACGCCGGCGATCCGGCGGGGTGACGACCGATGCACGCCGCTGCCGGCGCCCCGGCTCTGAACGGGCGGGCTCTGAACGGGCGGGCGCTGAACGGGCGGGCCGGGAACGGGCAGGCGCCGATGGCTGCCCGACAGATGCCGGGGCCGATCCCCTTCGCCCCGGGCCTGCCTCTGCCGGCTCGCCCGCACCGGCGGGCGGGCGCGACCTCGGCCACGGGAGGTCGACGTCGCTCTCCGGCGGCTCCACATCGTCCCGCCCGGAGCGGTTCGCCGGCGAGACGGGAGGCTCGACGTTGCCGGCCCGAGACCCTGAGCCTGTCGATCCGTTGCCGACCGCCTTCACACGCCGGTCACGCTGGCTCCGCCGTTCGGACGTGGCCGCTCGCCCCTCATCGGGCTCGACGTCCTGCTCAGCCGTCTCGTCGCGATCCTCCGCCTGTGCCCCGTCCGGCCCCGCAACCCGCACGTTTCGCGGCTGGCGCGCCTGAGGGCGGTCCTGCTGGTGCCCCTGCTGCTGCGACGGTGGTGGGTCCTCGCGCCTGCTCATCTCAGAACCTGAAGTAGATGAATGGAGCGACACCGGGGGGACCGAGCGTCGTGATGACAAGCATGATGGCAGCAAGCGAGGTGCCCTGTAGCACCAGGCCCCAGCGAGCGAAGGTCTGCTGGCAGCGCACGGCGAAGCCCTGGGGCACGTACTGCGTGGCGATGCCGACGAAGATCGCGAGCACGACCGGGAACGTCACCATGGTCGTCGGGGTCGACCAGCCCGTGAAGAGCCGCTCCAGGACGGCCCACGCGTTGCTGAACCCGGTGGCCCGGAAGAACACCCACCCGAGACAGACGTACTGGAAGGTGGCAAAGCGTTGCCAGGCGACAGCGAGCTTGCCTTCTCGCTGAGCCGGTAGCCCGGCGGCAAGGCGCCGCTTGCGCCGGAAGTGGCCGGTGCACTGGCCGACGCCGTGCAGTGCTCCCCAGGCCACGAACGTCCAGGCGGCCCCGTGCCAGAGGCCGCCGAGGACCATCGTGATCATGAGGTTGCGGTAGAGCGACGAGTCCCCGCCCTGGTTGCCACCGAGGGGGATGTAGAGGTAGTCGCGCAGCCAGAACGAGAGCGTCATGTGCCAGCGGCGCCAGAAGTCCTGGAGGGTGCGCGCGGTGTAGGGGGCGTTGAAGTTCTCGGGGAACCGGAAGCCGAGCAGCAGGGCGCAACCGATCGCGATGTCGGTGTAGCCCGAGAAGTCGCAGTAGATCTGGACGGCGTATCCCCAGACGGCGAACAGGTTCTCGAGCGCCGAGTGCTGACCGGGAGCAGCGAAAACCGGGTCGACGATGGCAGACGAGACGTAGCTCGAGAGCACGACCTTCTTGAAGAGCCCTCCCATGATCAAATACGCCGCCCGCGGCAGGTCGATGTGGCGCGGGTTGCGCCGGTGGGATCGCTCGATCTGGGGGATGAGCTCGGCACCGCGAACGATCGGCCCGGCGACGAGGTGCGGGAAGAACGCCACGAAGACGGCGACGTCGAGCGGCTTTGCCGGGACGAGCTTTCGCCGGAAGATGTCGATCACGTAGGACAGACCCATGAAGGTGAAGAAGCTGATCCCGACCGGCAGCGTCACGTTCAACAGGGGGAACGAACCGTGCAGGCCGAGCCCGTGCATCACGTTGTCGAAGCTCTGCGAGGCGAAGCCGTAGTACTTGAACCAGCCGAGCAGGCCGAGTTCGGCCGTGATCGTCGCAGCGAGGAAGCCGCGGCGCGCCCGCTCCCCTTGTGCCCGGTGGACGAGCACGCCACCGACCGTCGTGAAGACCGTGGAGACCGCCAGCAAGAAGACGAAGCGCCAGTCCCACCACGCGTAGAACACGTAGCTCGCCGCC
Organism: Actinomycetes bacterium; assembly: GCA_021838945.1. Taxonomy (GTDB): domain Bacteria; phylum Actinomycetota; class Acidimicrobiia; order Acidimicrobiales; family Bog-793; genus JAKCCH01. Next base: position 8,371 of record JAKCCH010000008.1, read on the forward strand.
AGGATGAACAGCTTCCACCACCGTGGGAACGGCGCGAGCAGCCAATTGAGGGTGAAGACGATCCCGAAGAAGATCGCGAAATCGGTGGTGGGGAAGAGCAACGGCCAGCCCTCAGTGACTGCTGATGTCGACGCGCCTGGCGCGCTCCGACGAGGGAACGATACTCAGGCTCGACCGGGGTGATCTCAGCGTCAAGTAGGCGTTCACGCTACCGTCCGGGAGTGCCGTCCGGTGGGGGCCAAGCTCGTCACGAAGCTGTGACGACCGACACCCTTCCCATCTTGCGGGCCCGTTCGCGGATGGGGTGCCAGAGGCGGTCGCAGCGGTCCCCCGACCCGTCGAGGGGGCCGGCGGAAGCCGCAAGCGTCGCTACTGCTTGGCCTTGATGGCTTCGATGAGCTTCGGAAGGACCTTGTGGACGTCCCCGACGACACCGAGGTCGGCTATCGAGAAGATCGGCGCCGACTCGTCCTTGTTGATTGCGATGATGTTCTTCGCGCTCTTCATCCCGACCATGTGCTGGGTAGCTCCCGAGATGCCGCAGGCTATGTAGACCGTCGGCTTCACCGTCTTCCCGGTCTGCCCGACCTGGTGCGAGTAAGGCACCCAGCCTGCGTCGACGATCGCTCTCGACGCGCCGGCTGCGCCCTTCAGCAGCTTGGCCAGCTCCTCGATCATGGCGTAGTCCTCGGCCGCCCCGAGCCCGCGCCCACCGGACACGACCACCTCGGCCTCGTCGAGCTGTGGCCCCGAACGCTCCTCCTCGTGGCGCGCCTTCACCCTCGCTCCGTCGCTCCGGCCGGTGTCCGGTGCCTCGATCGACACCACCTCGGGCACAGACCCGCCCGCCGGCTCTGCGGCGAACGACTTCGCCCGGATGACGAAGATGCCGGGTCCGTCGCCGGTGAACTTGGCGTTCAGGACCTGGGTGCCCCCGAAGATGGCGTGCTCGGAGACGAACGACCCGTCCTGCCTGGCGAGGCCGACGACGTTCGTGAGCAAAGGGCGGTCGATCCGGACCGAGAGCCGCCCGGCGACATCCCGGCCGTCATAGGTCTGGCCGACGAGCAGCGCATCGGGTGCGCCCTCGGACTCGATGAGGCTGGCGATGGCCGCCGAGACGCGCGGACCCGGCAGTGACTCGCCGAGGTCCCCGGCGTCGAACACCTTCACTGCGCCGTACTCGCCGAGCTTGGCGGCGGCATCGGACGCACCGGCCCCCCACGTCACCGCCTGCACGTCGGCGTCGAACCCGCGAGCAGCGGTCAGCAGCTCGAGCGAAACGGTCGCCGGCTCGCCATGGCTCTGCTCGGCGAGCACCCAGATCTTTCCCACGTCGCTGGCCTCCTAGAGAACCTTGATGCGCTCGAGGTAGCCCACGATCTTCTCGTGGGCATCGCCCTCGTCCGTCACGATCTCGCCCGACTGCCGCTCCTCGGCCGCCTGCACCGACACGACCTCCTGCCGGGCACCTGCCCACCCGACTCGAGAGACATCGATGCCGAGGTCGCTCACCGTGAGCTCCTCGACGGGCTTCGAGCGGGCCGCCATGATCCCCTTGAACGAGGGATAGCGTGGCTCGACCACGCCGGCGGTCACCGTGACGACCGCGGGCAGCGGGCTCGTCACCTCGTCGTACCCGGCTTCGGTCTGGCGTCGCACCGCGACGGAGTCGGGCGTCACCTCGACGTGCTTCGCGAACGTGACGGAGGGCCACCCGAGAAGCTCGGCAAGCTGCACCGGCGTCGTGCCGGTGTAGCCATCGGTCGACTCCGTCGCCGCCAGCACGAGGTCAGGCTGGATCCGCTGCACGACGGCCGCGAGCACGCGGGCCGTCCCGAGGGCATCGGAGCCGGCGAGGGCGTCGTCCGAGACGAGGACGGCGCCGGCGGCACCCATGGCGAGAGCGGTGCGCAGGCCGGACGTCTCTCCGTTCGGGGCCATCGAGATGAGGGTCACGTCGCCGCCGCCGGCCGACTCGGCGAGTTGGAGCGCCATCTCGACACCGTAGGAGTCGGAGTCGTCGAGGATGAGCTTGCCTTCGCGCACGAGCGTGTTCGTCGACGGGTCGAGCGAGAGCTCGCCCGCCGGATCAGGGATCTGCTTGACGCAGACGGCGACGTTCATGTCCATGATTGTTCCCGACGGCCGGGGGACTAAGCCAACTGGGCCGCACGGCATCCCGCCTGAGCTGCCGGTACATCGTTGGTGATGACCGCTTCGACCCCGATCCGGGCGAGCTCGGCGACCCGGACGGGGTCGTCCACCGTCCACACGCGCACGACGAGGCCCTGCCTGCGGGCGATGCGGACGTACTCCTCGTCCACGGACGTGTCGTACGGGTGGACTCCCGCCGTTTTGACTGCCGTCGCGCCGGCGCAGGCCTCGTCCGCCGCGACCCCGGGCCCGACCAGCCAGGCAGTCTCGATACGAGGCGCCTCCAGCGAGAACGCCCGCAGCGCCCGCCTCGAGAAGCTCGACACGACGAAGCGATCGTCCCCGCCCCGCCCGAGCAGCAAGGCTGCAGTTGCCATGGCGACCCATTGCGAACGGTCGAAGTCCGGATCCTGCGGCGCGTTCTTGATCTCGACGTTGACGACGAGGTCTCCACAGGCCTCGAGCGCCTCGGCGAGCGACGGCACCTCCTCTGGGAGCTCGCCCGCTTCGAGCAGGCACAGGCGGCGCCCGTCAGCAACCTCGGCGTCGTGGTGAACGACCAGCCGGTGGTCGGCCGTCCGCCTGACGTCGAGCTCCACCCCGTCGGCACCGAACCGGCGAGCCGCGAGAAACGCTGCCACGGTGTTCTCCCGCTCCGGTCCGTGCGGGCCGGAGCCACGGTGAGCGAGGACGAGGGTCATCGACGGACAGTCATGCTGCCGACGCCACGCCCACACGTGATCTGGCGCTGGGCGCGCGGTACGCGAGCTGCGCGAATGGGGCGAAGATGCGAGACGTGCAAGGTTTGGCGACGTCGGCCTCGGGGTACTGGGCTGCACCGGAAGGATGGATGTCCGTCTGTGCTCGTGCTCACATGCTTGCAGCGGTCGGCCGTTCGCCCTATCATCTGCACAGCAGTTCCGCTCGCCGACCCGGCCGGCTCCCGCTTCATCGCTGCAGCTGGTGTGTGTTGTGACCGTAGTTTGTGACTCTGTTCACGAGCCGGTTGGCGAACAAGACGATACGGCACCTCACAGGAGGCGAGGGTGGCTCTGACCTGGACCCGCTCCATCGAGTGGGACTCCGACGACTGGCGCAAGACCGCGGCTTGTCGGGATACCGATCCAGACCTGTTCTTCCCTGTCGGCACGACTGGGCAAGCGGTGGACCAGATCGAGGCAGCGCGAGCGGTCTGCCTCTCGTGCGAGGTCAGGGAGGCTTGCCTCGAGTTCGCGCTGGCGACGAACCAGGAGTCCGGCGTGTGGGGCGCGACCTCCGAGGAGGAGCGTCGCAAGTTGCGCAAGGCGTGGCTCGCCGCCCGCCGGCGCCGCGCTTCCTGATCAGTCCCGCTCACTGCCTCGTCGAGCCGAGCGCGAGCCGGCGCGTCAGCTGACCTCCCACAATCCGGAGCGGCTCAACACCGCCCTCCCGGTGCGAAGGCGCCCGCCGCCGAGGCGGTAGACGGCCTCGGCCGATGCGGGAGAGAGCACGCGGACCTCGATCACCGTGACGGCCGCGGGTGCATGAGCCCGACAAAGACCAGCCACGACTCCCGCGGCTGCTCGGAGGACGCTCCGCGTGACCGAGGGACTCGTGCCCGAGGAGCCAGGAGTGCCAGAGGTGTTGGCGGAGGCCGCTGCCCCGACGCGGGGAGCCCCGCCCGCCAGTCCTCGGGCGCAGCCCGTCGAGGCGGAGCTGCCCGCTGCCGGACCGGTGGCGGCGCCGGCGGTGCGTGGTCCCCATCCGGTGAGGAAGCCGATCGAGTGCAGCGACCGCCCCGATGCCGTCTCGGCTACCACGCTGAAGAAGGCGGACACCTCTGCTGCTCGGACGACACCTCCGACGAGAGCGATGCCCCCTCTCGGGCGCGTGATCTCGGTCGTTCCATCCGGCTGCTCGGCTGCCACCTTGGCGACTCCTGCCCCGGTGGCGATCGTCGCCCACCAGAAGTCGCGGCGCGGCGAGATCGCGCGGGCGCCGGAGGAGAGCACCTCGAGGCCGGACGGCGACAGCGGTGCGGTCGCGGCGACGGCGATCGACTTGACGCTTTCGGCACCGAACCGGGCGGTGGTCGTCACGAGCTCGGAGGCGTAACAGCCTGTCGAACCGCCGCTCGCGACGAGCAGGGGCGCCAACCAGCGACCCGTTGCGCTGAGCCGCACGCCTCGTGGGCCCGCCGTCTCGATGGACGGGCCGTCGGCGAGCCATGTGAACGACGAGATGCGGGAGCTCTGCGCGATCCCACCGAGCGGCCCGAAGCTGAGCGGCGTCCGGTCGTTCGAGCGACTCGAAGTCGCGGCCGACGGTGCCGGCCCAGCCGGCAAGGCGCCTCCCTGATCTCCACCATCCGACGAGAGCAGAGCGTGCTGCGTGCGAACCGGCGCGACGAGCGAGCCGAACGAGACGCCGGCGGCGGCGGCTGCCACAGCCGCGGCCGCGGCGGCGAGCCGGAAGCCCGGTCGGTGCCGGGACGGGCTCGACGGGTGTGGCTCGATCGGCCGGGCGCCCTCGATCGACGACCCTGCGGGCCCTGCGGCTTCCACGAGCCGCCGCTGCAGATCGGCAAGGTCCGGCTCCGAACGAACGGCGGATGCCCGCGCGGCTAGTGCTCGCCGCAGGTTCGCCTCGATATCGGAGTGGTGAGGTGGCCCCTGCAAGAAGGGCAACCGATGCCAGCTCCGACGCCCTGTCTCGCGTCTCATGGTTCGAGGACCCCCCGAAGCCGCTCCAGGCCACGGTGGATCAGCGACCCGACCGTCCCGGGCCGGCAGCCGAGCACCTCGGCGATCTCCACCTCCGACTGGTCGGCGTAGTAGCGGAGCACGATGGCGACTCGCTGCCGGTAGGGCAACTCGAGCAGGACGTCGTGCAGCTCACCGGCGCTCGCCCCGCCGATCCCGGCCTGCCGGTCACCGTCGACGACGTAGAGGAGCGGCCGGCGGTCGCGCTCGCGCCCGAGCCTGCGGAAGTGGGATCGGCACGCGTTGACCACGGCCTGACGCGCATAGCGCTCCGGCGTCTCGAGCTTCTCGTAGTGGCCATGGAGCCTGACGAAACAGTCCTGCACCAGGTCCTCTGCGATCTCGACAGAGCCCGTCAGCACGAACGCCAGCCTCACGAGGGACTGGTATGACGACGTGTAGAGCTCCTCGAAGCTGAGTCGGCGGGCGAAGACGAGCACACCGAGCTCGCGCTCCGACGCCACATGCGATGGCGCCAGCTCCGGGGCTCCCGGCTGCTCGGGCGCCAGCTCCCGGGGCGCCAGCTCCCGGGGCGCCAGCTCCCGGGGCGCCAGCTCCGGCGCCCGCTCCTCGGCCGCCAGCGGAGGCGCCAGCTCGACCAAGGCCATCGACGACTCTGACGCCGCTGCCTCCGGCGATCTTGCAGAGATCTCGCTCATACAGCTTCCGCTCGCTTCCGAAGTCCCGTTGCGGTGCTTCAACCCATCCGCTGGTCGGCTCGCTCGCCTCGGCGGAACGGCACGTCGAGGCGTACGAGCGTGCCGCCATCGGTGGTCATGCTGATACTGCCATCAAGTTGGGTCCGAACGAGGTCACGGACGATCGAGAGCCCGAGGCTCCTCGTCTGCTCGATGTCGAAATCGAGGGGAAGACCGACGCCGTTGTCGCGCACGATCACCTCACACCCCGTCGGGTCGTGATGGAACGTGAGGTCGATGCGGGGCGGCTCCGGTGCGGATGACGAGGCCTTGCCGGCAGCGGGCTCGTCGTGAGCATCTGCACTCGAGAACGCGTGCTCGATCGCGTTCTGCAGCAACTCCGCGATCACCACCGACAGCGGCGTCGCCATGTCGGCCGGGATGTCGCCGAGCTCACCTTCGACCCGGACGGCGACGTCACGCGGCCCGACGTTCGCCTCCTGAGCCATGCGAACGAGGGCGTGGACGATCTCGTCGAAGGGGACCTGATCCCCTGCTTCGCGGGAGAGGATCTCGTGCACGACTGCGATGGCGCGGATGCGCCGCTCAGCCTCCGCGAGAGCAGTGCGGGCCGCCGCGGCTTCGATGCGGCGTGCCTGCAGCCGGAGCAGGGACGAGATCGTCTGCAGGTTGTTCTTGACCCTGTGATGGACCTCGCGGATCGTGGCGTCCTTCGTGAGGAGCAAGCGGTCCCGGCGCCGTACGTCGGTCACGTCACGCAGGAGCACCATCGCGCCGGTGACCTCTCCCCGGGCCAGCAACGGGATGCAGCGCAGCAGCAGGGTCACCTCCGACCGTCGTTCGATCTCCTCGACGACCGGGAGCCGGGTGGCGAACGAATCCTGGGCGATCGTCGTGTCGAGCCCCAGCGCGTGGAACGTGGAGCCGTTGATGGCGCTCATGATGCCGATGCGGTGCAATGCCGATACAGCGTTCGGCGAGGCGAAGGTGATCCGGCCACGCTCGTCGAGGACCATCACGCCGTCGCCGACTCTCGGCGAGTGCTCGGCCGGGAGCTCGTCATCCGCGAACGGGAAGATCCCGTCGGTCACCATCGCCGACAGCCGCTCGAACAGGTCGAGATAGACGCGCTCGAGCGCACCTCGGCGCCGCGCGATGCCCGGGGACCAGACGCGCGCCATCACCCCGAGCACCTGAGCCGAATAGCGCACGGGGATGCACTCGAGGCGGAGGTGCCCCTCGCCGCTGTCGTTGCGCTGCTCGCCGACGCTGATGGCCCCTGTCCGGAGCGCCTCCATCACGAGGGGCAGCTCCCTGCTCGCCACGACCTCGCCCACGAGGTCGATCTCGAACAACGTCTGGCTCGTCGTGGGACGCACCTGGCCGAGCACCACCACGCGCTGGTCGTCACCGTCGGGAAGGGCGAGCGCCAAGGGATCGAACGGTACGTACAGCAAGAGGTCCGAGAAACAGAGATCCGCCAACAGGTTCCAGCTCGCCATCAGCCGGTCGAGGTGACGCCGGGCGCCCGGGTCGAGCGAGGTGTTGCGATAGGCGAGGTCGAGAGGCGAGGTCACTCCGGCACCCCCGCGAGCTCGGTGTCGACGGGCCGTCGGCCTCGGAAGCGGCGCACGGCGGTGTACCCGGCGTCGGTGGCGGCCCGCACGAGCTCCGCGTTGCGGTCTGCAACCCGGCTCGTGCCATGCGTGTCGGACGCGAACGTGACGGGGACGCGGCGGGACGCGAAGAGGCTCAGCAGGCTCGGGGACGGGTAGTCCTCACGGCAGGGCTTGGTGGCGCCGGCAGACGAGATCTCTGCGGCCATCCCGCTCGCCGCCGCGGCCTCGGCGATGCGCACCTCGCACTCGTGCACGACGCCGCGGTCGGGGATCCGCGCGGCGACCTTCACGAGATCGGGATGGGCGAGGACGTCACAGCTGGCGGTACCGGCGAGCTCCTCCAACGCCTCGGTGTAGGCCCGCCAGCTGTCGGCGACGGGACGACGATCCCACTCCCCCACCTGGACGGCGTTCGACAGGTCGTCGAACATCCAGTTGCCGATCCAGTGGACCGATCCGAGCAGGACGTCGAACGGGTACCCGGCGAGCAGGGCAGACACCTCGTCCATCCGTCCCGGGTAGTAGTCCACCTCGAGGCCGATCACGACGGGGAGGCCGGCTGTTTTCGCCTCGAGGGCGGCGTTCACGAAGCGATCGAGGTCTTGTGTCGCATGGTGGTCGAAGTACGCCCGTGCCTGTGCCCTGAAGGGGCGGCCTCCTGGCTCGGGGACGTGGTCCCACCATCCTTCGACGAGCGCGCGCGCCTGGACGAAGCGGAAGAAGTGCTCCGTCAGCGCGATCTCCCGCACTCCGCTTCTCGCGGCAAGCTCGGTGTAGCGGGTGATCCGGTCGAGAGCGAGCTCCCGCCCATCGGCGCGCTCGGAGTGCGGCCAGAGGTGGACGTGATAGTCGATCACGTTCGCCGGCTCCTGCTCGCGCTCGGGCGGGCCCGTCCGGGCGCACGGGTGTCGGGGGACTCGCCGTCCGGCTCGTCCTGCCAGATCCCGGCCCCCATCCTGAGGAGGCCGGCGAGGTCCGTCACGTGACCGGGTTGATAGGGCACCGTCACGCTCACGTCGTGAGCAGCGGACAGCTCCCGGAGGAGCTCCGCCTCCCGGTTCGCGACGAGCCTGAAGTTCGAGAAGCTGTGCGCCACCTCCTCGACCACCCTTCCCACCACCTCGGGTGCGACGGCCTCACCGGCGGCGGTGAGCTCGGGGGCGAGGCGCTCGCCGATCGACGCAGCAGACTCCGCCAGCCGATCGGCAGCACGAGCGGCTGCGGGATCGATGAGCAGGGACGGGAGGACTCTGTTGCACACGAGGAGTCCGAGGTGCAGGTGGCGTTCCGCGAGCGCCGCCTTCATCTCGGAGGCTTCGCGGCCCGGGACGGCCTCGAGCGTCGTCACGACGAGGAAGGTCGTGCGGGGATCTCGCAACAGTCTCCCGACGGCGTCGGCACGGGCGACGAAGCCTTCTCGCATCGTCTGGAGCAGGATGAAGAAATCCGCCAGGTCCTGGAGCAGCTGGCTGCCGAGGATACGGTCCGCGACCTGGTAGAAGGGACGGGACGCCATGTTGACGAACCGTGAACGGTACGGGACGGTCAGCCATCGGAGAAGTCGCGAGGAGAAGAACTCCTGCATCCGGGCAGGGGCGTCGAGGAGATCGATGGCGTTGCGCGACGGCGGCGTGTCGACGACGAGCAGGTCGTAGTCGCCGTCCTCGTGCAGCTCGAAGAGGCGCTCCATCGCGATGTAGTCGTGACCTTGGCTGAAACGGCGGCTGATGTTCTGGTACAGCGGGTTCGAGATGATCTGGTCCGCTGTCGACTTGTTCGGGGCGTGGCGGCGGACGAGTGCGTCCCACGACTCGGACATGTCGAGCATGGCCGCATGAAGTTCGCCTTTCGGGCGGATCCCTGCTCTCTCGAAGGCTTCGGTGGGGACTCGTGTCGCCTCGTTCCCGATTCCCTTGATGCCGAGCGCGTCGGCGAGCCGCTTGGCCGGGTCGACCGTGAGGACGAGGACGCGACCTCCGATCCTGGCGGCGATCGTCGCAGCGAGCGCGGCGGCCGTGGTCGTCTTGCCCACCCCGCCCGGCCCGCAGGCGACCATGACCTCCTTCGCCGCGACGAGCTGCTCGAGCTCGAGTGCGGTGGGCGACGACATGGCGGCGGACAGCCCCTCTTCTCTTCGAGGGTTCTGCCCACCGCTTGCGTCGGTGCCCGCGGCGGTGCCCGCTCCCGTGCCCGCTTTCGCGCGCTGCCTGGTGGGGCTCACAGCTCCTCCCCGAGCAGCCGCGCGACCTGGCGGATCGCTCGCGCCCCGTGCGCGCGGCCGAAGAGGTAGGGCAGGTACAGCAGCGGGACGCTCTCGGCGATGCCGGCCCGCAGCCGTTCGAGGTGGGCGGCGCCGTCGCGGCGGATCGTGACGGCCAGGCGTGCCGCGGAGAAGACGGACGTGAGCGCATCGACGTCGACGTCGAGCTCCTCGGCGAGCGCCTTCGTGACAGGCGGCGCTGCCATGCTCTCGAAGATCTCCTCCTCGCGGGTGCCGAACAGCTCGGGCAGCACCCTGTTCGCGATGACAGAAGCGAGCTTCACGGGCGTCTCCTCGGCGATCCGTGCGGAGAGGTCGACCGCCTCGGAGACAGGCATCTCCTCGGGTGTCGTGACGATCACGGCGCCGGTGATCTCGGGGTTCCTCAGGATGTCGAGCATCCATCCCGTCTGGGTTCGCACGATGCCGACCTTCACGAGCTCGTTGATGCCGATCGGAGCCGCAAGCTGGCCGACCACCTGACCCGTGGCCGAGGCATCGACCACGACGAGGTCGTAGTGACGCTCACGGACCTCGTAGCACAGCTTTCCGATGGTGAGGATCTCCCGGATCCCCGGCGCCGCTGTCGCGACGAAGTCGAAGGCTGACGCGACCGGTCCGATCCGGCCGACCACCGGCACCCGTGCGATCAGCTTCAGGTACTCGCGAAGGGACGCCTCGGTGTCCATCGACATCGCAGTCAGGCCCGGGCTCACCTGACGACCCTGGAACGGAGTCGGCCCACACTCGTAGGCCACCGAGAGGTCGCCCTTCGGTTCGACCTCGCAGACGAGCGTGCGCTTGCCCTGTTCGGCGGCGAGCAGCCCGAGTGCCGCCGCGACGGTCGTCTTCCCGACTCCGCCCTTGCCGGTGACGAAGAGCAGCCGCCGGGCGAGGAGAGGGGTCACGCGGTGCCGATCACGGAGCGCCGAAGCCGACCCGGCGTTCCTCGGTCTGCGCCCCGACCTCCACGTAGGCGATTCGAGCGCTCGGGACGGCCACCCTGCGGCCGCGCTTGTCCGTGAGCCACAAGATGCCCTCCGGATCGGCAAGCGCACGCTCGACATCGGCGATGACCTGCTCGCGATCGCTTCCCTCGGCGAGCTCGACGTCGAGCTCCTTCGGCGTCTGGATGATCCCGATTCGCACGTCCACGTCGATCGCTCCTTTGCTGGTGCCCGACCGGCCTTCTGCCAATGCCCGCTCAGCCACCGGGCCGCGCCATCGTAGGGGCGCTGCGCGGACGTGCCCGTCAGTCAACCAGCTCCGCGGGGAAGCCGGTCCTGAGACCAGTCCAGTCGCGCCACCGCCTGGGAACAGGCGTAACGATCGGTCATGCCGGCGACGTAGGCAACAGCGTTGAGCACCGGGTCGTCGGTGAGCCGTGCCGTCTCGGCCGGCATCTCCCCTGCCCGGCAAGCGAAGTAGTCGACGAGCGCCCGGAGCATCTCGATGACCCGCCGGGACTGCTCGACGGACGCATCCCGCAGGTAGATCCGCTCGTAGTTGAACGTCCTGAGCGCTGCGAGCGCGTCGCCGGCAGCCGGCGTCATCGACACCACGCCGGTGCGACAGGTGGACTCGACGACGTCGGAGATGAGCGTTTGCAGCTGCCGTCCGCGCGTCAGCCCGCAATGGCGCGCGACCGTGACCGGGACGTCGTCCACCGACACGATCCCGGCGTGCACCGCGTCCTCGAGGTCGTGCGCCGAGTAGGCGATGCGGTCGGCCAACGCGACGGCCTCTCCCTCGGGAGTCGAGGGAGGCGGGCGCGACCACGAGTGGTTGCGGATGCCGTCCAGCGTCTCCCGGCACAGGTTCAACGGCGCCGCGGTCACGTCGGCGCCCCAGACCGCGTGGTCGAAGCCGCCGGGGAGGAACGCATCAAAGGCTTCCTCGCTGGCGTGGCCCCCGGGACCGTGCCCGCAGTCGTGACCGAGCGCGATCGCCTCGGTGAGCGCGACGTTCAGCCGGCAAGCCCGGGCGACAGCCGTCGCCACTTGGGCGACTTCGAGCGCATGGGTCAGCCTGGTGCGCTGGTGGTCAGCCGGGAAGATGAACACCTGCGTCTTCCCCGCGAGCCTCCGAAACGCCGTCGAGTGCAGGATCCGGTCGCGATCACGCTCGAAGCACGTCCTCCACTCGTCCGGCTCTTCTTCGCGAGCTCGCGTCCCGGCGCCGTGCGCCCGCGTCGCGCCGATCATGAGCTGTTCGAGCTCGAGTCCCTCCCTCTCGGTTCGATCCAGCGCTCGATAAGGGCCGGCGAGGACCGGAGGCCGAGGGTGCGGCGTCATCACCTCTGCCAGCTCCGACTCATGGCCGCGCATGGTCGATGCCCACCGCTCGTTGCGCCACGTCGCGCCGGAGCCCGACTCCTCGACTGCATCGCTCACCGGATGAGGCGCCATGGAACGAGGTTACGCGAGGGGTGCGCGCTGGCTTCAGCGGACGGAGAGCTCGCTCCGGTAGACCCGCGAGGGACCGAGCGACACGACCTTCTCCGCCAGCTCCGCGAAGGCCCTCGAGACCTCGTTGTCGGGATCGACGGCCGCGATCGGCTTCCCCGAGTCACCGCCCTCCCTCAGCGCGGCGAGCAGCGGGATCTGCGCGAGCAGAGGGACACCGAGCGACGAGGCGAGAGCCTGCCCACCGCCGGAGCCGAACAGCTCATAGCGCTTGCCGTCGTCTCCGGTGAACCACGACATGTTCTCGATGACGCCGCGCAGGGGTAGGCGCAACTGCTTCGCGAGGACCGCCGCACGCTGTGCCACCCGCTCGGCCGCCGGCTGCGGCGTCGTCACCACGAGCAGTTCAGCAGAGGGCACGAACTGCGCGATCGAAAGGGAGACGTCCCCGGTTCCCGGTGGGAGGTCGATGAGGAGGAACTCCGGCGAACCCCAGTGGACGTCCACGAGGAACTGCTCGAGAGCCTTGTGCAGCATCGGCCCGCGCCAGATGACGGCCTGGTCCTCGGGCACGAAGAAACCCATCGAGATGCACCGCACCCCCCACGCCACCGGCGGGAGGAGCAGGTCCCCGATCAGGCTCGGCGCTTCGGCCAGTCCGAGCATCGACGGCACCGAGAAGCCGTAGACGTCCGCGTCCAGCAGCGCAACCGAGTGGCCGAGCCGTGCCAGCGACACCGCGACGTTGACCGTCACGCTCGACTTCCCGACCCCGCCCTTGCCGGACCCGATGGCGATCACCCGTGTCGGCGAGCCCTTCTCGGCGAACGGGTTCGCTCGGGGAGCCGGGCCTTCCGCGCCGTGCTGACCCGACCGCGTCGTACCGGGGCCTGCCTGCTGGCCGCCTGCGCCGAACGGTGACGCGGCTGGCGCGGGCCTCTGCGTGCGGCCGAGCTCGTGCAGGCGCGCCTGCAGTTCGAGCTCCTCCCCCGAAGTCATCGCCGCCAAGTGGATCTCGGCCGGCGAGCCTCCGGCACGAGCCACCGCTTCGGTGACGGCCCCGATCAGCGCCTGCTCGTCGGGATGACCTCCGCTCGGCACCTTGAGGACGACGGCCGTCGAGCGGCGTCGCTCCTCGACCGAGCTCACCATGCCGAGCGCGCCGATGGGATGGAACAGCCGCGGGTCGACGGTCGATTCGACGGCTGCACGCACGGCACTGCCGCTGGCACCTCGTTCGCTGCTCGTCGAGCCGCCACCAGGGCGGAAGATGCTCACGGGTCTCTCGTCTCTCGTACTGCTCGCTCCCGAGCATGGTGCCCTCACCTGCGGCAAGAGCCGCACCGGTACGATAACGGAGGTGAGCAAGGTCCATGAGGGGGAGGGGCTCCTGGCGGAGGGCGATGGTTTCTCCGCCGCGGTCGCAGCCATCACGTCCGCCTTCGGCGACGCAACCCGCCGCGGGATCTACCTCTTCGCCCGCGATCGCGAGGGCGTGACCGCGAGCGAGGTCGCCCAGCACTTCGAGCTGCACCCGAACGTCGCCCGGCACCACCTCGACAAGCTTGCAGCCGGCGGGTACCTCGAGGTCTACGTCGACCACGTCGCCTCGGGCGTCGGCCGTCCCTCCAAGCGCTACCGCCCCGTGGAAGGAGCGACCTCGTCGGTGCCGGCTCACCGCGACGACCTGCTCGTCCTGCTCTTGGCTCGGTTGCTGCCACTCGTCGAGCCGGCGGCGGCCGAGAAGGTCGCCTACGACGTCGGAGCCGAGTACGGCCGCACGCTCGGGGCGCAGATGTCGCCCGGCGAGGCACCGCGGTCCATCCGGGCGGCCATGCAGGCGGTGGCGGATGCGCTGACGGCGCACGGTTTCGCTGCGCATGCCGGCGAGGCGCCCGACCAGGCGTCGGTCGTCCGGGGGAACTGCCCCTTCGGCAGTGCAGCTATCGAGCACCCCGTTCTGTGCGCTGCCGATTCCGGCCTCGTCGAGGGCCTCATCTCGGTCTTGTGCGGAGGCGGGGTACCGGTCCAGCTCTCGTCGAAAGCCCGCGGCGACGAGATCTGTGCCACGTTCACCGGCTGAGCCGGTGCGTCACTACCTCGACCACGCCTCCACCACGCCGCTCCTCCCGGCGGCCGTCACGGCCATGCGCAGCTGGCTCGAGCGCTCGGGCACTCCCGACGGCACGGGCGACCCGAGCCGGGTGCACGCGGAGGGTCGCGAGGTGCGGGGGGCGATCGAGACCGCCCGGGAGCAGGTGGCGTCGCTCGCCGGAGTGCCGCCGAGCCGCGTCGTGTTCACGAGCGGTGCCACGGAGGCCGCCAACACCGCCGTCGAGTCGGTCGCTCCCGAGATCAGCCTGTGCGCCCGTGTCGAGCACTCGTGCGTGCTGCAGGCGTCGCGCCGGGCAGGCGAGGTGCGCGAGGTGGCGGTCGGCTCGGACGGTGTGATCGATGTCGACCACCTGCGCGCCCTGCTTCGGGAGGTCCGTTCCCGTTCTCTCGCGACCGCGCCTCTGCTCGTGCACTGCCAGTGGGCGAACCACGAGGTGGGGGCCGTTCAGCCGGTGTACGACGTGGCTCGAGTGTGTGCGGACTCGGGCGTGCCGCTGCACGTCGACGCGGCCGCCGCACTCGGGCACGTGCCGATCGACCTCGGAGCCGTGAAGGCGGATTACGTGTCCGTCAGCGCTCACAAGCTCGGTGGCCCCTCCGGCGTCGGCGCCCTCGTGCTCGGCCGGGGCGTGAGGATGCGGCCCCTCGTGGTCGGAGCGAGCGAGGAACGCGCCCGCCGCGCCGGCATGGAGAACCTTCTCGGGATCGTCGGCTTCGGTGCTGCCGCCGCCGAACTCGTCGCCGACGGCAGCGGCGGACTGCACGCCCGCGCGGCCGAGGCGGCCGGCCATCGAGACGCGATTGCAGCGGCCGCGACCTCGGTGGAGGGCGTGAGCGTGCTCGGACCGCCCCGAGCCGCGAACCGGCTACCGCACCTCCTCTGCTGCTCCATCGAAGGGGTGCTCGGTGAGGCGGTGCTGCTCGGCCTCGACGCCGCCGGGATCGCGGCACACTCCGGATCGGCCTGCTCGTCAGAGGTGCTCGAGCCCTCGCCCGTCCTCGAGGCGATGGGGGTCGACCCGGATCGGTCGTTGCGTCTCTCCGTGGGCTGGTCGACCTCCGAAGAGGACGTCGAGGCGTTCCGGCAGGCGTTCCCGGACGTGGTGGCTCGGCTTCGCTCGCTCGCCGCACGAGCGGAGTGACAGCGGCCGGCATCGTCCTTCGCCGACGGTCAGGAACCTCAGGTGCGGGGCTTCTTCGCCCCTGAGATGGCAGCTGGGACAGGCTGGTGGGCTGCCTCGAAAGCCCGGATCGCCGTCGCGTGCACCGACCAGAGCAGCGTCGGCGACGGAGCGTCGGCGAGCATCGCACGGAACTGCTGCACGGCAAGGGCAGGGGCATGGCGGTCCTCGAGCTGCAGCACGCCGTCGTAGGCATGGGCGAGCCCGTAGGACGGGTCGGCGTGGACGGCGGCTTCGATCTCGGCGTCTCCGTTTCGAAGGAGGCTCGTCTCGTGCTGCGACAGCCCGGCCAGCCGAGCGAGCCATCCTCCGTTGGCGAGGGCGACCGGCTGCGCCGGCTGCAGCGCGAGGACGCGGTCGTAGGTGGCGAGGGCCTGTGTCACGTCGCCTTTCGAGCCGAGGATGTCCGCCTCGGCGAGCATGATCTGGACCCGGGCATCGACCGACAGCTGTGGGGACCGAGCGAACGGTCCGGCGTGGGTGAGCGCGAGGACGATGAGCGTCGAGGCCGCCACGAGGCAGATGACCGACCCCCAGCCGATCACGAGCCGGGCCTTCGGGCTGGACATCCGGTTCCTCCGGCTCGAGGAGGCCAGCCCCCCTCGTGCCCGTCCGGTAGGCGCGTCCGGGCGCCCGACCGGCTCGAGCGCGAGATCGTGCTCGAGCTCGGCGAGCTGTGTGCGGTATCGGTCACGGAGGCGGCGGAAGTCCTCGTCGCCGAGATCTCCGGCGTCGTGCTCGCGCTCGAGGTCCTCGAGCGACCGGGTCACATACGCGAGCTCCTCCTCGAGGTCCTCAAGGGCCATCAACCCACCCTCGGGTGGTCGCCGGTCGAGGCGGACCCGTGGTGGTGCAGGTACGCCTCGAGCGGGTGCTCGTGCGGTGGATCGGCAACCGCGGCTGACGCGGCGGTGCTGTCGGAGTCCGGCCCTGCGGGAAGCGTTGACGGCAACGGCTCGCCTCTTCGAGGCGATCGTCTGCGCCACAGGTACCACCCGAGACCGGCGACCGCCACACCGATCGCCGCCACCGGCACGAGGTACAGCGTGTCAGCCACCCCTCCACCCTGTGGCACGAGGAGCGCGTTCGACCCGTAACGAGACGTGACCCACGACTCGATCCGGGCGTTCGGCCAGCCGGCGTTCACGAACTGCGCCACCCGCCGCCGCAGTGCCACCGAGGAGGGCGCGTCGGACTGCGCGATCGAGAGGTCCTGGCATGCCGGGCACTTGATGATGCTGTCGAGCTGTGACTCACGAGCGCCGGCGGTCGACGAGGAGCCGTGCACGCTGCCGAAGGCAAGTGCCACCATCGCGACGAGAGCCAGCAGCACCCAAGCCGTCCTCGTCGCCAGTGGAGCCGCCGGCGACCGTCTGCGAGTCGCGCCCATGCCTGCCTAAGCTCCCGGCCCGGCTGTGCCGGACGTCCCGGCGCGTCCGGCAGCGACGGAGCCGATGTCTGCCGCCTTCCGCACGAGCAGCTGGTCGAGCTGCGACGACGTGATGCCGCCGAGGACGCATGCGACGATCCGTCCGCCCGGCGCGACGAGGTACGAGCGAGGGAGGCTGCCGACACCCCAGGCGGATGCGATCGTGCCGCCGGGATCCGAGATCGAGGGCCACGTGGCGCCCTCGGATCGTTGGAAGGCGACCCCGTCGCTCACCGTGTCCCCGTACAGCACGCCGAGGACGGCCGGGCGGACTCCGTCGGGCCGTGAGTACAGGAACCTCTCGAGTTGCGGCTCCTCGGCCTGGCAGACGGTGCACCACGACGCGAAGAAGTTCACGAGCACCCAGGTGTGCCGGTAGTCGCCGAGGTGCACCAGGTGACCACCGGTGAGAGCGGGCCCGACGAGCGGCGGCGCCTGCTTGCCGACAAGCGGTGTCTGCACCACCTGCTCGCCCGTCGGTTGGCGGGTCGCCAAGACCGCCACGAGCACCGCCACGACGAGCAGCGTCGCGCCGGCGGACCAGCGGGCGACGGCCCAACGCCTGCCACGGGACGGCGTCACGAGCCGCTCCCGACGAGCTCGGGCACAGACTTCGGCGACGTCCGCCCGTCCTGAACAAGCGCCGGGAGCTCTGAGACGGGCTCGGTGCCGCGGCGCCGCCGCCGGGACGGCACCGCCGACAGCAGAGCTCCGCATGCGATCACGAAGCCACCGACCCACAGCCACATCACCATCGGCTGCTGCACGACGCCGATCGTGATCGGGCCCTTTCCCGTCGGCGAGGCGGAGTCCAGGGTCACGTACATGTCGCCATGGAAGAAGGACGAGTCGATGCCCGGCGTGCCGATGCCCTCCTGCCCGGGGAAGTTGCTGATGGCCGGGCGCAACACCGCCCCGTCGACGACGACCGACGCGACGACGCCGTTCCTGTTGGGCGCCGTGAAGTGGGAGGCCGAGCGCAGCTCGATCCGGTGCCCGTAGGAGACGACGCTCTGTCCCGGCCGCAGCGTCACCGTCCAGCGATGCCCGAAGGACGTCGCCGCCGCGAGCCCGCATGCGACGAGCACGACGCCGAGGTGCACGATCATCCCGCCGTTGGCGCGTCCGACGAGGCCACGCCAGGCGCCGGCGCCTGATCGCCTGGCTCCTCGCACTGCGAGGGCGAGCTGGCGCAAGGCCGATCCACCGGCGACGCCGGCGAGACCGAAGGCTGCCAAAGGGGTGAGCCCACGCACCCCCCCGAGCACACACCCCACCACCACCAGCACGCCGATCCACGCAGGCACGGCGAGGCGTGACCGAAGAAGCCCGGCAGACGCGGCGCGCCACGGCAGCACCGGGGCGACCGCCATGAAGAACAGCAGGGCGATGCCGATCGGCACGGCGACCGAGTCGTAGTACGGCGTCCCGACGGAGATCTCCTCGTGTCGCAGCGCCTGCACGAACAGGGGGAAGACGGTCCCGATCAAGACGACGGCGGCAAACGCGGCAAAGAGGAGGTTGTTCACGAGGAAGGCGCCCTCACGCGAGACCGGGGAATCGATGGAGCCGGGCGAGTGCAGGCGGTCGCCGCGCCACGCGATGAGACCTACGCCTGCGGCGACGACGAGCCCGAAGTATCCCAAGAGGAGCGGCCCGATCCCCGAGTCGCTGAACGAGTGCACGGACACGATCACGCCGGAACGCGTGAGGAACGTTCCGAGGATGGTGAGCGAGTAAGTGGCGATCAAGAGCGACAGGTTCCAAACCCTGAGCAGACCGCGCCGCTCCTGCACCATCACCGAGTGCAGATAGGCCGTGGCGCACAGCCACGGCAGCAGGGCGGCGTTCTCGACCGGGTCCCAGGCCCAGAACCCGCCCCACCCGAGCACCTGGTACGACCACCACGCTCCCATGACGATGCCCACGGTGAGGAACGCCCAAGCGATCACGGTCCAGCGCCTCGTCGCGATGAGCCAGCCCTCTCCGACGCGACCGGTCACGAGGGCAGCCACGGCGAAGCAGAACGGCACCGTGAACCCGACGTACCCGAGGTACAGGAACACTGGGTGGAACGCGATGAGCACGTTGTCCTGCAGGAGCGGATTCGGTCCGAGGCCGTTCGCGGGTACCGAACCGGCGACGGTGACGAACGGGTTCGCCGGCCCCGCCATGAGGCCGAAGAAGAAGACGGCGGCACCGAGCCCCGTGAGAAGCGCCCACGCCACGAGGCGATCGGCCGCGCGTCTTCGGAACCGCCATGCCAACAGGCCGAGATAGCCGGTCAGCACGAGCACCCACAACAGGATCGATCCCTGCAGCGCCGACCACATGCCCGTGATGTCGTAGAGCAGCGGGGTCTGGCGGCTGTTGTTGTTGGCGACGTAGACCAGGCTGAAGTCATGCGTGAGCAACGCGTGCTCCATGGCGAAGACGGCGAGCACGACGCCTGCGCCGACACCCCACAGCGCTTTCGGGGCCGCGACGAGAAGCGAGTCTCTTCGCGTGACGAGGCCGAGCACGAGCGCGAGCATCCCGCCGGCTGCGCAGACCAGGCCCAGCGCGACACCGATGTCGCCGAGCAGGGCGTTCATGCGTGTCCCCGGGTCACGAGCTCGCCCGCACCCGGTTCGGGTGAGCGGCGATGTACTGCTGAGAGTGCTTCACCATGACCTCGTCCGAAGAGAAACGATCCGTCGTCCCCACGAAATGCCCGACGACCACGACCGGAAGCCCCGGCCGGAACATCTGCGGCGGATCCCCGGCGTTGTCGACCCAGATCGTCGCACCGCCCTGGCGGATGGCGAACCTCACCTCGTTCGGGCCGGCTCGGTGGACCGAGCCCTTCACGACGGTGCCCTCGAGCTGGAACACCGAGTCGCCGAGCTGCGCCCGCTGGGCCAACGCTTCGTTCGTCGTGCGGAAGAAGACGATGGCTGACGTGAGGCCCTTGTAGACGAGGAAACCCAGCGCCGCCACGATCACGAATCCGACGATGGCGAGACGGCGGCTGGTCGTCATGCGCCCGCCTCCAGATCGTCGGCTCCGGGCGCACCGTCGCCGGCGCCATCGAGAAGCTGTCGTTCGAGCTGGGCCGGCCTTGCTGCAGGCGGGCTCGCCTTCGTGCCGAGCCGGCGCCGCGCCGAGCGTTCGCGAGAGGCGAGGCTCGCCGCGTACACGCCGAGAGTCGCGAGCACGACTGCGTAGCCCGCCTCGATGTAGGGGCTCATACGAGCACCCGTCCTTCGGCGCGGCGCTCCGCGATCGCGTGGGCGAGACCCTCGTCCTCCTGCTGGACGGCGAGTGAAGCCAGCCGGTACCGCCGGGCCGTCATCCACGCGTAGGCCAGCGTGAACGAGACGAAGCCGAGCAGCATCGTCCAGGCCATCGAGCCGTGGACGTAGAGGTGGCGGCCGGTGAAATCGACCGTCGGCGCCTGGTGCAAGCTGCGCCACCAGGACACCGAGAAGTAGACGACCGGCACGTCGACGAAGGCGATCAGCGCCGCGATCGCCGAGCGGCCGGCGACGGCCTCGGGATCTCCTGGTACGCGCCGGAGCGCGAGGTAGCCGAGGTACAGCACGAACAGCAGCGCCGTCGTGGTCAACAAGGGATCCCAGGTCCACCACACACCCCAGGTCGGGCGGCCCCACAACGACCCGGTGACGAGCGTCAGCCCGGTGAACACGACCCCGACCTCGGCGGACGCTCCGGCGAGCCGATCGAACCTCATGTCACGCGTCCTCGGCCACAGGTACAGCAGGCTCGAGAGGAACGCCATCCCGTACGCCACGAAGGCAACCCATGCCATCGGCGGGTGGACGTACAGGAGGCGAACCAACCCGTCCGGGAACCCGACTGCGTCGGGCGTGACGAAGAGGCCGAGCCACACGGTCGCGATCACGCCGACGAGTGCCAGCCAACCCACGAGCGTCACGAGGCGCGAGCGCAACGAAGGCATCAGGCGTCCTCCAGCAGCGGACCGAACGCCACGACGCCGATGGCGACGTAGACGACGGCGAAGACGGCAAGGAGCGAGAGCCAGCCGAGAGCGTGCGAGGGCGTGCCGCGCAAGGCCTCGTCCCAGGCCTTCGTCGCGCCGAGCAGCACCGGTGCGGCGACCGGCAGGATGAGGAGGGGAAGCAAGGTCTCCCGGACGCGCAACCCGGACGCGACGGCGCCGTAGACGATCCCCACCGCCCCGAGCCCGATCGACGCGGCGAGACAGGAGCCGAGCAACACGAGGGCTCCCGCCAGGTGCGCTCCGTACAGCACGGCTACACCGAAGGCGAGGAGGACCTCGAGGACGAGGAGCTCCGCCACGACGGCTCCGACCTTCCCGAGGAAGATCCCCGCCGGATCGAGGCCCGACAGCCGCAGGCCGTCCCGAGCGCCGTCCGCTGACTCGACGGCGAAGCTCCGCTGGGTGGCGAGGAGCGCCGAGAGGAGCACGGCGATCCAGAAGAGGCCCGCCGCCGCCGGCGCCAGCACCGAGCGGTCCGGACCGAGGGCGAGGCCGAACAGCAGCACGACGGCGGCTGCGAAGGGCACGACCTGGTTGAGGGCGACACGGGAGCGCAGCTCGATCCTCAGGTCTTTCCCAGCCACGAGGGCGGCGTCACGCAACACCGACCGGCTCCTTCACGATCCGGCCCCCGACCATCCAGATGACGCGATCGCTCAGCGCCGCCGCCCGGTCGTGCTCGTGCGAGCACATGAGGACGGTCCTTCCCCGCGCCCGCGCTTCAGCCACGAGCTCGTCGAGGAGCTCGCGCCCTTCCTGGTCGAGCCCGGCATGCGGCTCATCGAGCAGCCAGAGCCCCGGGTCGCGGGCGAGCAGCACAGCAAGCGCCGTCCTCCTCCGCTGGCCCGCTGACAGCCGGCCGACCGGCGTCGAGCCCAAGCGTCCGGTCAGCCCGAGCCTGAGGACCGCCGCAGGCGCTCGGTCAGCAGGTGACCCGCTCGCGCGAAGGGCGAAGCGGAGGTTCTCCTCGACGGTCAGCTCCTCGTAGAGGAGGCTCTGGTGCCCGAGGAGCCCGACGTGGCGCCGGACTCCCCGCCGGTCCTTCGAGAGGTCGTGCCCGAGGACCGTGCCCTCGCCGGAGCGCAGCGCGAGGAGGCCGCAGCAGAGTCTGAGCAGGCTCGTCTTCCCGGCCCCGTTCGGTCCGCGAACGAGCGCGACCTCCCCCTCGTCGATCTCGAACGAGACCCCGGCGAGCAGGGGAAAGTGACCGGCGAGGGCAACGGCCTCACGGAGACGGACGGCGGCGGGTGCCATGGGACCCCTCCATGCTACGAGGGATGGTGCTCACAAGGCCAAGCGGCCGAGAACCCACACCGAGGGGACGACTCAGCGCACGCGGCTTCGGACGAGGTCGATGTCGGCGTCCACCATCATCTGGACGAGCTCCTCGAAGCTGACCTCGGTCTTCCAGCCGAGCTTCTCCCGTGCCTTCGAGGCATCGCCAACGAGCAGGTCGACCTCGGCCGGTCGCATGAACTGCTCGTCGATCCGGACGTGCCGCTCCATGTCGAGGCCGGCTCGCTCGAAGGCAACTTCGCAGAGCTCCCGGACCGAGTGCGTCTCGCCTGTTGCGACGACGTAGTCGCTCGGCTCGTCCTGCTGCGCCATCGTCCACATGGCGCGGACGTAGTCGCCGGCAAAGCCCCAGTCGCGTTTCGCATCGAGGTTGCCGAGGGGGAGCTCGCTGTCGAGGCCGGCCTTGATCCGTGCCACCCCGTAGCTCACCTTCCGCGGCAGGAACTCCATGCCGCGGCGCGGGCTCTCGTGATTGAAGAGGATCCCGGACGAGGCGTGCATGTCGTAGCTCTCGCGGTAGTTCACCGTGATCCAGTGGCCGTAGACCTTCGCGACCCCGTACGGGCTCCTCGGGTAGAAGGACGTCGTCTCCCGCTGGGGAACCTCTTGCACCTTGCCGAACATCTCCGAGGAGCTCGCCTGGTAGAAGCGGGTCTCTGGATCGGTCAACCGGATGGCGTCGAGGATCCGCGTGACGCCCATGGCCGTGACATCGCCCGTGAGGACTGGTTGGCTCCACGACGTCTTCACGAACGACTGCGCCGCGAGGTTGTACACCTCCTGCGGTCGGTGCTCGCGAAGGATCTCGAGCATCGAGACCTCGTCGAGGACGTCGCCCGGCACGAGCGTCAGCTGGTCCTGAATGTGCGCGATGCGCTCGAAGTTGACCGTGCTCGACCTCCGGAGCATTCCCACCACCTCATAGCCGTTGGCGAGCAGGAGCTCCGCCAGGTAGGAACCGTCTTGTCCGGTGATGCCGGTGATCAGCGCTCGTCTGGGCACGACCTAGTTCTACTCGCTCGCGATCGACCCACCTCCGCCCTGACCGGCTCACAAGCTCCTTACTGCCAAGTAAGGTCGCGCGGGACATGCCATCTGAAACCGCCAGAGCAACGGCGCCCCGGCGGCGGCTGACAGCCGCGCGGAGGCGGCGGCAGCTGATCGACGTTGCGCTCGAGACCTTCGCCCGCACGGGCTACACCGCCACGACGATGGAGGACATCGCCACAGCTGCCGGTGTCACGAAACCGCTCCTCTACCAGCACTTCGCTTCGAAGCGGGCCCTCTACCTCGAGCTGATCGACGACGTGACGGCTCGGCTCATCGAGGTGCTCGGGGCCGCCGCCTTGACGGAGACGAACTTCCGGCGTCGGGTCGAGGCGGGCATGCTCGCCTACTTCACCTTCACCGTCGAGAACCCCTCCGCCATCCGGATGCTCTACGACGCACCGCCGGACGAGGAGCTCGCCCGCGGCCTGCGCTCGATCCAGGACGCGATCGCCGACTTCGTCAGCCCGCTCATCGAGGCGGACATCGACGATCAGCATCGCCGCACGCTCGCCGTGGCGGTCGTCGGGATGACCGAAGGCGTCACACGGCAGTGGCTGCGCCAGCGCCAGGTTCGGGGCGTCGCGACCGAGGACGAAGCGGCCGAGAAAGAGGCCGTCCTCGTCGCCGAACGCGTGGCCGACTTTGCGTGGAGCGGTCTGCGCGGGGCGCGCCGGATCGGCTGAGGGCCTGCTCAGGCGGATACGGCGCTCCCGGCGTCCTCATCGCCCCAAACCTCGTCGAGGAAGGCCACGATCTCGCCGGTGAGCCGCCGGGGTCGGACCCGCAACTCGATCACCGAGGAGGCACGCGTCAGCCTTCCCGACGGCAGGATCCGCGCGAGGGCTTCAGCGTCGCTCCACGGGTGGATGAAGTCTCGGTTGTGCCCGATCACGAGCGTCGGCACCGAGATCTGCCTGCGCTCTCCGAAAGTCGGTCCCACCGGGCCGACGAGGATGCCGTGCAGGATGGCGGCGACGACGTCCGGTCCGAGGGAAAGGGCGCCGAGAACGCTGTTGAACGGCGAGAACGGGGTTCGCGGTAGCCGGGCGACGAACCTCGAGACCGCGGCAGCAGGACGTCTCGCGTAGTGCACGGCGAGCATGAAGGGCACGAACGTCAAGGCGATGGCCGGGGCGGCGTGTTCCAGCACAGGCATCTCGAGGATGAGCCCCCGGACCCGTTCGGGGTGCATGGATGCCGCCAGCAGGCTCACGTTCGCCCCGAGCGACACACCGCCGAGCACTGCTTCTTCGGCACCGATGTGATCGAGGAGCGCCGTGACCTGCGCGACGTAGAGGTCCATCCGGTATTCGCTCGCATGGTCGGGTTTGTCGGACGCGCCATGGCCGAGAAGGTCGAGCAACACGACACGATTGCCGCGCTCGGCGAGCGCTTCTGCGATTCCACGGTTCAAGTCGGCGTCGAGCAGCAGTCCGTGCAGGTACACGACGAGCTGGTCGCCGTCGCCGTAGGTCTCGTAGTGCAGGCGGTGGCCACGGTGGACGAAGGAGCCTGGTTCCGGGGTCATCTCTCGGGTCATGATGCCCGCCTCAGACGACCATCAGGCCTGCACCGACGACGATCCCGGCACCGGCGGAGACCATGAGCACCCGCCGGGCGCCCCGGAGCCACCCGCGCTCTGCGGCGGTGGCGAGCCCAAGGAGCGGGGCGGCGGTGAGAACACGTTCGGCACCGGGCACAGCGAGCACAACCTCCTCGTCGATCCCGGCATGGTAGGCGAACATCTCGCGGAAGCTCGCGCTCAGCGGGTTGGCGATCACGAGGTCGACCGAGTGGGGCCGCAGGTCGAGATCCGCCAGCAGGCTTGAGACGTTCTTGGCCGCCCATGGTGCCGCGCGGCCGGCGAAGTCCTCGCTCGTCTCGACCTCGAGACGGTTGCGCCTGTTGCTGTAGCTCACGCGCGAGTACGCCAGTCCCGACTCCTCTGGAGCCCGATCGAAACGGAAGCCGGCGAAACCTGAACCGTCCTCCCCCTCCCGGCAGACGACCGCAGCGCCGACAGCGTCATAGGGGAACGACCTGGCGAGGCCGTGTCCGGGATCAGAGTCACCCGCCACGACGAGGGCGTTCTCGACGACGCCGGAGCGGATGAACCCGTCGGCGATCTCGAACGCGGTCAGCACGCCACAGGCGCCGTTCGACACGTCGAAGGAGAACGAGCCGTGCGGCGAATCTCGCGGATGCTTCGGATTGATCCCGAGGTCGGCTTGCACGAGAGCGGCCAGCGCCGGCTCGCCGAGTGCGCGAGGGCGTCGTCCGCCGCTGCCGTGGCGAGCGACAGCGAGTCCTCGACAGCGCTCGCCACTCGCCGCTCCTTCATCCCCGTCAGGCGCTCCAGATCGATCCCGGTGCGGTGCCGGGTGCTCGCCATGAGCTCCTCCGTCGTGAGCCGGCGCTCGGGGAGCCGGCGCCCGATGCTCTCGAACCGAACGCCACGCCGGTGATCCGTTCCGACCGGCGTCGAGAGCAGTGCACCACGAGACACCCGAAGACCTCCTTCTCCGCACCATGGTCAGTCGCGGCCGAGCGACCGCACCAGGGTCGAACGACCCTTGGCCACCGGCTCGCTGCGAGGCCCTGTGGCGCCAAGCGCGGCCCGAGCGGCCGTTCGGCCCTGGCCCGGCACAGACATGTGGTCGACCATGGGCACGTGAGCGACCACCGACCAGGCCTTGCCCCGCCCCGTCCAGGGCCCCTCGCGCGACTCGTCGCATCGACAGCCGGGCGGTACCTCGGCACCGAGCCGTTGCGGGTGTTCACCGAGCTCGGGAGGAACAGGCGAGTGTTTCGGGCGTGGTTGCCCTTCGGTGCAGTGCTGCTGTTCCGGCCTTCGTTGCCCCGGAGAGAGGTCGAGCTCGTGATCTTGCGGACGGCGTCGAACTGCTCCTGTGGCTATGAGTGGGCCCACCACGCTTCGTTGTCGGGGCGGTACCGCATCAGCGCGGATGCGCTCGACGCGATCTCCGACTGGCAGCACGAGCCGGAGGTGTTCTCACCTCGTGAACGCTCGATCCTCGGTGCGGCGGACGAGCTGCACCGTGCACGAACCCTGCAACAAGAGACCCGCGACCAACTTGCCGAGATCCTCACTCACGAGGAGGTCATCGAGCTCTGCATGCTCGTCGGCCAGTACGAGATGCTGGCGATGACGCTGAACGCGCTCGGCGTGGAGCCCGAGGCGCGCACGACCGACATCCAGCGGAAGCGCTCCTCCGCCTGACCGCGTCGGCGAGCTACCTGATGTGCACTCCCGAGATGGCCCGGGAGATGATCAGCCGCTGGATCTCGGACGTCCCTTCGAAGATCGTGTAGATCTTCGAGTCGCGGTGCCAGCGCTCGACCGGATACTCGCGGACGTAGCCGTAGCCCCCGAGTATCTGGATCGCCTGCTCGGTGACCCAGACGGCCGTCTCACCTGCGAACAGCTTCGACATCGAGCCCTCGCCGGCCACGAACGGCTTGCCGCTCATGCCCATCCAGGCCGCCCGCTGGTACAGCAACCGTGCGGCGTCGATGCGGGTCTTCATGTCGGCGAGCTTGAACGCGATGCTCTGGTGCTCGATGATCGCCTTGCCGAAGGTCTTGCGCTCCTTCGCGTACTCGAGCGAGTACTCGTAGGCGGCGCGGGCGATTCCCACGGCCTGCGCAGCCACCGTCGGCCGGCTCGCCTCGAACGTGGCCATCGCTGCCTGGCCTTTGGCGCTCTTGCCCTCGCGCGCCCGCGCGATCCGCTGGTCGAGGCGCTCCTTGCCACCGAGCAGGCACGCACCGGGAACCTTGACGTCCTGCAGCACGACCTCGGCCGTGTGGGAGGCCCGGATCCCCATCTTCTTGAACTTCTGCCCTTGGGAGATGCCGGGTGTCCCCGAGGGGACCACGAAGCTCGCCTGCCCACGCGAGCCGAGCTCCGGCTCGACGGACGCCACGACGACGTGGAGGTCGGCGATGCCGCCGTTCGTGATCCAGGTCTTCGTGCCGTTGAGCGTCCAGGTGTCGGTCGCTTCGTCGTACACCGCATGGGTCTTCAGCTGGCTCACGTCAGAGCCGGCGTCGGGTTCGGAGACACAGAACGCGGCGAGCTTGACGTCATCCGGGGTGCCGAAGCACTGCGGCGCCCATTCGCTCACCTGCTCGGGGGTACCATTCGCCACGATGCCGGCGAGCCCGAGCGTCGACCCGAAGATCGAGAGCGCGATCCCGGCGTCTCCCCAGGAGAGCTCCTCGTTCACCGCCGGCAGCAGCTGGCCCGTCGTGTCGCCGAAGCAGTTGGCGATGAAGTCGAACGAGTAGAGACCGATCTCGGCCGCCTCTTTGATGATCGGCCAGGGCGTCTCTTCCCGCTCGTCCCATTCGTGCCCGGCCGGCCGCACGACGTTCTCGGCGAAGTCGTGCACCCACTTGATCACTTGGAGCTGGTCTTCGTTCAGCTCCAACGAGAACTCGCTCATTCGTTCACCTCTGCCTCGAAGGGGGCGCGTCGCACCCGGGAAAAGCGGCGTCCCGCGACGCCCCCGATTCCGTCGCAGTACGGCCGAGACACCGTCGCGCCCAAGATTGCTGACCGCGCAGTAACCGGCAAGGGCAAGGTTACCGTGCGCCGCCGGCACTCGCCACCATTGCCCGACCAGGCGCGCGCCATCACGACGCTCTCACCCAACGGAGCACCCGCGATCACACGGAAGAAAACGTCGTCCGAACCCCGCTCCATGTCTTGCGACCTGGAGCTTCGCCCTCGCGTCCTGCGACGATACGGCGGTCTTCGGCAGATGGAAGGCGTCCTGCCGGAGCTCCGGCCGGACGAACGAGGGCAGCGCCGAGGTGACGCGCCGATCAAGCGGTCACCTAAGGCGCGACAGCTCAGACTGACCGGACGTTGCCGGCCTGTAGTCCCTTCGGACCCTCTTGGATGTCGAACTCGACTTCCTGGCCCTCAGTGAGCGTGCGATAACCCTGCATCTGAATGGAAGTGTGATGGACGAAGACATCAGCGCCGTCGGACTGCGAGATGAATCCATAGCCCTTCTCGGCGTTGAACCACTTCACTACACCGGTCGCCACCGTGGCGATCCCCCTTACTCGGCAATTGCTGTACTGACGGGAGCCCCCCAAGGACAGCCCGTTCGGCACAGGAAGCTAGCAGAGGTTGCCAGCCGTTTCACAGGGATGAGCCTCAGCGATAGATCCGCGTCCCCGCCGGTGTGTCTTCGACGCGGTATCCGATTGCCTGCAGCTCGTCTCGCAAGCGGTCCGCCGTCGTCCAATCCCTCGCATCCCTCGCCCTGTCGCGCTGCTGCGCGAGAAGTGCGGCGCGTTCCGACACGGCGCGCCCCGACGCGGTGAGAAGGCCGGTGGCCGAGGCGCACGATAGTGCTTGCCGCCCGAGGGCGAGACCGCCCGCAACATCGGACCCCGCAAGCATCGCATTCGCCGAGCGGACGGCATCGAACACGAGCGCCATTGCTCGGGGAGCATCGAGATCGTCGTCCATCCGCTCGCTGAAGGCGGCTCGGAGATCGGACGCCGGCTCTGACTCGACGGCCTCCGAAGTAGCGGCCGCTGCCTCGTCCATGCGTCGCGCGAGCGAGTCGAGCCGGTCGAGACCCTGTGATGCCGCCGAGAGCTGGGCCGTGCTCACCTCGATCGGCGCCCGGTAGTGCGACTGGAGCACGAGAAGGCGGTAGGCCCTCGGGTCCACCGAATCGAGTGTCGTCGCCAGATCGGTGACGTTGCCGATCGACTTCGACATCTTCTCGCCACCGACCTCGACCATGCCGTTGTGCATCCAGTGGGCGGCGAAGGCCCGGCCGAGCGCGACCGCCTGGGCTCGTTCGTTCTCGTGATGAGGGAACTTGAGGTCCGAACCGCCGCCGTGCAGCTCGAAACCCTCCCCGAGCAACGCCAACGACATCACCACGCACTCGGTGTGCCAGCCGGGACGGCCGGGACCCCATGGCGATGGCCAACTCGGCTCTCCCGGCTTCGCCTTCTTCCAGAGCACGAAGTCCATCGGGCTGCGCTTCGCCGCCACCACGTCGACCCGCGCTCCGCTGCGCAGCGAGTCGAGGGACTGCTGCGCGAGCAGGCCGTAGCCGGGCACCTCGGCGACGGACAGGTACACGCCGTCCTCCACGTCGTAGGCGGCACCTCGCGAGACGAGCTCACCGATCAGCTCCACCATCTGCGGCACGTACCTCGTTGCGTGCGGGGCCTCGTTCGGCATGGCGACGCCCATGCGGTCCATCGCCGCCCACCAGAGCGCTTCGGACTCCTCGGTGATGTCCTGCCAGGGGCGGCCCTCGTCGTTCGCGCGGGTGATGATCTTGTCGTCGATGTCGGTGACGTTCGACACGTGACGGACTCTGATGCCCGACCATTCGAGATATCGCCGCAGGACGTCGTAGACGAGGGTGAAGCGACCGTGGCCGAGGTGCGGTGGCCCGTACACGGTGGGGCCGCAGACGTAGAGCCGCAGCACACCGCCACCGGCCGGCACGACTTCAGCGACGCGCCTCGTCGCCGTGTCGTAGAGCCGCAGCACGGAAGTACCGTACTAGTCCTATGAAAGCGCCCCGGATGCCGGAACGGCCGAGCCTCGACGGGCTCGAGGCGAAGTGGTCGTCCGTCTGGGAGGAGAAGGGCACGTACCGTTTCGACCGGACGCGGCCGCGCTCGGAGGTGTTCTCGATCGACACGCCGCCCCCGACCGTCTCGGGCTCCCTACACGTCGGCCACGTCTTCTCATACACGCAGACCGACATCATCGCCCGGTACCAGCGGATGCGAGGCAAGGCCGTCTTCTACCCCATCGGGTGGGACGACAACGGCCTCGCGACCGAACGGCGCGTCCAGAACTTCTACGGCGTGCGTTGCGACCCGGCCGTGCCGTACGACGCTCACTTCCGTCCACCTGACCCGGTGCCCGTCGAGGCAGTCCCGATCTCACGCCCGAACTTCATCGAGCTGTGTTACGCGCTCACCGCCGAGGACGAGAAGGCGTTCGAGTCGGTCCACCGCCGACTGGCCCTCTCCTACGACTGGCGCCACCACTACACGACCATCGACGACAGCTCTCGGAAGGTCTCCCAGGTCGTCTTCCTCCGGAACCTCGCCCGCGGGGAGGCATACCGCCACGAGGCCCCGACCCTCTGGGACGTGGACTTCCGGACGGCCGTCGCGCAGGCCGAGCTGGAAGACCGTGAGCGGCCGGGCGCCTACCACCGGATCCGCTTCCGGCAGGTGGGCACGGACGAGGTCGTCGAGATCGAGACGACGCGACCCGAGCTGATCCCGGCCTGCGTCGCCCTCGTCGCCCATCCCGATGACGAGCGCTTCCGCGCGCTGTTCGGCACGGACGTGCTCACGCCGCTCTTCGGGGTCCGGGTCCCGGTCGTCGCCCACCACCTCGCCGAGCCGGACAAGGGAACCGGCATCGCCATGATCTGCACGTTCGGCGACCTCACGGACGTCACATGGTGGCGCGAGCTGTCGCTGCCGACGCGCACTGTCCTCGAACGCGACGGGCGTCTCGGAGAGGCGCCGTTCGGTGAGCCGGGGTGGGAGTCCGAGGATCCCGAGCGCGCCCGGCGTCTCTACGAGGAGCTGAAGGGCCGGACGGTCGCACGAGCCCAGCGCAGGATCGTGGAGCAGCTGCGGGAGTCGGGCGATCTGGTCGGCGAGCCGAAGCCGATCACCCATCCCGTCAAGTTCTATGAGCGGGGAGAGCGCCCGCTCGAGATCGTCTCTTCGCGCCAGTGGTATCTCCGCACGATGCCGATCCGCCAGCAGCTCCTCGAGCGGGGGCGTGAGCTCGAGTGGTTCCCGGCTTTCATGCAGGTGCGCTACGAGAACTGGGTGGAGGGGCTGACGGGCGACTGGGCGTTGTCCCGGCAGCGTTTCTTCGGGGTTCCCTTCCCGGTCTGGTATCCCGTCGACGACGACGGCGAGCCGGTCGAGGATCACCTGATCACCCCGGAGGAGTCGAGGCTACCGATCGACCCGTCGACCGATGTGCCGGACGGCTACTCCGAGTCCGACCGGAACAAGCCGGGCGGGTTCATGGCCGACCCGGACGTCATGGACACCTGGGCGACATCCTCCCTCTCCCCCCACATCGCGGCGCGCTACCTCGACGACCCCGATCTGTTCGGCCGCGTCTTCCCGATGGACATGCGGCCGCAGGCGCACGACATCATCCGGACGTGGCTCTTCGACACGGTCGTGCGCGCCGATCTCGAGAACCACTCGCTCCCGTGGCGACGTGCTGCCATATCCGGGTGGATCCTCGACCCGGAGCGCAAGAAGATGTCGAAGTCGAAGGGGAACGTCGTCGTCCCGACCGAGCCGATCGACCGGCACGGCACAGACGGCGTGCGGTACTGGGCGGCTTCGGCTCGTCTCGGGGTCGACAGCTCCTACGACGAGCAGCAGATGAAGGTCGGCAGGCGGCTCGCGATCAAGCTGTTGAACGTGTCCCGCTTCGTCCTGCTGCAAATCGACGACGTCGGGCTCGAGCCGCCGGCGGAGCTCCGCCCGGCGGACGCCTCCATGCTCGCGACACTCGACGAGGTGGCACGGGAGGCGACAGAGAGCTTCGAACGCCTCGACTACGCCCGCGCTCTCGAACAGACCGAGGCGTTCTTCTGGCGCTTTTGTGACGACTACGTCGAGCTCGTCAAGTCACGGGCATACGGTCCTGCCGGCGATCCGGGGACTGCCTCGGCCAAGTGGTCCCTGCTCACCGCGCTGAGAACGCTCCTCGCGCTCTTCGCTCCGATCCTGCCCTACGCGACCGAAGAGGCGTGGTCCTGGTTCAACGAAGGCTCGATCCACACTTCGAGCTGGCCGGAGCCCCCGGCGAGGGGGCAAGCCGCGACTGACGGCGCACTCCTCACGGCGCTCTCGGAGGCGCTCGCCGGGATCCGGAAAGCCAAGTCGGAAGCTCACGTCTCGATGCGCACGCCGGTGAAGCGGTGCACCATCCGCGGGCGAAGGGACGTCGTGGCTCTGCTCGAGACCGCACGCGGGGACCTCGTGGACGCCGGTGTCATCACGGCTCTCGAGCTGACGGCCGTCAACGACGAGTCCGGCGCGCTCGAGGTGATCGTCGAGCTCGGCGAGCTTCCCGACCCGAAGGGCGCTCGTCAGAACAGGTGAGTGAACCGGAGGTAGGCCTTCGGCAACGCGATCACGCTCACGACACGGTGGTCGTTCTGCCGAACGACCACCACGACGAAGCGGATCGGTCCGCCCACGGGCCGCCAGGCCTGCGCGATCGCCTTCTTCGTGATCTCCCCGCGATAGCCGACGAGGCATGCGCCATTGCGTCCGAAGTCCTGCAGCACGTCCGGTGGGACGAGGTGCCGCTCAATCGGATGGCGAAGTGCGTCGAGGAGGTCCACCGGCGACACGTACCGAACGCCGGCGAATTGCGCCCT
Organism: Actinomycetes bacterium; assembly: GCA_021838945.1. GTDB lineage: Bacteria > Actinomycetota > Acidimicrobiia > Acidimicrobiales > Bog-793 > JAKCCH01. The sequence continues at coordinate 40,762 of JAKCCH010000008.1, forward strand.
CGTGCCGACCACCGCCCTCGCTGCTGGGATCGAGGAGAAGCACACCTGGTCCCGCAGCCCGAGCCCCGCCTTCACGGTCACGCACCCGCAGAGCGCGACGGCGAGCGGGAGCACGGCCAGCACCACTCGTGCCGGCGACAGGCGGCACGCCGGCCTTCGGACCACACGGCCGGCGCGGGTCATGACTGCGCCATCCTGTCCGCCCTCCGGTCGCGAAGGACGATCGCGAGGTAGGCGAGCCAGCCGACCGGTAGGAAGGCCCAGAAGCTGACGATCCGGTAGAGCAGGACGGCGCCAACGGTCGAAGCTTGAGCGCCGCCATAGGCCACGAGCGCGATCGTAAGACTTCCCTCGACCACACCGAGACCTCCCGGTGTGATCGGCAGGTTCGAGGCCAGCTGCCCTGCGCCGTACGCGAGCAGGAGTGCCTGCCAGGGGATGAGGGCGTGGACCGCCAGGTACCCGCACGCGAGGCAGGCGCAGTCACACGACCAGTTCGCCACCGACCAGCCGAGCGCCGCAGCGAAGTCGCGCCACGTAAGTCGCAGCCGGCCGAGCCGCGAGATGATTCCAGCTATCACCTCTGCCTCGTGACGCCTCGGCCTCCCGCTGATGCGCCGCGCCGCCCGCAAGAGAGCGAGCCCGACCCGCGACAAAGCACGTCGCTGCCACATGATCGCCGCCGCCGCGACGGTGACGAAGAGCACCCCGACGACGACGCTGACGAGGTCGAACGCAGCTCCCTGGCGCTCGGCGAGCCCGAGCCCGGCCGTAGCGAGCAGGCTGAGGCCGAGGGCCGAGCTGATGAGCGTGGCGATGAGCGTCCAGACCGCGAGCGCCTCGTCCGCCCCGAACCGCCTGTACTGCCTGTAGGCGAAGACACTGGAGACCGCCGGGCCGGCCGGGATAGACGATGCGATCGAACCGGCGGCAGTCGTCAGCCCTACCAACCGCAGCTGGGGGATGCGCACGCGGCCGGATTTGAGGAGTCGCCCCTGCATCTGAGCGAAAGCAACCACCGACAGAGCTTCGGCGAGGACTGCGAGCACGAGCCAGATCCAGTTGAGATGACCCAGCTCCTTGCGGGCGTCAGTCAGCTCGGCACGCTGGCCGCTCAGTACCCACAGGGCGACCAGCCCGAGCGCGAGTCCCACGATGAAGCGCAGCAGGCTCGCGTGCCGGCGCACGAACGACCACGCCCGCCGCATCCCCGCCGCGGGCGTCTCAGCCGGCGCGGGTGACGTTGTCGCCATGGCAGGCACAATCGTGGGCGCGAGTGGAGCCGTGCGAGCCGCCGGTCCCGCCTCGTTGCTCAGAGTTGGAGCGACTTGATCTCGATCGCCTCTTCCTCGGTGTCGTACGGCATGATCGCGAGGGGCCCTCCTGGCTCGCACCGTCCGTAGTCGTCCGACGGTGCCTTCGTCGTTCGGTCGCTGCGAGCGGAGCCTACCTCGGGTGCGTTCGCAATCCTCCGGCGGGTCTCATCGGAAGAAGGCCGGTGCCGCCTTGCAGCGGCCATGTAGCGCCTGGAGCCGGGCGAGAGGTGGTGGCCGTCCAGGACCCGCTGCGACTGGCCGAGGACGCGCTCGTCGTGGTCGTCGGGTGCGTGATGATGAACCAGTTCGAGTAGAGGCCGAACTGGGACTGGAACGTGTCCCCCGTCTCGACCACGGCGCCCTTCGATCCCCGGATCTTGATCGTGAGCGCACGCCCCTGCCACTGGCCGAGTCCGTCACGGGAGAGGACGTGCACCGCCTCGAGCGTGCCGATGGTCGGGAAGGTCGCCTCTACCGCCTTGACGGGGACCGTCGCCTGCCAGTCGTGCTGTGCGTTGCAGGTCCAGTAGCTCGTGTTCTGCAGGCAGACGGAGTCGCCCCTGTCGATGACCGCCGGGAACAGGCTCGGCGCTGTCCATCCTCCCGTCGAAGCCGAGTACTGCGTCGGCGCCGGCTGTCCGGCGAGGGTGAGGTACAGACCGGCCGTGTCGCGAACGGCGAGAGTCGAGATCGCCGATTCGTTCGTGGTCCCCGGATAGCTCTGGCAGTAGTCGCTGTCACAGATCCCTGCGTAGCCCTGCCATCCGCCGTCGGCGACGTAGGCGAGGGCGTAGGTGCGAGCGGCAACGGCCTGCGCCTCGAGCTCCTGGAAGCCCCACGGTTCCCCTTGCGGCGCCCCGACGGTGCCGCCCACTCGACCCCAGCCCGACGACGACTCCGAGGGCACGACGTCTGCCAGGTACTCGTCGAGTGGCAACACGTTGACTGTCTCGGCCACGGGCGACCCGCTCGCATCGTTGGCGACGGCCCGCACGATGCCGCGGACGGTCATGTCGACCCCGTCGGCACGACAGATGGTGAGCAGATCGCCAGCCGGCGCCTGCGGGTGCTGGGATGCCGGGACAGCCTGTGGTCGCGTGACACCGCTCGCGACCTGCGTCCAACCGCCGGAGCCGGCGCAGCTCTTGGCCGTGTACATGTCCCAGAGCCCGGTCGTCGTGTCCAGCACCGCCTCGGCGGCATCGCCACCGGGAACCCTGACGCCGCCGAAGCGGTACTTCGTCGGCGAGGTGAGGACGACGGGCGCTCCCTCGTTCTCGATGATGCCCACCGAGATGTTGCGGTCGGTCGTCGTGGCGGCGTGGGTGCCGCCGTAGAAGTGGGCGAGGATCCATCCGTAGGCCTTGTGCCTGACGGCTGCGTAACCGAACGCCCCCCACTGCCCCATCCCGACGCCCGGGCCGAAGCCGTGGCCGTCGATGTGCACGAGTCCGTCGGGAAACGGCAAGGTCGTCGTCGTTGTCGCCCCTGATTCCGCCGTAGCCGGCGCGGCGGCCGTGCCGAGCAGAGCCGTGGCGGCTCCGAGCGAGGCCACCGCGAGGAAGGCGGCGACCCGCACGGGGCGTCGGTGCCGACGCGAAGGACCAGAGGCACGCCCCCAGATGCGCCACATGAAGGGCATGATGCCATCCTAACGACCACCGGCAGTGGTGAAAAGCCCTCACTGTCAACATCGACCACTAAGAGTGGCCAAGATCTCCACAGCGCCTCCCCACGGGGCGGCGGTACGTCAGTTCGGCTCGACCTGGTGGAGTGCCTGTGTGATGGCCGCAGCAAAGTCGTGGCGTGCGCGTTCCGCGCTGAACCCGGCCGCTCGTTCCCGTCCCGCATCCACGAGTGCTGCGCGCAGGTCGGGATCGAGGAGCACACGCCGGGCTGCAGCTGCAACGAGAGCAGGCTCCTTCGACGGCAGCACGACGCCCGCCGGGCCGACCGTCTCGGGCACGGCGCCGGCCGCGTAGGCCACGATGGGCAGGCCGTGGTGCATCGACTCGAGCAGCGGTGCGCAGAACCCCTCGTGGTCCGAACAGCAGACGTAGACGTCAGAGGCTTCGTAGAGGGCGGCGAGCTCGGGCGCACTCACGGAACCGGCGACGTCGACGGCTTCACCGAGCCCGAGTGCGCCGACCAGCTTGCGGACGCCGAGCGCATATGCCGGGCAGCTGTCCCGTCCGACGAGGTGCAGCCGGGCATCCTGGTCGTATGCCTCTCGGTAGGCCGCGAACGCCATGATCACGTCGTGGTGCGCCTTGTGAGGGAGCATCTGACCCACGAAGAGCCAGTCAGCCCCGCCGCCCACCTTGGCCGCCTCGAGCGCTTCCCGCAGGCGCGGGTCGGGGGGAACATCGAAGTTCGTGTGGTCGACCATGAGCATCGAGACCGCGGTCTGCTCGTAGCCCCAAGCGTCCAACTCGGCGGCGTTGTAGGCGGAGTCGCCGAGGCCGAGGAAGACCTCCGGTGCGAGGGCCGCCAGCTGCTCGCGACCGAGACGCACCTCCTCCCCGAGCGACGGCATCCAGCGCTCCACGAGCTCGACCGGCGTGATGTTGTGGTAGTCGAGGAGCTTCGGGCCGGGATGAGCCGCGAAGGCCTCGGCTGCCGGGCTGCCGATGGATGCCTGATACAGCACCCATTGCCGCCCGTCCGGCTCGATCGGCAGATCGGCGATCGGATGGACCCGGCCGGCCATCTCGGGGCCCATGTTGGCGCAGTAGATCTCGGACACGAAGCCGAGCGAGCGCAGGACGCGTTGCGCCTCGAGCGTGTGATGGCTCACGGCATCCCGCTCCACGATGGAGGGGATGACCTGGTCGATCCGGTTCGGACGGGCAGTCGGCCGGCGCATCTTCAGCTCCGAGGTCGGACGGCGGCAACGGCGTAGGCGTCCCCGCCGGCGGTCTCACGGACCGAGATCTCCTCGAGCCCGAGCCGGGCCAGCAGGTGGCACCACGTCACCGGGTGAAGCGGACGGCCACGGCTCAGGTCGGACAGCACCGGGTCCGATTCGTCACGCGGCCCGGGCGCGGCGCTCAACAGCACGAGGGCTCCTCCCGGGGCGAGACGGGTTGCCGCCAGGCGCGCGAGAGCACGGGCGCTCCCGGGCGTGACCCGATCCGTCGTCCCGGACAGGAGGATCCCGCTGAGCGACGCCTTCTCCGCGCCGGCGAGCGCCTCCAGAGCACCGCGGCGCTGCTCTCGGTCCGCGAGGCGCGGATCGACCCCACGAATGTCGACTCCCGCCTCACGAAGGCGAGCGACGAGGCGACCATCGCCGCACTCCGCGTGCAGGACTGGGCCGCGCCGTCCCGTGAACCGTGCAGCGACGAACCGGTCGAGGTCGGCGTCACCGAGTCGCCCGGCGGCGTCGACGCGCAGCGCGGCCGGCGCCGCAAAGGCGGGGAGCCCGAGGCCGGCCTCTCCGCTCGCGCGTGCGATCCCCCGCTCGGCCAACGTCCCGGCGGCGAGGCGCCGTCCTCGATCTGCCACCACCTGCAGCCCGGCCGCCGCGACTTCGAGCGAGCGACTCGCACGCTCGACGCCTCGCCGTTCGACGGTGCGAAGATGCGGACCGGCACGCCGCCTCGCGGCGCCCGCAGCCCGGCGGGTCACGCGCATCGCCTTGCCTGCAGCACGGTGCGCCATCGTTGCCGAGCGAGCTCCGCTCCGAGCGGCCAGCGACGCCTGACGGGCGACCTCGGCCTCGAGGGCATGCGGGTCCGCCGCGATGTCCTCGAAGGCGCCGCGCAGCTCGGCCTCGTACCCGGCGGGAAGCGTGCCGTCCGCACGGATCCGATCTGCCTCGGTGCTGATCTCGCCGAACAGCGTCGGCGGCACGACCGTCATGCGGGCGGGTCCCCGGGCCGGTGCTCGTGCTCGATCTCGAGGCTGAGAGGCAGCGCGACCATGCCGGTGGACGTTCCCGGGTTCTCGACGACGAGGCTCACCGCCGGCTCGAGCCGGGCATGGACCGCTCCGCCTCCCGGGTCCTGCACTCGCAGGTTGACGCTGTACGAGCCGTCGAGCAACGGGATGCTGGCGAAGCGGAACCTCAAGGTCGAGCGTCCCGCCGGGAGCGTCATCGCTTCCCCGTCGCGGTCGAAGATGAGGGAGCCGTTCGAGCCCCAAACCGAGCAGCCGAGCGCGACACCGTGCAGGGGCTCGGTCACGTCCGCCTCGACGACCACGCAGGCAGGTTCGCCCGGGTACAGGTGGGGACGGTCGGTCGTGGTCTCCACCCGTGCACCGGAGAGCCGGACCTTGCGCACCGGCGGCTGCGGAGCCGCCGGCTGCACCACCCCGTCCAGCTGGGCCGCCGCCACCGTGCCGTCGGTGGCGGGCTCCTGCGGCGCGACTGGGGGGATCGCGGCGGTGTTCTCCCCGAGGTCGAGCAGGACCTCCCGGAAACTGCGGATGGCCTCGCCCGGCGGCGCCACCGTGACTATCTGCCCGGCGTCCATCACCATGACGCGATTGCAGAGCTGGCGCATCGTGTCGGCGGCGTGCGAGACCACGACGATGGTGCGGCCCTCGTTCTGGAAGTCGTGGATCCGCTGCATGCACTTTTGCTGGAAGCGCTCGTCACCGACAGCGAGCACCTCGTCGACGAGCAGGATGTGCGGGTCGACGTTGACGGCGACCGCGAAGCCGAGCCTCACATACATGCCCGAGGAGTAGAAGCGGACCTGGTTGTCGATGAACTCCTCGAGCTCTGCGAAGGCCACGATCTCGTCGAAACGCTTGTCGATCTCCCGTCTCGGCATCCCGAGCAACGAGGCGTTCAGGTAGATGTTCTCGCGCCCGGACAGCTCGGGCTGGAAGCCGGCTCCGAGCTCGAGCATGGCGGCCAGGTTCCCACGGAGGCGGATCTCCCCGTTCGTCGGCTTCAGGATCCCGGCGATGCACTTGAGCAGTGTCGACTTGCCGCATCCGTTGCGACCGAGGATGCCGAGCGTCTCGCCCGGCGCGACGTCGATCTCGATGTCACGGAGGGCCCAGAAGTCGCTGTAGGGCACGCGGCCCGCATGGAGGAGGCGCTCCTTCAGCGACGTGTACTTCTCCTGGTAGAGGCGGAAGCGCTTCGACACCTCCCGCACTTCGATTACCGCGGCGCTCACCTGGCGCTCACAGCTCCTCGGCGAAGTTGCCCTCGACCCTGCGGAACAGGAGCGATGCCAGGTAGAGAAGGACGAACGACACCCCGAGGACGATGGCGAGTAGCTCGTAGTAGAAGGACTGCGGGTAGGTGGCGAGGACTCCCTGCGAACCGGGGACGTTGCCGAAGATGAACCGCTGGAAGGAGATCACGATCGACGTGAGCGGGTTGAGCAGGTACAGCCACACGAGCCCGTGCTTGCCGAGCCGGGAGCCGAGGTTGTTCCACGTGTAGACGATCGGCTCCGCGAAGAAGAGAGCCACCATCACGACCTGGATGAGGTGCTCGATGTCGCGCATGTAGACGTTCAGGGCCGAGAGCGCGAGCGCCAGGGCGGCCGTGAAGACCAGGTCGCACACGAGCGCGAGCAGCATCACCGGGAAGTACTGCCACGACGGCATCACGTGGAAGCCGAGGAGGAACACGACGAGGATGCAGCTCTGGAAGAAGAAGTAGCACGCCGCCACACCGACCTGGGTGAGGGCGAGGATCTCGCGGGGGAAGGCGACCTTCTTCACGATGCCGGCGTGCGCCACGAGCGTGCCCGACGAGCTGAGGAGCGCCGTGTTGAACAGGTTCCAGGGGAGGAGGCCGCACATGAGGTAGACGGCGAAGTCCGAGATCCCGTTCTTCAGGATGTAGCGGAACATCACGAAGTAGATGAGCAGCACCATCGCCGGGTTGAGGAACGACCAGAGGAACCCGAGGAAGCTGTTCTTGTAGCGGACCTTCAGCTCTTTTCGGACCAGGAAGACGAGCAGCTCGTGCGCGAGCCAGATCTCCCGGAGCCGGGCGAGCGTGCCGACGCGCGCCGCCACGACCCGCTGTGGCAGGTCGTCGAGCTGACCCTCGTCCAAGAGTGCGGCCGGCTTCGCGCTCACAGTGCGAGCATCGCCAGCGCCGCCGTCCGCAGGCATGTCTGCCTGCGCTCGAGCCATCGAATCCGTCCTCCCTGACGCGCTCCGCGACCGTCGCGAACGCCCAACCGGCCGCGGCGATCCTACTGGTCACAGCACTTCTACCCTGGCCGCTGCGCCGGGCGACATAGTCTCGGTGCGTGGCTTTCGCACCGAGAGCGTTCTGGCGCCTGATGAGGACGAGCGTCGCGCGCCAGACGGTCCACGAATTCACCCCGTTCATCGACGAGCGGCTCGGGAGCGTCAACACCCGCCTCGACACCATCGAGGCCCAGCTCACGATGCTGGCGGAGGAGGTCCGCGAGCTTCGTTCCATCATCGCGACACAGGTGGACGTGGAGAACCAGAGCGCTTCGTTGATCGGGCAGCTCCTCCGCTCGGCGACCACGCGCATCGAGGAGCTCGAGGAGCGCGTCGAGCAGGCCAGATGAGCCCTGCGCGCCCGGTCGTCTGCGACTTGCGGGCGACCCAGAGCCCCGACCACCGCGGCCGAGGGATCGGGCGATGGGCATACGAGCTCGCGACGGCGCTCGAACGGGTTCGTCCCGACCTCGTGGGGGCCTATCTCCTCGACCCGGAGTGGCCGCCGCCCGGTGGTGCGGACGAGCTGCTCACATCCGGGAAGCTCACATACCTCGACTCCGCCGCGGCCGGGGAAGCCCTCCGGACAGCCCGCGTCCACCTCTGTGCTTCGCCGTTCGAGCTCGGCCGCCCGATGTCCGCCGTGCGCCCGCGGTTCGTCGACGAGCTCGGGCTTGGGTACGCGGCCGTGGCATACGACTTGATCCCGCTCCGACACCCCGAGGAGTACCTCGCCCACCCCGCACAGCGCCGCCGTTACGGCGCCCGCCTGCAGGTGCTCAGGACTGCAGACGCCGTCCTCGCCATCTCGGACCTCGCGGCGGCAGATGTCCTCCAGCTCCTCGAGATCGAGCCCGACCGCTGCCACACGGTCGGAACCGGCGTGTCGCGCCACTTCGTACCCCCTGCCTCCCGCTCGGTCGCGCTGCAGGTCGTCCTCCGCGCGATGCCGGCTCTGCAAGGCCGGTACGTGCTCTATCCCGGCGGCAACGACAGCCGGAAGAACATCGACGGCCTCATCCACGCGTTCGCGGACCTGCCGGCGTCACTGCTGCAGAGGTTCCAGCTCGTGGTCGTCGGGGACCTCCCGCCGCTCACGGCCAACCACTACCGCCACCTCGCCCGCCTCTCCGGGATCGAGCACCGCCTCGTGCTGACGGGCTTCGTGTCGGACGCCCACCTGACGCAGCTCTATCAAGCCACGGACCTGTTCGTCTTCCCTTCGATCGCAGAGGGGTTCGGTCTCCCCGTCGCCGAAGCGCTCGCCTGCGGAGCGGTCGTCTGCGTCTCGGATCGGCCGCCGCTCGACGCGATGGTGCCGGAGCGGCGGGCTCGTTTCGATCCGTCCGACCGTGCCGACATGTCGAGCACGATCGAGCGATGCCTCACCGACTCCGGGCTCCGCTCGACGGTGCTGGACGGGGCGCCGCAGGTCGTCACGTCGTGGGAAGACGTGGCGCATCGAGCCGCCACGGTGCTCGAAGGGCTCGCGAGCCGGCGAGGACGGCAACGGCCGTGGCGGCGGCGGCGGCGGATCGCCGTCGTGTCTCCCTTCCCGCCATCGCCGAGCGGAGTTGCGGGCTACAGCATGAGCCTGGTCGAGGCGATGCGCCGGCAGTCGGCGGCTCCCGACCGCAACGGCGCCGACCTTCCCCCCATCGAGATCGACTGCTTCGCCGACGGCCTCGAGCGCACGTCCGCTCCACTGGAGCCGTTCGGGGGGACGATCCCTCGCGACGCACGCGTCTTCGACGTCACCGACGGCGCGACCGGCTCGTACGACCACGTCGTCTACGTACTCGGCAACTCCGAGTTCCACGCCCATGCCCTCGCATCGTTACGGCGCCGTTCCGGCATCGTCGTCGGCCACGACGTCAGGTTGAGCGGTCTCATGACGCTGTCCGCAAAAGTGCCGGGAGCAGTGCCCGGAGGTGTCGGCGCGGCGATCGGCCGCAACTACCCGGCGCTCCCGCCCGAGCTCAGGAGCCTGCGCTCGATACCGCCGGCCGACCAGGAGCGATACGGGCTCCTTCTCCTCCGGGAGGTGATCGGGCTCACGCCTCGCTTCCTCGTCTCGTCGGAGGCTGCGCGCCGCCTCGCGGAGCTCGACGCGGGGCCTGAGCTGTCGGACAGGCTCGGGATCCTCCCTTTCGCGATGTCTCTGCTCTCGCGCGAGGAGCGTGAGCATGTGGAGTCGGCACGACGTGATTCAGGACGGCTCCTCGAGCGCGGCGAGCGCCGCCTCAGGGTCACGAGCTTCGGCATCGTCGACCCGAGCAAGCGGCCGGGGCTCTTGATCGAGGCGCTCGCCGAGCTGATCTCGTCCGGCACCGAGGCGGAGCTCGTGCTCCTCGGATCGGTCAGCAGGGAGCTTGCTGCTGAGCTGTCGGAGCTCGCCTCATCTCACCTCCTCGGCGACCGCTTCCGCATCACCGGCACGGTGTCATGGGACGAGTACGTGGAGTGCCTCGGGAGGACCGATGTCGGGGTGCAGTTGCGGTCGGGTTCCTCCGGGGAGGCGTCAGGAGCCGTGAGCGAGTGCCTGTCGGCCGGCGTGCCGACGGTCGTCTCCGACCTCGGCTGGATGCACGACCTGCCCGACGAAGCCGTGCGGAAGGTTCGGCACGACTGCACCGCGGGCGAGCTCGCGACCGTGCTCTCGAGCTTGTTGGCCGACACCGAGGAGCGCCACCGCCTCGGGAGAGCCGGCGAGGAGCACGCGGCCGCTCACACCTTCGATCGGGCTGCTTCGGCACTCCTCGCCGAGCTCGGCGTCTGAGCCCGCCGGCCGAGCCACCGGTGGCGCCGGTGGCGAGGCACGGATCAGATCTTCGCGAGGAGGCGGCGCGCCGTGCGGGCGCTGCGTGCGAGCGGGCGCGTGAGTGGTCTCGCTTCGGCTGCCAGGAGGGCGGCCCGCGCGGCGCGGCGTAGGGTCGATCCCTGGCCGGATCGCTCGTGGTGCACCTCGTCGGCGAATGCGGGCACTCCTGCGCCGGGGTGGGGAGCCCACTCCCACAAGAAGACCCGTTGGCGGGCACGGACCTGGCCCGCTCCGGCGGCGCGGTCGGCGAGGATCGAGGCACGGTCGGAGGCGGCGCGGGCGCGGACGATGGCCGTCACCGCTTCGAGGCCGGCGCCGGCCCCGACCTCTGCGATGGCGGCACGAGCCTCGCGCCCGCCGCCGATCTCGACAGGCGGCAGTGCCAGTGTCAACTTGCCGGCAGTAGATGGCGACAGCGACGCCGCCAGGTGCTCCAGGACCTCGCCGCTCCCGACCTCGATGCGGTCTGACCGCGACCACAGGGCCTCTGCCGCCCTGCCACCGGCGCCGGAAGGAAGGTCGTGGAGCGAGTGCAGGCGGACGACCACCTCACCGGGTGCGTTGCGCAAGGCCATGGCGAGCGATGCGAGCCCGAACGCCCGGCCGGCACGAGAGGCGTTCTCCTCGAGGGGAAATCCCGGCTCGAGTTGGACGACGACGAAGTCAGCCTTCCGCACCGCCAGAGCGACTTCGACGGCCGACGCCGCGCCGCGTAGCTCGAGGTAGTCGTGGGCGACGGAGTTCTGCGTCGGGGAGAGCACCCGCAACGTCGCGCCCTTCTCTCTCAGCCTCAGCACCTCCGCGAGGAGCCCGCGGGAGCGCTCGGTGACGGGCGGGGGCAGCGTGCCGATCACGAGGGCGTTCACGAGAACCGCTCCAATGCACGTTCCACGCCGTCGAGGATCTTCGGCCAGGTGTAGTTCCCCAGCACGTACTCCCGGCCGCTCGCGGCAAGCTCGGTTGCCAGCTTCGGCGCCTCGGCGATCATGCGCAGGCACTCGCCCATCTCGATCTCGTCGCCGTAGACGAGGCCCCCGCCGGACCGCTCGCAGTGCCAGGCCACCACCTCGCTCCCCATGTTGGCGATCACCGGTGTCGACGCGAGCCAGCTCTCCATGATTGTCCGGGAGAAGCTCTCGTTCGGGCTCGGTTGCAGGTACGCCTCCGCTGCCGCAAAGGCGTTCGACACCTCGTCGTCCTCCAGGTAGCCCAGGTCGATGATGCGCCGGTCGAGGACAGGCGGGATGTTCGTGTCGCCGACGCCGATGCTCACGAGATCGAGGTCGAGGCCGTGGCTGACGATGGCGGCGCCGAAACCCCGCACCGCCTGCGACCAACCTTTGCCTTCCTCCCGGCGCCCGGCACACAGCACGAAGGGACGCTCGATCCCATGGCGCTCCCGGAATCCTTCCGGATCGTAGGTGTCTGGCACGTGCACGGCAGACCCGACGAGGCGATGGCGCGGGAGCGGCGCGAGGCGATGGCCGAGCTGGTGCTCCGGCTCGGACAGGAACCAGACCTCAGCCGCACCGGCGAGCGCGGCACTCACCGACCGGAGGGTCGCGTACGGTTCGTCGTGCAGGCACGGGATGAGGATGCTGCGCTCAGGCACGAGACCGATGCAGTACAGGGTCGTCCAGAACAGATAGGGCGAGAAGATGATGGCGTCGTAGTCGCGGCCCTCGCCGGCGATGTGGAAGTAGAGGTCCGGCACCCTCAGCCGGCTGTTGATCCAGGCCAGCTCCTCCGCGTCGTCGAGATGGTCACCGGCGAAGATCCGCCGCTCGAAACCTGCCCACGCGACCGGGTCCGAGCGCGGCACCGTCTCGAAACGCCGCACCGTCACCGCCCCGTCCTCCTCCACACCCGCCGGCAGGTCGTTGGCCCACGTGTGGTGGTCACTGGCAGTCGTCGTGAGGACCTCGACCTGGTGACCTCTTGCTGCGAGACCCCGCGCCTGCTCGCGCGCCATGGACTCGGACCCGCCGAGCACTCTCTCCCCGTAGCGGGGTGTCACGAACGCCAGCTTGGCCACGGCGGCGATGATACCCATGGCCATCGGGCAGCAAGCTGGAGCGGAAAGAACGCCTCGAGCACCACCTGTTCCGTATCATTCGGCTGAACGTGAGCAGGGGGTGTCGTGATGCGTGCTTCGACCGACGGGCGCAAGCTCGTTCTGGTCACTGCCGTGCTGGTCGCCTCCGCCATGGCAGCCGCCGTCCCGGGCCTCGGGATGGCCACCTCGACACCACCGGCTCGGCCGGCGCTCCCCGGACGAGCTCTGATGGCGGAAGGGCCGAGATCATCGTGTCCCGCCTCGAGCCCGACGGCGTTCGGCCTGCCGCGCTGGGAGCTCTGCGGCATCGGTGGGCAGTACCTCACCTCCCCCGTGGTCGGGACCATCGACGGGCAGAAGGTGGTCGTCGACGGCTCGGAGTCCGGCCTGGTGAACGTCGTGAACGCTCGAACGGGTGAGGAGATGCCGGGTTGGCCCGAGAGAGCGGACCTCGTCGGGAACACGGCGACGGCCATCGACTCGAGCCCGGTGATCGCGTACCTCGACGGGCCGAACCGCGAGCCGAGCATCGTCGTCGGCCTCGGCACCCTCGAGGAGAGGTGCCAGAACGGCGGCGTCATGGCGTGGAACTACAACGGCAGGTTGAGGTTCCGGTTCCTCACGAGGAAGACCTTCTCGGAATGGCGTGGGTGCCCGGCCAGCTACACCAACGGCGTGTTCGACACGCCTGCCGTCGGCGACGTGACGGGCAACGGGCAACAGGACATCGTCTTCGGGTCCTGGGACCACTACCTCTACGCTCTGAACCCGCAGGGCAAGGTCCTCCGCGGCTTCCCGATCAACCGCGCCGACACGATCTGGTCCTCGCCGGCGCTGGCGGACGTCACCCACACGGGCAAGATGGACATCATCGAGGGCAGCGACGCGAACGGTTGGCGCGGTCCGAACGGCGGGCCGAAGTGCTTCAGCGGGTGGGTCTCGGACTACCGCTACGAGGACGGCGCCCCGCGGCTCGTCTGGGAGCACTGCCTCGCCGAGACCGTTTGGTCGAGCCCTGCCGTCACGACCTTCGGCTCGACACCTGTCGTCGTCGTCGGCACGTCGTTCTTCTCCGGCGCGGGACTGCATGTCCAGCCGGCCGAAGACGAGGTGTTCGCGTACGACGCGGCGAACGGCAGGCCGATCTCAGGGTGGCCGGTGAACACCGGGGGAGCCACGTTCGGCTCTCCGGCAGTGGGGCCTGCCTACCCGGGCGGGCCGACGGACGTGTTCGCGAGCTCCTGCGCGAACTGCCCCACGACCGGAGACGCGAGGGTGACGGCGTGGAACGAGAAGGGCCACCTTCTCTGGTCCCGCAACATCACGACGTACGGCGAGCTGCTCTCGTCGCCGACCCTTGCCAACGTCACCGACTTCAAGAGCCATGGGCTGGCGGACAACGACATCCTCATCGGCAACGTCTTGGGACTGTTCGTCCTCAGCGCCCGCACGGGCAATTATCTCGCCGGCACCAGCAGCACCGAGGCGATCGACAAGGGCTGCTACGTCGGCGGTGCGCCGGCTGTTGCGGCAGTGCCGGGCTCGAAGACCGGCTACATGATGTTCACCAACTGCGGCTACCACCCGGCGATGACCGTTCCTACGTATCTGCGCGGGTACGACGTCCCGCCTCCCTCCGATCCGTATCCGTGGCCCATGTTCCACGCGAACGCGCAACACACCGGAATCCCTGACCCGACGTCCACGACCCCGATCGCCTGCTCGACGCCGGCCGCGCCGAGCGGCTATCGCGTGTTCGGTCAGGCAGGCGCGGTCGCCGGCTTCGGAGCGGCGGAGAACTGCGGCGGTCTCTCCGATCGGATCCTGCCCGAGGACGTCGCCGGCATGGCGTCGACGCCGAACGGTGGCGGCTACTGGCTGGCGCTCAAAGACGGAGCCGTCTACGCCTTCGGAGACGCCAGGTTCCACGGCGACCTCCGGACGAGGTCCTGGAGGGGCGGCCCGGCTGCTCCGGGCGCGCCGGTCACGGGCATCTCGTCATCGCCGGACGGGAAGGGCTACTTCCTCCTTGCGGGGGACGGATCCGTCTATGCCTTCGGGGACGCCCGGTACCACGGTTCCAATGGCGACTACAGGAGCGCCGGCACGCCGCTCGCGATCGTGACAGACGACGCCACGGGCGGCTACTGGGTCGCCACGAGCAGCGGCGCTGTGTACAACTTCGACGCCCCGTTCTTCGGATCGAAGCCCGACGGGCACGCCTCCCCCATGGTCGGCATGGCAGCGAGCAGTGGGGACCACGGGTACTGGCTCGTGACGGCGAGCGGCTACGTGTACCACTTCGGGAAGGCCGGCAGCTACGGCTCGAGCCCTGGCAACAGGGTCGTCGGACTCACCGGCGCGGTCGGCGGGAACGGCTACTACCTCGTGACCTCGAACGGCACGATCCTGTGCCACGGGCGGGCACCGAACGCGGGCACACAAGCGAGCCTCGGGGGCGAACCGGTGGCGGGCATCTCGGCTCCT
>JAKCCH010000095.1 GCA_021838945.1 Actinomycetes bacterium
CCTGTTCGACCTCGACGCCTACGCTCCCACGCGCTGAGTTAGGTAATACACGTTCGGGCGCCGAATACCGTCATCTACCAGCACAGATGCCCGCTCCTCAGCTGCGAGCCCGGAAAGTACCGCTAGCACGCAGCGTGGTCGCGCCGGGGTGCGGCGCGCCGCTCCGGTTGTCGGACTCGCCTTCGGGGTACCGGCGCGCGAGTGCCACGAGACAGGAGGCTGTCATGAACCTGATCGACGAGATGCTCGAGGACCATGCCACGGTGAGGAGGCTGTTCACCGAGATCACCGTGGCGCCCGTCGAGAGCCGGGAGAACCTCTTCGACTCCCTGCGGGAGGAGCTGATCCGCCACGAGGTGGCCGAGGAGGAGATCGTGCGGCCGCTCACCGAGCAGTCGGTCCCTGGTGGCGAGCACATCGCGAGCGAACGGATCGCCGAGGAGTCCGAGGCGGAGAAGATGCTGAAGGAGATGGAGCGTTCACAGGTCGGGACGCCGGCGTGGGAGCAGCTCTTCGAGACCCTGCGGCTGTCGGTGCTCGAGCACGCCGAGCGGGAGGAGAAGATGGAGTTCCCCCGCCTGCAGGCCCACCTCACAGCCTCCGAGCTGGCGGAGAAGGGCAAGACCTTCGAGTCCGCCAAGAAGATGGCCCCGACGCATCCCCACCCCGGCACGCTGAACACGCCGGGCGCGAACAAGACCCTCGGACCCGCGGCGGCGCTGATGGACCGGGCGAGGGACGCCGCCGCCAGGAAGTCGGCCTGAGCCCAGGGGAAGGGGTGGCGCGTCAGGGGCTGCCGCCCGTCGCCCCGCCGGCGAGGCCGAGCAGGGTGTGACCCGACCAGGCGTGGGCTGCGCCGAGAAGGGGGAGGCCGAAGTTCTCCTCGATGGTGGCGAGCAGCCCGTAGGGACTGAGCTGCTGGCGCAGCACGGTGTGGGCCCGCACGAGCGGGGAGACGACGAGGGTGAGCAGGTGACCGCCGCCTCCCGTCGCCAGCAGGCGACCGGCCGGGGTGACGGAGCTCGGATCTCCGAAGGATCCCTCGTCCCAGGTGACGAGGAGCAGGCCCCGGTCGCGCCAGGCGCGGCTGGCGGTCACCTCCCTCACGAAGTCGGCGAGCCAACGGCCAGCCACGCTCTCGGGGCAGCTGTGGCCGTCGTCACACACGTTGGGCGTCACCCAGACAAAGCGGGGTGCCTCCGCAGCCGGGCGCTCCAGCACCGCTCGCAGCCTCGGGTACGGGAGCAGGTGGGAGCAGAGAGCCCGGCTCGCCCGCATGTCGTGGAAGTAGCGGAACGGGTTGTGCTTGGCGGCGTACAGGCCGTAGGAGGTGCCGAGGTAGCAGGGGGACGAGACATCTTCGAAGAACGCGTCCCAGCTGACGCCGTGTCGGCTGAGCTGAGCGCCGAGGTTGTCGGAGGCGACGAAGCAGCTGAGGCAGTCAGAGGTGATCCCGAACGTCGAGCCGGCCGTCAACGCCAGGTAGTTCGGGAGAGACGGGTGGGCGGCGCCGTAGGACCTCGTGTCGTAGGCATAGCGACGGGCAAGGGCGGCGATCGACGGGTCCGCCAGCGCCGCCTGGTACGACTCGTTCTCCATGACCACCACGAAGACGTGGGCGAACCTCGTGCGCGTGGGCGGGCCGGAGGTCGTCGGCGGCAGGCTCGCCCGGGACGCTCCAGGCGACGACGTGCGGGGCGGGGCCGAGGCGGAGCCGGAGCAGGCCGCCAGCAGCCCCGCTGCCACCAGGGCACCGAGCAACAGGCGGACCACCCGCAGAGGCGACCGCTCGCCGGACACGGTCGAACGCTATCGAGTCCCCGCTCAACGCAGCGTGCCGGTGGCGAACTGGAGCGCCAGGCTCACGGCCCCGACCGTCGCCCACAACGCCGCTCCGAGCGCCAGGGGCCGCAACCCTGCACGGCGGATCTCCGCCGGTCTCGTCGAGAGCCCGATGGCGGCCAGAGCGGCCGTGATCATCCAGGTGGCAGAGTCCGACAGCTCGTGGTGGAAGCCGCCCGGGACGAGCCCGAGCGTGTTGGCGACGACGGCCACCAGGAAGGCGAGGATGAACAGCGGCAGGACCCGCGCCAGCGAGACACGCGGGGCCCCCGCTCTGGCTGCCGGCTGCTCCGCCGCGCGCCGGCGCCGGAGGGCGGCGAGGCCCAGGGCGATGGGGATGATGGCGAGCGTGCGGGTCAACTTCACCACGACCCCGTATCCCGCAGCGGCGTGGCCGTAGATGGTCGACGCCGCCACGACCGACGAGAGGTCGTTGATGGCCGTCCCGCTCCAGAGCCCGAACGCGTGCTGCGAGAGCCCGAGCAGGTGTCCGAGGGTCGGATAGAGCAGCACGGCGACGACGTTGAAGGTGAAGATCGTGGCCACTGCGTAGCTGACATCGGCTTCCTCGGCACCGATGACGGCGTCGGTGGCGGCGATCGCCGAGGCGCCGCAGATCGCCGTCCCCACGCCGATGAGGGTCGTGAGGTCCGTCCGCAAGCCGAGTAGACGGCCGACCGCCCAGGCTGCACCGAGAGCGGCCACGAGGGTGCCCACGAGGACCGGCAGGGAGGCGGCGCCGGCGACGAGCACCTGCCCGAGCGAGAGCCCGAGACCGAGGACGACGATCGAGCCCTGGAGGACGCGCTTGCCGACGAAGGCGAGCCCCGGCCTGGCGCTCGGCGGCGGCGGGCGGAGCGTGGCGACGATGATCCCCATGACGATGGCCATGACCGGGGCGCCGATGACCGGGACGAGCGAGCCGAGGAGGCTGGCCACCACGGCGATGGCCGCCGCCAGGGCGGCTCCAGGGACGAGGACCGCCGCCGCCTGGGGCAACGAGCGGCGGGCGGACACCTCCGGGCCGAGCGGCAAGGTGGTGCGCGTGAGAGCGGTATCGATGGGCACGGTGCCTCCTTTCGCCCAAGGCTGACGGTCGAACGGCCCGCCCGGAAGATGCCGTCTCGAGGTAGCGTTCTAAGCTTCGCTTATGCCCCTTCCCGAGCCGGTGCCTGAGCTGACCTCGCTCGATCTGCTCGTCTCGGTGAGCGAGCTCGGGTCCATCAGCGCGGCAGCCGGGGCGCACGGGATCACGCAGCCGGCCGCCAGCATGCGGCTGCGCAAGCTGGAACAGGTGCTCGGCATCCACCTCCTCGAGCGGGCGACGACCGGGTCCCGGCTGACCCCCGCCGGCGAGGCGACGGTCGAGTGGGCGACACCCGTCCTGCATGCGCTCGAGTCGCTGCTCGTCGGGACCTCGGCGCTCCACCGGTCGGCGCGCTCCAGCCTCCGCCTGGCGGCCAGCATGACGGTGGCCGAGTACCTCGTCCCGTCCTGGCTGGGCAAGCTCGCGGGTGAGCGCGGCGGCGCCAGCGTCTCGCTCGAGATGGGCAACACGGCGAGCGTCGCCGGGCTTGTCGCCGACGGGCGGGCGGATCTCGGCTTCATCGAAGGAGCGCGCCCTCCCGGGCGGCTTTCGTTCAGGGAGGTGCTCGAGGACGAGCTCGTGGTCGTCGTCGGCGCGTCGCACCCGTGGGCCAGGCGGCGGCGGGTGCTCTCGCCCGATGAGCTCGCCCGCACGGCGCTCCTCCTGCGGGAGGAGGGCTCGGGGACCCGCCAGGTCCTCGCCGAGGCGCTCGCCGAGCACGGCCTCGAAGTGGTGAGCGCCATGGAGCTCGGCTCGACCACGGCGATCAAGGCAGCCGCCGGCGCCGGAGCCGGACCGGCGGTGCTCTCGGCTCTGGCGGTAGCAGACGAGCGGGAGTCCGGCGCGCTCGTCGCGGTGCCCTGCGAGGGACTGCGCCTCCACCGCGTGATCCGGGCGGTGTGGTCGGGGCGTCTCGGACCCGTCGCCGCCCGGCTGCTCGCCATCTCCGCCGGTCGGCACCCGGTGGCGGGACAGGGCTGACCTGCCGGCGTGCGCTCTCTCGGCCTGGCGCGAAAGAGCGTCCGAGGGGCCGCCGTGCGCCCCATGTCCGCCGGACGCCAGTCAAGCCAGATGCTGCCTCCGCCGTGTCGCGAGCGGCTCGGCTCCCCGTTGCACACGGGACGAGGCTGCAGGGCCCGCTCAGCGCCGCCGCCTCGGAGCGGCGAACCGGGCCTGCCACCGGGCCTCGCCGGCGATCACCCGGACCGCCTCTCACTCGCTCGGCCGATCGAGTTCGTTGGACGCACCACCCCGGCAGGCCACGAACGAGGTCCCGGCAGCCTGGCGGGAGAGTGCTCAGCGCCACTGGCTGAGATGACCGAGTAGAAGTTCTGCGGGTGGGGAAGCCTGAGATCGTGGCGAGGCTGTCACGCTGGACACGGGTCACCCCGCCCGCCAGGTCCGCGCCGGTGCCGAAGAAGGTGTCGGAGCCGGTCAGCATGATGTAGCGCACATCGAGCCCCTCGTAGTCGGGGAGCCGCTCGAGGAGTCCCGGCTCCTGGTTGTCGTAGCTGCCGAAGTACTTCGCCATGGGTCCGGGCGCGACATGCGCCGGGACGTAGTCGGCCGAGAGCGCCGGGATCGGCAGGTCGCTGCTGTCCACCGAGGCGATGTGGAAGTAGGACCCGTGGGCAGCTGCCGTCTCGACGCCCACGGCATCGCCACGGTGACGGCCGCGTGCACGGGGCCCGCGACGCTGCTCAGACGAGAGGTCTACATGCCGGGCTGGCACGCCACAGCCGGCGGCCACCACCTCACCACTCACGAGGCCGTGAGCCTCTTCCAGTCGATCCGCCTGCCCGCCGGGACCACGACCGTCCATTTCGGCTACCGCCCTCCGCACGAGCGCCTCGCCCTCTGGCTGCCTCTCCTCGGCATCCTCGTCGCCGCCGGCGTTCCCTCCGGCACGTGGCTCCTCGGCAGGCGGCAGAACCCGGTCCCCGACCGGGGCCCGCTCTGAGGTGAGGCCCGTCGCGCCCGCCTTGCTCCTCCACCGAGACCCGCCCTGCTCCTCGTCACCGATACGACACGGCCGTCACCCCGGGCGGGGCAGTGTTCCGCGGCCCGGGGGCCCACCCGCGGTCGCCGGGCGGCGGAAGACCTCGGCATCGTCGGCGAACGCCTTGAACTCGAGGGCGTTTCCGGCCGGGTCGTGGAAGAACATGGTCCACTGCTCACCGGGTTGGCCGGCGAACCGGACGTGCGGCTCGATGGCGAACCTGACCCCCTGGTCCTCGAGCCGTCCGGCCAGCTCGTGGAAGTGGGCCACGTCGAGCAGGACTCCGAAGTGGGGCACAGGGACTTCGTCGCCGTCGACCGGGTTGCGCCCGACCACGTGCCCGACCGACGAGGAGACGAGGTGGGTCACGACCTGGTGGCCGTACAGGTCCCAGTCCACCCAGGTGCCGGCCTCCCGCCCGCGGGGACAGCCGAGCACGCCGCCGTAGAAGTCACAGGCGGCAGTGAGGTCGTCGACGGGGACGGCGAGGTGGAACCTCGGTCGTGGTTCCGACAGCCTGTGGTCCGAAGCGGTGACGCGCTGCATGTGCACCATCCTTGCCGGTCGTCACGGCCCGGCGGCGGCCTGGGCGCCGCTCGACGATGGGCTCCTCTCTCACACGAAGAAGGAGCGGCCATACCGGCGATCTCCCCGCTCCTCCAGTTCGACGACGAGCCCGAAGAGACTGGCCGCTTGCCCACCTCCGTCTTCCGGAGCTCCGAGATCCCCGACATCCTCCGCGCCGGAGGGCACGACCGACCCGCTCCGCCGACCGTCGTCCGCTTCTCCCTCGACGGCACGGAGTCCGTCGTCCCTCGCGCGAAGCGCCACCGGCCGTTCGCCCAGACCGCGACGACGGTCAGCACCGGCGACTCACCCGGCCCGCTGACGGCACCCCCGTCGACCGACGGGGTGCTGAGCGAGCGGGTGGCGGACCCGCTCGGCCCGGGACCCTCCCTCGAAGATCCGTGCCAGCTCGTGCCGGCGCCTGGCGGGTCGGCCGCTGTGTGCGCCGCCGCCCCGGCGGTGAACCATGTACATGGCCGCCGAGCAGCTGCGGACTCCCTGCAGACTCCTCTGGCCGCAGCGCCTCGTTGCTGGTCGTCGTCCCCGGCGTCGGCGAGACCCTGCAGGTCGTGGGCGACGCATCGATCGCGACCGCGGTGGCGGTGCTCGCGCAGGTTCCCCCGGGCGGATCTCCGACGGAACCTCGCCGTCGTCACGGGGTCGTGACGGTCCGTCTGCACTGCGGCAAGCGGTGTGGAGCCCCGAGTCGTGGCCGGCCACCGCCGACGTGGCCTCGTCCGCCTGCGCGATGCGGGGCCACATGCGCCTGCCTCAGTCCACCGAGGACATGCAGGCGTTCCTCGACCGGGCCTCCCCAGAGACGACCCGGGCGGGGTGAGGACAGGCGGAGGTCTGACGAACCGGCAGGACCTAGCCGCTGAGCTGCTCGGCGAGGAAGGCGAGTGAGCTCGGGTACCGGTACTCGATGGCCATGTGGGTCGCGTCGAACAGCTCGAAGTGCACATCGGTGACGCCGATCGAGGCCAACTCGCCGACGAAGGCTTGGGCACCGAGGTCGAGGAAGTACTCGTCGCTCCGGCCGGCATCCACCCAGATCGCCCGCAGCCCCCGCAGAGCCTCGGCGTGCCGGCGCACCATCCGCACCGGGTCCCACGCGAGCCAGCGCTCCCAGACGTCCTCCCGGGGCCGCCCTGTGAGCGGATCGAAGGGCAGCTGCGGCCGGCCGGCGTCATCAGGAGAGAAGCAAGCGGCCACGCCGTAGAGACCGAGGAGCGTCGCGTCGGCCGGGTCGGTGAACGGCACGCGGTTGCAGAAGTCGCCCCACCACGCCTCGATGGAAGCCTCCCACGAGCGGAGGAGCCGAGCGGCAGGGCCGAACTCGGGGAGGTAGCACAGCTCGTACAGCGCGTCACCGGCGTGCGTCGCCAGCGCACCGAACAGGTCGGGCCGGAGCATCGGCGTGATCATGGCGCCGAAACCGCCGCTCGACTTCCCCTGGATCCCCCGATGTCTGGCGTCGTCCATCGTGCGGTAGCGACCGTCGACATAGGAGACGACCTCGTCGCAGAGGTAGGTGTGATACCGGCCGGTCCCGGGAGAGTCCACGTACTGCGAGCCCCCATAGGCCGTCCAGGCGTCCACGAAGACGACGATGCACGGCGGTGCCTGTCCCGAGGCGAACAGCGCGTCGACCGCCTCCGGGTACGGGACTCGGAACGGACTGCGGTTCCACCACATCTGGATGTGACCCGTGTAACCCTGGATGACGTAGATGCTCGGGTAGCGCCGGTCGTCTTCGTCATAGCCCGGCGGTACGTAGACCCACAGGGGACGCTGAGAGGGATCGCCGAGCGGGTTGTCACGAAGGGCGGCGGAGTTGATGACATGCTCGTCGATACGGCCGACGAGCTCCCGGTGCCAGGGAGGGGGCATGTCCCGGCACGCTACTGCGGGGAGCTCCCGCCAGGGGGAGGCCGACCGGTACAGAGCTGGGGCGTCGCCGGGAACCGGAACACTTTGGACCGAGCCTTCGCTCGACGCTGCGTCGCCGCGCCTCGAGCCGACGGCTGCCCCGGGCACGAGGAATCCTCCACGCCCTTGCGCGTCGGCGCTGCGGACACGACGATGTCGAGATGACCCCCTCTGGTTCCGACCGACCGCCAGAACCAAGGAGGTGGAGCGCCGCCTCCGTCCGCGAGGACATGTGGGTGGACCCCGACAGTGATCCCCGCGAGGGCGGCCCCGAACCGGTCGACGAGCGGACCACGTTGCTCGAGTATCTGCGGGCGTACCGCCTCACCCTCCAGATGAAGTGCGCCGACCTCGACCCCGAGCAGCTCGCCACCCGCTCGGTGCCACCGTCCACGATGTCGCTCCTCGGTCTGGTCCGCCACCTGGCCGACGTGGAACGGCACTGGTTCCAAAGGGTGATGTCGGGTGAGGAGGTGCCGCGCCGCTACCAGAAGGAGGACGGCGGTCCCGGTGGCACCTGGAGCGGAGCGGTCGCCGACCCGTCCGTGGTCGACGAGGCGTGGAACGCCTGGCGGGCGGAGATCGCCATCGCAGACCGGTTCCTCGCCCGGGCCGACGACCTCGCCATGCTCGGTCGTACCCCTGCGGGTGAGACAGTCCCGCTGCGATCGGTGCTCGTCCACATGATCGAGGAGTACGCCCGCCACTGCGGCCACGCCGATCTCCTCCGAGAGCGCATCGACGGCAGGGTCGGACAGTAGCCGGGCGGGCACCGCGGGTGAAGGAGCCCGCCACCGGTTCGACCGGACACCGGCCGCCTGCTGGACCTGTGCCGGTCGTCGCCGCCAGACGAGTCAGCGCCCCGAGGAGGCGATGTCAGCCCTCGAGGTAGCGCAGCACGGCGAGGACTCGACGGTGGTCCGTCGGCGTCGACGGCAGGTCCAGCTTTGCGAAGATGTTGGCCACGTGCTTCTCGACTGCGCCCTCGGAGATGACGAGGCTGGCGGCGATGGCCGAGTTGGTCCGCCCCTCCGCCATGTGCGCGAGGACCTCGCGCTCCCGGTTGCTCAGTCCCACGACCGCGTCGGTGCGCCGACTGGCCCCCATCAGCTGGATCACCACCTCGGGGTCGAGGGCGGTGCCCCCCGACGCCACCCGAACCGGTGCCTCGACGAAGTCCCCCACGTCCGCCACGCGGTCCTTCAACAGGTAGCCGATCCCTGCGGCAGCACCTGCCAGCAGCTCCGCCGCGTAGGTCTCGATGTACTGCGAGAACACGAGGATCCTGACATCGGGGTAGTCGTGACGCAGACCGATGGCGGTGCGCAGCCCCTCGTCGGTGAAGGTCGGAGGCATGCGGATGTCGACCACGGCCACGTCGGGGTGGTCGGCGGCGACCGTCCGCTCCAGGCTGACGGGATCGGCTATCGACTGCAGGACGGCGAAGCCGCGGTCGGCGAGGAGCTGAACGAGCCCGTCCCGGAGGATGGCGAAATCCTCGGCGATCACGACGCGCAGCGTCTCGTGCTCGGCCACGGTCAGGCGCGGGTCGGGAGATCCACGGTGACGACCGCGGGTCCGCCCGCCGGGCTGGCGATGCTCATGCTGCCATCGACGGTACGCAACCGGTCTGCCAGGCCGGCCAGGCCGCTCGAGGAGGAGCCGATGCCGGGGTTCGCCGCTGCACCGCCTCGGCCGTCGTCCCGGACCACGAACCGGAGCCAGGGGCCGTACTGGGCACAGGTAAGCGAGGCGTGCGACGCCTGGGCGTGCTGGTGGACGTTGCCAGCAACTCGGCGGCGCAGAAATAGCAGATCGCCTCGATGGCCGGAGTCTGAGTCGGGCGGGATGGGACGGACACCGTCACCTCGGTGGGCACCGGGCTGCGTGCCGCCAGGGTCCACAGGGCATTGGCGAGGCAGGTGTCGAGGGCGGGTGGGTGAATGCCGCGGGCCAGGTCGCGCAGGTCGGCGATGGCCTCTTTGGTGCCGCGATGCGCCTCGTCGACGAGGTGCCTTACCGTCTCGAGCGCTGTGTCGCTACCCGGCACGACGCCCAGGTGGTCAAGCTTCTCCTTGGCCTGTCCGAGCCGCATCGCGAGAGCGACCAGCTGCGCCTGGGTCCCGTCGTGGAGGTTCCGCTCGATCCGCTGCAGCGTGGCGGTGGCGGCATAGAGGGTGAGAGACCGCGACTCCTCGAGGCGCTGCACCCGCGAAGCGGCCGCATCCGGCGCGAGCAGCAGGCGCATCATCCTCCGGTCCAGATAGACCACCAGGCGGGTGAATCACGGCGCCAGGAAGAACGGCGGCACGCCGATCAGGAAGATGCCGACATGGAGCGGGGACCAGACAAAGTACGGCTGGCCGGCGAGCCCCGAGCGGACAGGACGCCGCAGGATGCCGACGGAGACCATCGCACCTCCCCCCGTGAGCGGCGAGAGGATGCGGGAGAGAGCCGCCATGCGATGCTCGGTCACGTGGCGATGGACCTCGAGCTCGAAGACCTGGCGGACCTCTACACCCGCCACCTCTGCCGCCCTCAGGTCCGCCCCGCAGTCCGGGCATGTGACCGGCTCGTGGGTGAC
>JAKCCH010000096.1 GCA_021838945.1 Actinomycetes bacterium
TGTAGTCGGCGTAGCCCCGGAATGCCGGGTGGCGCAGCGCGGTGTTCGCCGATCCCTCCAGGGGGCGTCGGTGCCCGCCCAGGTCCTTCTCCCAGCGGTAGTCGATCCCCGCCGCCGGCAGCCACCGCTCCAGCTCCGCCCGGCCGAAGTGGGGGTTTCGGCGGCTGCCCGGCGCGCTGCGGACGTCGACCACCAGTTGGACGCCGGATGAGCTGAGCAGCTCGGAGAGCTCCTCGGCTCGCAGGGTGCCGTGCCCGACGGTCAGGAGCGACGCTGCGCCCACTGTGTTCCCGGGCGCAATGCCAGCTGTGACCTCTCCGCTCGACCCCACCGGAGATATTCTACCCACTACGCAAATAACAGGTGCAGTGGTTGTCGGCGTGGAGGGAAGGTGAGGTCTGCCTGCGGGTGGTCTCGTTCCCTGTGTCCACCCACTCCAAGTGCCATCGACAACCGTCGACCCTTCAGGGCTCCGGGCAAGACGGGTCGTCGGCCTCCCGCTCGGTAGGGGGAAGCTCGGACGGCGGCTTGATCATCGTGGGTCCCACACCCAATCGCTTGCCCTCATCTGTGGGTTGACCGGTCATGTTGTCGTCGTTCTGCGCCACGTCGCGGTCGCCCGGTTGGCGTGGGGCTGGTGGTGTGTTGCTTCGTTGCTCGGTCTGGTTTTCGTGTTCTGGCGCAGCAGCAGCAGGCTTGTCCCCAGGTGGCTCGGGCCGGTCTGCGCCTTCTGCGGCCGCCTCTGCGGCGCGATGGGCTGCCCGTGGCGCCAATGGTCCGAGCGTGGGTGGCTGGACGTGCTCGTCGGCGTTGCGGCGACGCAGTTCGGCTTCGACCTCCGTTCGGGTGATCGTGCCGACGATCCGCCCGTGGTCGGTCACCGCCACTGCCGGCATGTCCGGTTCGAGCATCAGCGACAGCGCCTCGGACACGAACGCCCAACGGTCCACCGTCGGCATGTTGGCAGTGTCGAGGCCCTCGCCAACCGGCCGCATGACGAACGCGGCGACCCGCATGCGCAACGGGTCGGTCTGCGCGTCGAAGTCGACGCGGTAGCCGCGCCGGCGCAGCTTGTCGGTCATGACCCGGTCGTCCAGACCGAGCTCGGCCACCAGCTCTGCCACCCCGGTGGCCAGCAGCAGTGGCACCAGCATGCCGTAGCCGCCGGTGACCTCGGCGGCGAACACCACCCCAGTGAGCAGGGCCCTGGCGCCCACTCCGAACGTCGCGCCCATGCCGACGAGAGCGAAGGCGCCTGGCTGGATGTGGGCGGCAGGGAAGGCATTGGCGAAGGCGATGCCGACCATCTCCCCCATGGTCGCCCCGACGAGGAACATCGGCGCCAGGGTGCCGCCCGAGGTGTTGGAGCCGAGGCCGATCCACCACGAGACCATCTTGCCGACGAAGAGCACTGCCGCCGCGCCGATGAGGAAGCGGCTGTTGACGGCGTCGGTGATGGCCCAGTAACCGACCGACAGTGAGCCGGGCACGGCCAGGCCGATCGCACCGAAGCCGAGTGCGCCAACGACGGGGTGTGCCCACTCGGGAATGGGCAGGCGGCGAAAGCCGGCTTCGACGGCGAACAGTCCGCGGTTGAGCACCACGGCGAGCGCTCCGGCGGCGAGGCCGAGGATGGCGAACAGCGGCAGCTGGCCGACGTGGAAGATGAGCGGGTGGACGACAGCGAACAGCGGACGGGGTGCGATCAGGACGTCGTGGAGCGCAGCGGCGACCGAGGTGGCCAGCACCAGCGGCACGAGAGATCGCAGCGAGCGTTCGAACAACAGCAGCTCGAAAGCGAGCACCACGGCCGCGACGGGGGTGGCGAACACACCGGCCATGCCGGCCGCGGCACCGGTGGCGAGCAAGATCCGCCGTTCCGCAGGGCTCACCGGTACCAGCTGACCGATGAGGGAGCCGACCGCTGCCCCGGTGACGATGATGGGTCCTTCAGCTCCGAAGGGCCCACCGGTCCCCATCGCCACCGCCGCCGAGATCGGTTTGGCGACCGCTGCCCGGGGCATGACCCGGCTGTCTCGGAACAAGATCGCCTCCAACGATTCGGGTATCCCATGGCCCTTGATGATCGGGCTCCACCGGGCCAGGCCCACCACCACCAGCGCACCACCGACCGCCACCGCCAGGAGCACCGGCGTGGGGTGGTAGTGGCGAAGGTCCGGCAGCTGCCAGCCGAAGCGGTGGAGGAGGGCCAGGTTGCTGATGAGGCCCACCAGGTGCACCACCACGTCAGCAGCCACGCCGCCGACCCCACCGAGAAGGAGGCCGATCCCCCCGAGTACGGCCAAGCGGCGACGAGTCGTGCCCAAGCTGACCTCAGGGCTTCGCGCGCGCAAGTGCATCGCCTTACGATACTAAGCTGTCGGGAGATGATGGTCGCAGAACAGACTGGTGTTCCGGTGGTCGCCGGAGGGAGAGGGAGATGCTCGGCTGCCTGGCACGGTCGGGCCAGTGGCCGCCAGCAAGTGCGGCGTGGCCCATCGGGATCGGGGTTGGCCGAGTGGTAGGGCGCACGCCCGCAGGCCGTCGGTCGTCGGCGCCGCCTTCGACGATCGTGGCGGCAGCAGGACGTGGGAGATCCTTGAGCCCACTGCCAACGTCGCAGCGGACACTGTCCGACGATGCCTATCGCCGATTACTGACGCTTCGTACTGGCTTGCGGCGGTTCCAGCATTGGAGCGAGGCCCAGGCAAGAGCGGCCGGCCTGACCCCCGCCCAGCACCAGCTGCTGCTTGCGGTCCGAGGACACGTTGATCCCCGGGGGCCCAAGGTCGGCGACGTCGCCGACCAACTGCTGCTGCGCCACCACAGCACCGTGGGCCTCGTGGATCGCGCCGAAGCGGCAGGGCTGCTGCGCCGGATCAGCGACGACGATGACCATCGGGTGGTCCGGCTGCAGCTGACGCCGAAAGGAGAGGACCGATTGGCCGCGTTGTCGGCGCTCCACATAGAGGAGTTGCGGCGTCTGGCTCATCAACTGCCAGACCTCTGGGAGGGCCTGCCCGACGCCGAAGGGCACTGATCGAGATTGCTGCGTCGACCCCGGTCCGGAAGTTCTAGCCTCGAGGAGAAGAACACCCCGGAGGTGTAGTAGACCTGCGCAAAGGACGTGCCGGCTCGAGGGTCCCAGGATCAGCCCCCGGCGGTGGTGGGAGCAGCGTGACAGAGCCTGACTCGACAGCAAGGAGGCAAGATGCGCATCGACTACCGCAACGTGTTCCCCGCCGCCATCGGCGCCATGACGGGGTTGGAGAAGGCGGTTGGGACCAGCACCCTCGAGCCGGATCTGCTCGAGCTGGTGAAGCTCCGGGCTTCGCAGCTGAACGGTTGCGGCTACTGCGTCGACATGCACACCAAGGACGCAACCGCGCTCGGCGTCGACCCGCAGCGGCTGCATCTCGCCGTCGCCTGGAGAGAAGCGCCGTGCTACTCGGAGCGAGAGCGGGCGGCGCTCGCCTGGTGTGAGGCGCTCACCCTGCTGCCGGGCTCCGACGTTCCTGACGACCTCTACGACGAGGTGCGGAGCCACTTCGACGAGGAGGAGGTGGTGGCACTCACCCTGGCAGTGGTCGCCATCAACGGCTGGAACCGTTTCGCGGTGGGCCTGCGGTCCCCGGTCGGCAGCTACCAGCCTCCAGACGGGCACAAGTGACGGCCGACGCCGCCGGTGGCACCGCGAGAACGGGCATGCCGGCCGTCCGATCGCACGGAGCGGTACCGAGGTGTGCGTGCCGGGGTCGCGAGACGCCTGGCGGCGACGAGGATACCGCCGACGCTCGCCCTGCCCGGGTGCTTTCGGTGAACGTGGGTCGCCCGACAGAGACGCTCTGGCGCGGCCGGACGGTGCGTTCGGCGATCTGGAAGGTGCCCGTCACCGGGCCGGTCAGGGCCTGGGGCGTGAACCTCGTCGGCGATGCACAAGCTGACCGCAAGGCCCATGGCGGCCCCGACAAGGCCCTTTACACCTACGCCGGAGAGGATCTCGAGTGGTGGAGCGGCCAGCTCGGTCTCGAGCTCGGACCGGGGAGCATGGGCGAGAACCTGACCACCAGCGGCCTCGACCTGTCAGAGGCGGTCGTCGGCGAGCGCTGGGAGGTGGGGAGCGTGGTCCTGCAGGTCACTCAGCCGCGTATCCCCTGCTACAAGCTCGGCATCCGCATGGGAGACGACCGGTTCCCCGAACGCTTCGCCGATGCCCGTCGCCACGGCGTCTACCTGCGGATCCTCGCCGAAGGGGCGCTCCGAGCCGGTGACGAGATCCAGGTCGTCGAACGTCCCGCGCACGGGTTCCGGGCGGTCGAGGTCGCCCACATCTTCTACGACCAGCACCACCGTGCGGGCGAGCTCCTCGGTGTGGCCGAGCTGGCCGAGTCCTGGCACCGCTGGGCACGCCGGATGCTCGCCCCTGCGAGGTAGCGGAATTCGACAGGGACGAGCGGTCGGTCGGATCTCGAAGTAACCCGGGCCTTCGCAGGTCTCAGCCCGGTGGCGCGGCCATCGCGGCGGTCTGCGGAGCCTGCGCACTCGGGGGCACCATCGGGGCCCCGTCCACGTCGGTCGTCCGAGCTGGGCGTCGTCGGCGAGCGCTCGGGAGGAGCCGGGACGTGTGCAGCGTGGCGGTGACTGCCCATAGGGCGAGCGTGGCACCGGCGGCCGCCTTGCCGACACTGGTGACGGTCGGAGCTTCCAACACCTTGCCGGTCGCGAGCGCGCCGAGGGCGAACACTGCGGTGGAGAAGGTCGGCGGCCAGGGAGCGGCTCTCACGATCCGGCGGCTTCGCGCCAGAGACGACATGCTTGCGACCACGATCGGCACTGCGAGGACGGCGGCGAGTGACCAGGTGACGACCGCCGCGGCGTGACCGGCGGCGACGACGCCCGATGGCCACGGTCTGCCGCCAGCGGAGAGCGCCCGCGCCGCGGCTGCCGCGGCCAGCCCGCCACAACCTGCGGCGATCCACCACAGCACCCGGTTGCCCTGTCCGAGACCTCGACGTGAGACCGCCAGCCCGGCGCTCACCGCCACTGCCCAGTAGCCGGCCAGGCCGACCCCCGCCGCCAGGAGCGTCGCCCACCGCAGTACGTCCGCCAGGAGCCCGACCGCCTGCCCGGCGTACGCCCCGGCGGCGATGCCGGCGCCGAGGAGGGCGGCGGGGGCGAGGAACCATCCCCCGTCGACACTGGCGGTCGACGACATGGAGGTCGTCGAGCGGCGGGTCACGGAGAGCGCGAAGCGAGCGACGAGCACCACGGCGGTCAGCCAGGCCAGGGCCAGGAAGCCGGCACCGAGGGTTTCGGCCGCGCCTGGCTGCACGCTGAGGCCGGTGGCGACGACCGCCAGACCCAGAGGGACGGTGAGCACCCCGGTGTGCTCGGCGGGCGGCCCGATGCCGACCCAGTCCGACAGCGGCAGGCGAAGCTGACCGCGATGGCGGGCCAGGCCCCGAGCAGCGATCCATCCCGCCTCTGCCACCGCCAGCCACAGCAGCGGGCGCACGGCGTCAGGCAGGCCGCAGGCACCGGCCAACTGCGCCGCGCCGCCGGTCGCCATCACCGCGCCAAAAGGGAGCCCGTGGCGCAGCGCCCGGGGTCCTCGCCGCTGCGGCGACTCGCCAGGCTGGGCCGCGACAAGCGAGCTCACCGGGCACCGCCGGCGGCAGGCGCCGACACCTCGTCCGGCGCGGCGCGCTCGAGCTCGAAGAGCAAGTGCCCTTCCGTCGGGGACTGGATGGGCAAGAATGCCGCCTCGCGCAGTCGCCGTGCGGTCGAGCTCGACGCCCGGTACCCGCCGCCGCCTGCCACCCGCAGCTCGACGTCGACCGCCCGCTGGGCCATCCTCGCCACCTCGAGACGATGCGCCACGACCGCAGGCGTCGGGCCAAGGTCCCCGATGAGGCGCCGGTGGCGCGCGCCGAGCGCTTGGAGGTCCGCGGAGAGACGGTCGTGCTCGCTCCTGAAGGCAGCGAAGCTTCGCTCGAGCCCGACCTGCGTGCCGTCGAGTGCTCCGCGAGCGAGCCCCAGGCAGAACGAGCTCTGCAGGAGGAGGAACCGGGGCTTGACCGCCCGCAAGAAGGGCGCGAAGTCGGCGCTCACCACCCGGGAGGGGTCGAGCGCCACCCCCTCGAACCGCAGGCTCGACGAACGCGTGGCGCCAAGGGCGAGGAGCTCGAGCGGCTCGCCGGCGTGTACGCCCGGGGCGTCCGACGCGATGGCGAGGACGGCCCGGGCGCCGTCGGGGCCCGCCGCGCCCACCACCACGAGAAAGCCTTCGATGAAGAGGTTGGACGCCCAGCGCACCGCGCCGTCGACGACGTAGCGCTCTCGATCGTGGCGGAACTGCACGCCGAGATCGGCCAGGCCGACCAGGTGTTGCATCGCCGGTGCCATCGCGGTCGACCCGATCGTCTCGGCCCGGCGCAGGCGCGGCAGCTCGGCCTGCAGGGCGGACGAGCCCGACAGCGACAGGTACTCGGCCACCATGGTGTGCGCCCAGGCGCTGAACGCCGACGTGAGGCAGTGACGGGCGACGCCCTCGATGACGGCGCAGTTCGTGGCGAGATCGGGATGGGCGAGCAATCCATGATCAGCGAGATGTCGTAGCCCGTCGCGGACATCGGCGGTGCCCCGATCGACCGCCTCGGCTCGCTCGGCAAAGTAGGCCTCGAGCTCAGGGCGGAGCGCCCCGTCGGTCAAAGCCGCGTGGACGGCGGTCACGGCTGGGAGGACGGCGCGGCGACGCCGGACGGCTCGGCGAGACGGTGGAGGCGGTCGATGGGCGTGGTCACGACCTCACGGGCACGCACCACGGCCGCGTCGTCGGGAGCGTCGTAGAGGCACAGGCACTTGCCCATGTCCTCCCGCACGTAAGTGCGGAGGAAGGCGACCTCGGGAACCTGGGCGTAGAGGGGCGACTTCTCCTTCTTGCGGGCCAGGTAGGTATCCATGTCGAGGCCGGCGGGAAAGTCCCACTCGACGAGGTGGCTGGCCGCACCGGTGGCTCGCGCCCGCACCTGGTCCACCGTCGCCCCCACCAGGCGCACGAGCGCAGGCTCGGTACAGGCCACGCCAAGGTCAGCGATGCGGGCGGTGAGCTGGGCCGGGTCGACGTCCTCGGCCACGAAGAAGATCCGGGCGAAGTCCTCGCTCACCTGCACCTCGAGCAGCTGGCCGCCAGCCCCGCTCGCGGCGGACCCGAGTCGCGCGACGAGCTCCTCGGCGGCTCCTCGCTCGGCGGTGCCAGTCACGATCTCCGATAGGTACAACGCCATGGGTGCTCCCGTATCTCTAGTAGTTGACCGATTAGGTCAGGATTTATCGTACCCGTGGAGGTCGGGACGCACAACCCCGAGACTTTGGTCGCGGCGGGCTGTCCGAGCGTGTGGAGTCCTCCGCCGGCCTGGTGAAGGATGGTCAGTGAGTCGCGGCCATCGCAGCCAGCACCACGATGGCGAGGGTGTCGGCGGCCATCAGGAGGCGAAGGGAGGTCGCCAGCCGCCGACCTCGGCGGACCGAAGCTCGGGCGGCACGATCGTGCGGTGATGCGATGGCGCGGCGTCGCAGGGTTCCTATGGTCCGGGCCTGTGCCATCCCCGCCGCCGTGGCGAGCACGAGGAGCCCGGCGAGGGCCACCGCGGCGTCGATCGTGGCTGTCCAGGTGGCCGGCGGCCAGGCCATCGCCAGGCCGTCTCCGATGGCGACGAGCAGCGAGCCGGTGCCGACGATCGCGTAGCGGCGGCCGACGGCACGGAAAAAGGCGACCTGAGTGGGACCTTCCAGCACCTTGCGGGCGACCTGTGAGACCACCGCCAGGCACACGAGGCTGCCGATCCATACCGAGGCCGAGAGGATCTCCACCGCTACGACCGGAGCGCTCGTCGTCACTGCCGACGTCTCCCCATCATGCTCTCGTCACCTCGTCCCGTCGGGGCCCGAGGGGCCTGCACGCTTTCCTCTAGCATAGACTGGAGATACACTCTCGCGAGAGCCATTCGAGCGAAGAGGAGTGCACCATGACGACGACCGACACCGACACCGGCGCCCTGGAGGCGATGCTGGCCCACCACGCCGCGCTCGCCGACGGGGTCGCACGGCGCGTCGCCTCCCTCCGCGCCGCCGTCGAGCGGCACGACCACGACGGGGCGGCCGCGGCCGAGCTCGTGGCGTACCTGGCGAAGGAGGTCCTGCCCCACGCCATGGCTGAGGAGCACACCCTCTACCGGGCTGCCGCGGCCAAGGCTGACCTCGCCGAGACGGTGGCCGGAATGGTCGACGAGCACCGCAAGCTCGTCTCGCTCGCCGAGCGGCTGGCGACTGCCGACGACGCGAGCGCGGCGGCAGCCGAGGCCGAGGCGATCGGCGCGCTCTTCGCCGAGCACGTTGCCAAGGAGAACGAGCTCGTGCTTCCTCCGCTGGCTGCCGACGCGGAGGTCGACCTGGCCGGACTGCTCGTCCAGATGCATCGCCTCACCGAAGCAGCACAGGACGAGACGCCGGTGACCGACGACCTGACGACCGCCGATGCAGAGGCGGCCTTGCTCCGCCTCGTGCTTGGTGCGGCGAGCCAGCTCGCCGACGCCGATCGGGGCGATGCCGCATGCAGGCTGGCAGCCGAGGCCTGGGTGGCGGTGCGGGTCGTTCGACCGGAGCTCGCCGTGCGGGTCACCGCCGCGCTGCACCGTTTGGTGCGCTCGGTGACCGCGGAGCCGGTGACCCTGTCGGCAGGGCCGGCGTCGATCGCGCCATCGGTGGCAGGTGACGGCGAGGCGGTGCTCGACGTGCGGGCGCTTGCCCCCGCGCAGCGCCACGAGAAGATCTTCGCCACCTACGGTGCGCTCGGGACGGGGACGGCGTTCGTCCTCGTGAACGACCACGACCCCAAGCCGCTTCGCTACCAGTTCGAAGCGGAGCACGAGGGTCGGTTCACCTGGGAGGTGCTCGAGGCGGGACCGACGGTGTGGCGGGTGCGGATCGGCCGTCCTGCCGGCGCACCGGCCGGCGAGGAAGGGGTTGGCGCACCCGCACGAGCAGGCGCCGAGCCGGAGCTCGACGTGCGCCGCTTCCCCCACGGCCAGCGCCACGACGCGATCTTCACTGCCTTCGACGCCCTGGCCGAGGGCGGCGCGTTCGTCCTCGTGAACGACCACGACCCCAAGCCGCTTCGCTACCAGTTCGATGCGCAGCACGCCGGCCACTACAGCTGGGACTACCTGGAGTCGGGCCCCGAGATCTGGCGGGTGCGGATCGGCCGTCCTGCCGGGACCGCGGCGTGAGCGCCGCCCGAGCGGAGCTGGCCGACCTGGCCGGCCGCGAGTACGCGTACGGCTTTTCGACCGACCTCGACACCGACTTCGCCCCGCGAGGTCTCTCCGAGGACGTGATCCGGCTGATCTCGGCCAAGAAGGGGGAGCCGGACTGGCTCCTCGACTGGCGACTGGGCGCTTACCGCCATTGGTGCACGCTCGCCGAGCCGACGTGGCAGAACGTCACCCACCCGCCGATCGACTACGACGACATCATCTACTACGCCGCTCCCAAGAAGAACGCCGCGCTCTCCAGCATGGACGAGGTGGACCCCGAGGTGCGGGCGATGTTCGACAAGCTCGGTATCTCGCTCGCCGAGCAGGAGCGTCTGTCAGGCGTGGCGGTCGACGCGGTCGTCGACTCGGTGTCGGTCGCGACGACCTTCCAGACCCGCCTGGCCGAAGCCGGCGTGATCTTCTGCTCCTTCTCCCAAGCGGTACGGGACCATCCCGACTTGGTGCGGGCCTATCTCGGCTCGGTCGTTCCCTACCGGGACAACTTCTTCGCCGCGCTGAACTCGGCGGTGTTCACCGACGGCTCGTTCTGCTACGTGCCCGAGGGCGTGGTGTGCCCGATGGAGCTGTCCACGTACTTCCGGATCAACGCGGCGGGGACGGGCCAGTTCGAACGCACCCT
>JAKCCH010000097.1 GCA_021838945.1 Actinomycetes bacterium
CCGATCTCGGTGCCCGGGCGCGACTCGTGGGAGAACCCGGCCGGGCCGACGCCGGACCTCCGATCGATGGCCGTGACGAGCGCCGGCACGTGGCTCGTGAACGTGCACGTCGGTGGGTTGTGGCGCTCGGCCGACGGCGGCGCCACGTGGGCCGCAGTGATCCCGCCCGAAGCCGACGTGCACGAAGTGGCAGCCGGTGACGGTGCCCGGGCGGTGGTCGCCGCTGCGCAGGGTGTCGCTTGGAGCGAGGACGACGGCCTGACGTGGACCTGGACGACGGACGGGCTCCACGCCGCCTATTCACGAGCCGTCGCGTTGGATGGCGACACCGCCTTCGTGACTGCCTCGACGGGCCCGACGTCCTCGGACGGGCGCCTCTACCGGGGCCGCCTCGGTGGATCGCTCGAGCAGTGCCGGGGAGGCCTGCCCGAGTCGTTCCCCTACAACCTCGACAGCGGCTGCCTCACCGCCCGGGACGGCCAGGTTGCCTTCGGCACCGACGACGGCCACGTCTACCGGTCGACCGACGGCGGTACCGGCTTCGAGCTCGTGGCCGAGCGGATGCACAGCGTGCAGTCCTTGCGCTACTGCTGAGGCTGTCCTTCAGCGCACTGTGCCGTTGACCGGCGTGCTCACGTCGGACCCGGCGAGCACCCCTTCGGTAGCCTCACCGCGGGAGCTGCGAATGCTGCACATCCACCGATCTGAACGAGCCGACCATCTCGTCGAGGCCCTTGGGGACCTCCTGCTCGACGCGCTCGACGACCCGATGGCCGCAGAGGTCGTGGCTGTGCCGACGAGAGGAGTCGAGCGATGGCTGACCCAGCGCTTGTCGCACCGCCTCGGCGCCGGGCCGGACGGCGGGGACGGGATCTGCGCCAACGTCGAGTTCCCCTTCCCCGGATCTCTGATCAGGGAAGCGACAGCCGTCGCGTGCGGGTTCGATCCCGATGACGATCCGTGGCCGCCGGAGCGCTCCGTCTGGCCGCTGCTCGACATCGTCGACGCCGACCTCGCGGAGCCGTACCTGCAGCCTCTTGCCGCTCACCTGAAGGTCGGCGCTCTCGAAGGCCGCGATGGCGAGGAAGTGCTCCGGCGCTATCCCATCGTCCGGCACCTCGCCGACCTGTACGACCGCTACGGCGTGCACAGGCCGGACATGGTGCTGAGTTGGGTCGGCCAAGGAGAGCCCCCGCACGTCAACGGGTTTGCAGATGCAGCGGCCGACGATGCTCCCGCCGGCCCGAGTGCCTGGCAAGCAGAGCTCTGGCGTCGTCTCCGCCACCACGTCGGCGTGGCGAGCCCGGCGGAGCGCCTCGAGGCGGCGGCCGCTCGCATCACCGAGGAGCCGTCGCTCCTCGCGCTGCCGCCCAGGCTGTCGCTCTTCGGCCTCACCCGGCTGCCTGCCAGCCACCTGCGCATCCTCCACGCGATCGCGCGCGACCGCGATGTCCACCTGTTCCTGCTCTATCCGTCGGGCCGCCTCTGGGACAAGGTCGAGAGGGGGAGCCTCGCGCTCGAGCATCCGCTGCGGCGGCTCGACGATCCGACCGTGGCCATCGCGGCGAACCCGCTGCTTCGCTCTTGGGGCCGCGATTCCCGTGAGATGCAGCTCGTCCTCTCGGCTCACGGCGTCACCGGGGGCGAGCACCGTCCCGTCGGAGAGGTGTCCGAGGGCAGGCAGACGCTGCTCCGGCTCCTGCAGGCCGACATCCGCGAGGACCGTCCTCCTCCCGGCGCCCCGAGACCGGACGCCGATCCCGAGGAACGGCCGGTCCTCGACCCCAGTGACGACAGCCTCCGCGTCCACTCGTGTCACGGGAGGCTCCGCCAAGTCGAGGTGATGCGTGACGCGATCCTCCACCTGCTCGCGGCCGACCCGACGCTCGAACCGCGCGAGGTGGTCGTCATGTGCCCGGACATCGAGTCCTTCGCGCCGCTGATCCATGCCGTGTTCGGGTCACAGAACCAGCCACCTGCGGCCGCGTCAACTGACGCGCCTGCGGCCGCGGCCGGGGCCGCGGAGGTCGAGCCCGGCCCACCGCATGTGCGCGTGCGGCTCGCAGATCGGTCGATCCGCCAGACCAATCCGCTCCTTGCCGTCGCGGCGCAGCTGCTCGAGCTCGCGTCGGGCCGGGTGACGGCCTCCGAGGTGTTGGACCTGGCCGGTCGTGAGCCGGTACGTCGGCGGTTTCGCTTCGACGAGGACGACCTCGGACAGCTCGAGCGCTGGGTCGGCGAGACCGGCATCCGGTGGGGGCTCGACCGGGAGCACCGCGCCTCGTGGAAGCTCGGGGAGGTGAGGGAGAACACCTGGCAAGCCGGCCTCGACCGGCTTCTGCTCGGCGTGGCGATGGCCGAGGAGGACGAGCGGCTCTTCCGCGACGTGCTGCCACTCGACGACGTGTCGAGCGGTGTGGTCGACCTGGCAGGTCGGTTCGCCGAGCTCGTCGAGCGCCTCCAGGTCGCTGTGGGAACCCTGCAAGGTCGCCACAGCGTGGCGGATTGGACGAACGCGTTGCAGCAGGCGACCGAGAGCGTGGCCGTGGCCGGCCCGCACGAGCAGTGGCAGTCCGACCAGCTTCATCGGGTGTTGGCGGACGTGGCCGAGCCCGCGATGTCGGACGAGGGTCCCGCAGTGCTGCTCGACCCGGCCGAGGTGGGCTCCCTGCTCTCCGACCGGCTGCGCGGGCGCCCGACGAGGGCGAACTTCCGCACCGGCGACTTGACGATCTGCACCCTCGTCCCGATGCGGTCGGTGCCGCATCGTGTGATCGGTCTCCTCGGACTGGACGACGGAGCCTTTCCGCGGCACACGGCGCAGGATGGCGACGACCTCCTGTTGGCGGAGCCACATGTCGGCGACCGGGACACGCGCTCAGAGGACCGGCAGCTGCTGCTCGACGCGCTGCTCGCCGCCACCGAGCACCTCGTCATCACCTACGAAGGACGGGACCCTCGCACGAACCAGCAACGGTCTCCGTGTGTGCCGATCGCCGAACTGCTCGACGTCGTCGACCAGACGGTGCGGACCGACGATCCGCCGAGCCGCGCCCGGAGCCGGATCGTCGTGGAGCATCCGCTGCAATCCTTCGATCAGCGCAACTTCTGCCCAAGCGTGCTGGCCGTCACCGATGCGTGGAGCTTCGACCCGGTCGACCTCGACGGGGCGCGCTCGCTCTCGGCGATGCCGAAGGGGCGCAAGAAGTTCCTCGAACGCCTGCTGGAACCCGCCGACACGTCCGTCATCCAGCTGGAGTCCCTCGTGCGGTTCGTCGAGCATCCGGTACGGGCATTCCTCCGGGAGCGCCTCGGCTGGTACGGCACCGGCAGTGCGGACGAGGTGAAGGACTCGCTGCCGGTCGAGCTCGACGCTCTCGAGCAATGGGGAGTGGGCGACCGCATGCTTGCCGCCCGCCTCGGAGGCGCCACGCTCGAGCGGGCGAAGGCTGCCGAGCTCGGGCGCGGCCTCCTCCCGCCGGGAGCCCTCGCTCAGGCGGAGCTCTCCGATGTCGAGGCGGCGGTGGAGCGCCTTGCGGACGTGGCCCGCTCCTTGTCACCGATCGGCCGTGTGGTTCCTGACTCCGTCGAGGTCAACGTTCGGCTGCCCGATGGCCGCGCTCTCATCGGGACCGTGCCCGACGTGTACCGCTCGGCGGACGGGTCTCGAGGGGTCGGCATCGTTCGATGCCTGTACTCGCATCTCGGGCCGAAGCACCGCCTCAGCGCCTGGGTCCGCTTCCTCAGCCTGACGGCGGCTCACCCCGAGGACACGGTCACGGCCGTGACGATCGGGCGGGGACGCGGCACGAGCAGGGGTGCTCAGCGGATAGCGGTGGCGGAGCTGCCTGCACTTGCCGGTGACGCGGACGAGCGGCGCATGATCGCCCTGGCACACCTCGGCGTCCTCGCCGACCTCTACCACCGAGGCCTGAGAGAGCCGTTGCCGCTCTACACGAAGACATCCGAGACCTATGTCGACGCGGTCCTGAACGACCGCGACTGGAAAGCCGAGTGCGAGAAGGTGTGGCAGTCGAGCCGCGACGCCGGCTTCGACGAGGACGCCGAGCCGGAGCACGCGCTGGTGCTCGACGGCCGCGTCCGTTTCGGGGAGTTGTTGACCGAATCGCCCCGGGAGGACGAAGCGGGGCCGGGCTGGAGGGCTCAACGGTCACGCTTCGGCCGCTTGGCCTTCAGATTGTGGGAGCCCCTGCTCCTTCACGAGGAGCGGAGCTACCCGTCGTGACCGAGACCGTCCCGAGCGCGCTTCCCACAAACGGCGCTTCGGAGCCCGACCACTTCGACATTTGCGGGCCCCTCCCCGGACCGGGCGTGACGGTGCTCGAGGCGAGTGCCGGGACGGGCAAGACCTTCACGATCGCCGCGCTCGTGGCACGTCTCGTCGCCGACGGCGTGCCCGTCTCGCAGATCCTCGCCGTCACGTTCACGCGACTCGCGACAGGGGAGTTGAGGGACCGGGTGCGCGCCCGCCTCGTGTCGGCTGAGGAGGGGCTGGCACGCTACCTCGAGTCGGGTGAGCCGCCTTTGCGGGAGGACTCGGTCCTCCGCCTACTGGCGTCGGGAACCGACGACGAGGTGACCCAACGTCGCGAGCGACTCGCGACCGCGCTCACGGTATTCGACGAGGCGACGATCACGACGACGCATGGCTTCTGCCAACTCATGCTCGCAGGGCTCGGAGTCAGCGGTGACGTCGCGAGCGGTGCGACTCTGCTCGAGGACCCCGGGGACCTCGTCGAGCAGGTCGTCGACGACCTGTACGTTCGCTGGACCCTGCTGCACTCGAGCGCGCCTCCGTTCAACCGGCGGGCGGCACTCGAGGTTGCCAAGTGGGCGGTCGCCAATCCTGAGACCCCTCTCGAGCCGGAGGTGGGAGACGACGGAGCCGGTCTCCGGCGGCGGCTCGCAGACGGCGTCCGACGGGAGGTCCAGCGACGCCTTCGGGAGGGGAACCTCCTGACCTTCGACGACCTGTTGGTCCGACTGAAGGAGACGCTTTCGGACAAGACGCGTGGCGCGGCGGCGGCACGACGCCTTCGCGCGCGCTACTCCGTCGTGCTCGTCGACGAGTTCCAGGACACCGACCCGATCCAGTGGAGCGTGGTCCAATCCGCCTTCGGGACCAAGGAGACCACCCTCGTCCTGATCGGCGACCCCAAACAGGCGATCTATGCGTTCCGTGGTGCCGATGTCTACGCATATCTCGAGGCGGCACGAGTCGCTGATCGCCGCTTCACCCTCGGCCGGAACTGGCGTAGCGACGCCGACCTCCTGATCGCCTTCGACGCGCTGCTCGACCCGCTCCGGCTCGGGCACCCCGAGATCCCGTTCCGGCGCGTGGAGGCCGTGCCCGCCCACCGGAGTCCCGGACTCGTCGGCGCGCCGGTGGGCGCGGCGCTACGTGCGCGAGTGGTGCACGTGAAGGACCACAAGCTCCCGACGACGAAGTACGGAGATGTGCGCAAACCCGACGCCACCCGTTTCGTCGCGGGCGATCTCGCCGCCGACGTGGTCCGGTTGCTGCATGGAGCGCCCGAGCGCGTGCTGTACACCGACGACGGGGCCGAGCGAGGGCGAGCACCGCTGCTCCCCGGCGATGTCGCCGTGCTCGTGGCGACGAACCGCCAGGCTCGCATCGTGCAGGAAGCATTGCGCTCGAGTGGCGTCCCTGCCGTCGTCGCGGGTCTCGAGAGCGTCCTCACCACGGTCGCAGCGAGGGAGTGGCTGTGCCTCCTCGAGGCGATGGAGCAACCTGCGAGCCGGTCGCGCGCTGTCAACATCGCTCTCACACCCTTCATCGGGATGTCCGCCTACGACGTCGCCACTGCGGGTGAGTCCGAGTGGGAGGAGGTCCACACCAAGCTCCACCGCTGGAGCGAGGTCCTCCGTCGTCGCGGCGTCGCCTCGCTGTTTCGCTCGGTCCTCGCAGGCGAGGGCGTGCCCGGCAGGCTGCTCCGCGAGCGCGACGGCGAGCGCCGGCTGACGGATCTCGGGCACATCGCCCAGCTGCTCCACTCGGAGGCGGCGAGCGGGCAGCACGGCCCTCCTGCATTGCGCGCCTGGTTGGTGAGGCGCATCGACGAGGCCGCCTCTGGACGAGAGGGCGCCGAGGCGGAGGAGCGCAGCCGCTGGCTCGACTCGGATGCGGATGCGGTGCAAGTGCTGACCGTGCACCGGTCCAAAGGCCTCGAATTCCCGGTCGTCTACTGCCCGTTCCTGTGGGACGAGTTCACCCCTCGGTCGGGGCCACCCGTCGTCTATCACGATCCTGATGACGGCATCCGCACGCTCGACGTCTCCGGCTCGGACGGAGACCAGGCGTACGCGCAGCACCTCGCGCTCTACCGAGAGGAGGACCGCGGCGAGTCGCTCCGGCAGCTGTACGTCGCGCTGACACGGGCGCGCCATCAGGTGGTGGTGTGGTGGGTCCGTGCCTACGAGGGGCAGCACTCGGCCCTCGGGCGGCTCCTGCTGGCGCGTGACGCCGAAGGCAACGTGGCAACGAGTGCGCCTCGGATGCCGAGGGACGAGGAGGTACGCGACGGGCTTCTCGACATCGCCGGCCAGGTCGAAGAAGGGCTGATCTCCGTGGAGCGGGCAAGCGGGCCCGAGCCCGATCTCGTCTGGTCCGGGCGGTCGGGCCAGCCGGTCGGCCCACTCGAGGTGGCGTCGTTCGACCGCTCGCTCGACCTCCGCTGGAGGCGGACTTCCTACTCCGGGATCACGTCGCTCGTGCACGGCGGGCCGGAGGTGGGAACCGAGCCCGAGGATGCGGGCACGAGCGACGAGCCGCTCTCCGGGGCGACTGCGGAGGTCGTCGGGGTGTCCTCCCAGCCGTCGGCCGACGAGCAGCTACGCCAGTCGAGGTCGCTGTGGGCGGACCTCCCGGGCGGCATCGACATGGGGACCTTCGTGCACAAGGTGCTCGAGGAGACCGATTTCGCGGC
Organism: Actinomycetes bacterium; assembly: GCA_021838945.1. Lineage (GTDB taxonomy): Bacteria > Actinomycetota > Acidimicrobiia > Acidimicrobiales > Bog-793 > JAKCCH01. Next base: position 6,969 of record JAKCCH010000097.1, read on the forward strand.
CGAGGATCTCGGCAAGGAGCTGTCCGACACGATCGCCTCGCAGGGGTCCCATCACGCGGCCTCGTCCCCTTCGATGGCGCCGGGCCTCGTGGTGGGGCTCGAGGCCTCACTCACGACACCGCTCGGGCCTGTCGCGGGCGGCATCGCCTTGCGCGACATCGAGAAGCGCGAACGGTTGGACGAGATGGGCTTCGAGCTGCCGATCGCGGGCGGGGACCGGCCGAGCGGCGATGCGCTCGCGACCCGCGACATCGCTCGGCTGTTCGAGATGCACCTGTCGGACGAGCCCGACGGCGGCCCGCTCGCCGGGTATGCAAAGCGACTCGAGGACCCCCTCCTCGGGACCGACGTGCGCGGCTATCTCACAGGAAGCCTCGACCTCGTCTTCCGGATCCGCGGCGCTGCGGTCGCCACGGGCGCCGCGGGCGCCACGGGCGCCGCGGTCGCCACGGTGCCAGCGGTCGGAGCGCCTCCCGACCGCTACTTCGTCGCCGACTACAAGACGAACTGGATCGGCGGCCCCGACGAGGAGCTGTCGGCCTGGCACTACCGGCCGGCAGCCCTCGGTGCCGAGATGCAGCGGATGCACTACCCCTTGCAGGCGATCTTCTACATGGTGGCGTTGCACCGCTACCTGCGATGGCGGGTCCCCGGCTACTCGCCCGCGACGCATCTCGGCGGTGTGCTCTACCTGTTCCTGCGCGGCATGTCCGGCCCGAGCACGCCGGTCGTGGACGGGCAGCCCTGCGGCGTGTTCGCGTGGCGACCGCCGGCTGCGCTCGTGACCGACCTCTCCGACCTGTTCGAGGCCGGCTCGTGACGGCGATCATGGAACCGGCGATGGAGCCGAGCTTCGACGTCTCGTCGGTCGTGTCGCTGCCGGAAGATTCGTTCCTCCGGGCCTTCAACCGCGCCGGCGTGCTTGCGCCGGCGGACGTCCACGTCGCCCTGCGCATCGGGCGGCTCGGCGGAGACGACGACGAGCTCGTGGCGCTGGCGGTCGCATTCGCAGTGCGCGCCCCGCGGGTCGGGCACGTGCGGGTCGACCTCGGTCATGTGAGAGAGACGGCCGAAGGCGAGGTCGAGGACGAGGTCGACCTCGACTCGCTGCCGTGGCCCGATCCCGACGAGTGGGCCCGCCGGGTCGCGGCGAGCTCGCTCGTCGCCGTAGGTGATGATGACGGCGCCGGCACGGCAGGAGTTGCGCCGATTCGGCTCGTGGGTTCGGCCCTCTATCTCGACCGCTACTGGCGTGACGAGCGAGCAGTCGCAGCCGATCTCGTGAGGCGAGCCGCAACAGAGCCGGGCGAGGCCGATTTTTCACAGCTGTCGGTGTCGATCGAGCGCCTCTTCGGCGGTGAGGAGGATGGCGAGCAGCGCCTGGCAACTGCCGTCGCGGCACTTCGCGGGCTCGCCGTCGTCGCCGGCGGGCCGGGGACAGGGAAGACGACCACCGTCGCCCGCATCATCGGACTCCTCGCTTCGCGTGCCGAAGATGCGGGGTTCGAGCTGCCGCTCGTCGCCCTCGCGGCGCCGACCGGCAAGGCGGCGAACCGCATGCAGGAGGCGGTGCATGCGGCGGCATCGAGCATGGAGGTCAGTGAGACGACACGCGCCCACCTCCTCGGGCTCGAGGCGGCGACGGTCCACCGCCTCTTGCGGGCTCGCCCGGACAGCGCCAGCCGGTTCCGCTACAACCGCCGCAATCGCCTCCCACACGACGTGGTGATCGTGGACGAGACCTCGATGCTCTCGTTGTGGCTCATGGCGCGGCTCGTCGAGGCGGTACGCCGGGACGCGCGGCTCGTCCTCGTCGGCGACCCCGAGCAGCTCGCGTCTGTCGAGGCAGGCGCCGTGCTCGGTGACATCGTCGGCCCTGCGTCGAAAGGTCTGCGCATGAGCTCGACGGCGCGCTCACAGCTCGAGGCAGCGACCGGGGTCGTCGTCCCGGTCCCGCCTGCGGGGCAGTCCGAGAAGGGGGGCTCCGCCATCGGGAACGGCGTCGTGGTGCTGCGGACCAACCACCGTTTCGCAGGGGCGCTAGCGGCTCTCGCTGCCGGGATCCGCTCGGGGAGCGCCGACGCCGTGGTGGCGGCCCTCGGAACAGGCGATCCGAACGTCGAGTGGCTTCCCGTCGACGCCGCCGAGGCGGACCAGACCCAGCTCGACCCGGTTCGCCGGCTCGCCTGTGACACGGGAGAGCGCCTCGTCCGGGCGGCACAGGCGGGAGAGGGCGAGGTTGCCCTCGACGCCCTCGGCAGCTGGCGCATCCTCTGCGCCCACCGGCGGGGTCCTGCCGGCGTGGCGGCTTGGAACGCGAGGGTGGAGCAGTGGCTGTCGGCGGAGGTCGAGGGTTACTCGGCGGATGGGGAGTGGTACGTCGGTCGCCCCGTCATCGTGACGGCGAACGACTACAGCTTGCGTCTGTTCAACGGTGACACCGGCGTCGTCGTAGCGCGCCAGCCCGCGGGCGTGACCGCTGCCTTCGAGCGCGGCCCGATCAGCCCGTCACGCCTCTCGGGCGTCGACACCGTCTACGCCATGACCGTGCACAAGGCACAGGGTTCGGAGTTCGACCAGGTCGCCGTCGTGCTCCCGCAACCCACCTCCCGGATTCTCACGAGGGAGCTGCTCTACACCGCCGTCACGCGCGCGAAGGCACGCCTGCTTCTCATCGGCACCGAGGAGGCCGTACGGGCGGCGGTCGAGCGCCCGATAGCCAGGTCCTCGGGTCTGACGGAGCGACTCTGGGTCGGCTGAGCTTCCCGGCCGGCAGCACCGACGTGCTGTGGCCTTCGTCCCTGGTCGGTGGCGACGTGGCGGCGTGCCGGTCACCCCGCCGGGAGCCGGCACAGAGAACGGCCCCGGTGCACAGAGCACACCGGGGCCGTTGACGACAGGTGCGGCACGAGCCGCCGCCTGCTCTCTCAGTTCGCCGATGCCGCTCCCGTCACGACGGTGGCGAGCCGGCTCGGTGC
>JAKCCH010000009.1 GCA_021838945.1 Actinomycetes bacterium
CGCCGCGCAGCAGCTGCAGCAGCTCCTCGGCCTGCAACGGCTCCCGTTCATCCAGAACTCGACCGATGTCATCGCCGACGTCATCTCCGGTCCCGCAGCGAACGACTTGCAGCTCACGCTCGAGATCGACCGGGGGACGGCAACCGGCGTGGGCGTCGGCATGCCCGTCGTCTCGGGTGCCGGCCTCATAGGCACCGTCGTGAGCGCAGGCTCGAGCACCGCCGTCGTGCGCCTCATCACCGACCCGAGCTCGAAGGTCGGGGTCCGTTTCGCCGACGGGACGGTCGGCGTCGCGAGTGGCCAGGGCCCGGGCAACCCGCTCGCCATCGACCAGTTGCCTTCGACGGCACCTGTTCCGCGCAAAGGCCAGGTGCTGTACACGAGCGGGCTCCAGCCGGCCGCCTTCCCGGCCGGCCTCCCGGTCGGCACCGTCGAGAGCGTGCACTTCGCAGGTGGCGCGCTCAGCCCTCAGGTCACGATGAAGCCGGTGGCACTCCTCTCGGGCCTCGAATACGTGGCGGTCGTCCAGTGGTTGCCGGCGCCATGACGCTCCGGACCTGGCGCCGCCTGTTCGTCGTCGGCTTCGCCGTCGTGATCGTGCAGGTGGGCCTGCTCCAGCAGGTCGTGATCGGCAGCGCCCATCCCGACACGTTCCTGCTCATGGCCGTGTGCGCCGGCCTCGTCGCCGGGCCGCAGTACGGGGCGGTGATCGGCTTCGTGACCGGTCTCGTGGCCGACCTGTTCGTCGTGACGCCGTACGGGTTGTCGTCCCTGTGCTTCGTCCTCGTGGCCTTCGCGGTCGGGTATCTGGCCGCCGTCCCCGGCGGGCGCGCGCCGTATACGTTCCGTGTCGTGACGTCGTTCCTCGCGAGCATCGGCGGCGTCCTTCTCTACGCGGGGCTCTCGATACTCCTCGGGCAGCCGCACGTCCCCCGGGGCGAGCTCGTGAACGTGGTCGCGGTCGTGTCCGTTGCGAACGCCATCCTCGCCGTCCCAGCGGTCGCGCTCATGCGCTGGGTCTTCTCGAGCGCCGGACACGCTGGCCGCGAGCTCGCCGGCACCGGCGGAGCTCGCTGAGATGACCTCTCCGCCGGGACCCCCGCGGCCCCCGCGCAACTCGCGCAGCCCACACGGCCAGCAGCCTGCACGTCGGCGTCCGTCCGATCGCGCCGGCCAGGGTCACGTAGGCCCTGCCGTGCCGGTTCGCCCTCGTTACGGTCCTAGAGCCGTCGAGCGCTCCGCCGGTCTCGAGGAGGAGCAGCAGCGGGGCCTCGTCCCGGTCCGGCCTTCCACGAGCTCGCTCAAGCGCCTCGATGACGAGGAGAAGGAGCAGGCGCGACGTGCCGAGAGGGTGCGCGTCGGGTTGCGCCTCACGTTCATGGGACTCGTCGCGCTCGGCCTGTTCTCGATCATGGTCCTCCGCCTGTGGTCGCTCCAGGTGCTCCACAGCTCGTCGGCGGTGAACAACGTGATCGCCCTCACGACCCGCCCCGTCACGATCACGCCGGTCCGAGGCGTCATCGAAGCGCGCGGCGGGCAGGTTCTCGTGGGAAACAGGGTCGAGCCGGTCGTGACCCTGAGCCGCCAGGTGGCGGCGCAGGACCCGAGCGTCGTCGAGCGCCTCGCCGTCACGCTCGGGCTCCCGCTGTCCCAGGTGTACGCCACGATCAACGACCAGCAGGACTCGATCTACGAACCGGTGCCCGTGGAGGTCGGCGTCCCGGAAGCGACCATCGTCTACCTCGCCGAGCACAAGTCGATGTTCCCAGGCGTGTCGGTGACCGACGTCGCCGAGCGGCGGTACCCCCATGGCGACACCGCCGCGCAGACGCTCGGGTACGTCGGCGACATCAACGCAGCAGAGCTGAAGGCGCTGAAGGGAAAGGGGTACACGCAAGGAAACGTCATTGGCCAGTCCGGCATCGAGTGGCAGTACGAGCAATTTCTGAGAGGCCGGACCGGCGTCCGGAACCTGCTCGTCGACGCGTCCGGTAACCCGGTGGGCACGAAGTCGGTCGTACCGGCCAAGCCCGGCGACAACGTCGTCCTCAACGTCGACCTCGCCCTCCAACAGGAGGCACAGACCCAGCTGAAGGCGCAGATCGATTCGCTCGCGGCCCAGCACCTGCCGGTCAACTCCGGCGCGGTGGTGGTCGAGGACCCGCAAAACGGAGCCATCCTCGCCATCGCCTCCTACCCCACCTACTCCCCCGCGTGGTGGGTGGGCGGCATGTCCACGGCCCACTACGCCGCGCTCACGAACCCGAGGTCGAACTACCCGATGCTCAACCGGGCGATCCAGGGCCTCTACATCCCGGGGTCGACCTTCAAGCTCGCCACGGCGACCGCCGCGCTCAACACGAACGTGTACCTCCCCGGCTACGGGTCTTTCAACGGCCAGACGCTCATCAACGATCCCGGCAACTTCATGATCCCGCAGTGCACAGGGCTGTGCAGCTTCCACGACGCCGAGAGCACGGGCTGTGGCGCCTGCAACGTCACGACCGCGATAGCGATGTCCGACGACGTGTTCTTCTACACGCTCGGGTACTGGTTCTGGCGCGAGCAGTCCCAGTACGGGCTCGCCATCCAGAAGGCGGCGGCCAGCTACGGGCTCGGCCAACCGAGTGGGATCGACCTGCCCGGCGAGAGCATCGGCCAGGTCGACTCACCGGCGCTCCGCGTCCAGCAGCACAGGGCTGACCCGAAGGCCTTCCCCAACACGTACTACGGGCCAGGCGACGCCCTCGAGACGGCCTTCGGCCAGGGCGAGACCGTGATCACGCCTCTCCAGCTCGCGAACGCCTACTCGACCTTCGCCAACGGGGGCACCCGCTATGCCCCGGAGGTGGCGGCGGAGATCACCTCGGCGAGCGGCAAGGTCGTCGAGCGCATCAAGCCGAAGGTGTTGGGACACGTCAACCTCCCCGCCTCGACACGCGGCCCGATGCTGGCAGGATTCGAGCAGGAGGTCACCAACCCGATCGGAACCGGGTACCCGCCCTACCAGTTGACGCACTACTCCTCGTACTACTCGAAGCTCCCGATCGCCGGGAAGACCGGTACGTCGGACATCAGCTCCTCGAACCCGAACCTGACGAACGCTCTCTACGTCGCCTTCGGGCCGACATACGACCCGAAGTACTGCATCGCAGTCGTCATCCCCGGCGGCGGCTACGGCGACCTGGCAGCTGCGCCCGTCGCCTTCAAGCTGTTCGAGTGGCTGACCAAGCACCCGGTCGGGCCGGTCACCCCGAGCGTGCCCCGTGGCCAGGGCTGAGCCGGGCGCCTCCTGACCGGTCGTCGGACCGGGATCCCGCCCGGCGGAGCGACGCAGGTAGAATGCGATCCGAGATGACGACCGATCCTGTGCTGCAGTGCTGGACGCGCTCAGCGACCGCGCTCGCCGTCTGCTCTGTCCTCTACTGCCTTGCCGGGCCGGCAGCTCTCGGACTTCCGAGTGTGACGGCCGGCGCGGGCGAAGACTTGCTGCTCCTCACGGAACGAGACGCCGGGTCCAGGCGCGCCGCTGCACCGTCGTGCGCAGCGCCGGACCTCCGTGCGTCCACGGCACGCCAGCGTTGCGTGCCCTGGAGAAGGGACCTGTTCGATGTCGGAACCGACCACCGACCGGCAGCTGCCAGAGGCACCTGCCGCGGACGGCTCGCGAGCGAGCGAGCCAGTCGACCGCCCGGTGCCCCCGCCCCGAGCCGGGGCGGCCGGATCGGCGGGATCACGCCAGGCTGAGCCCGGCGTAGATCGCCAGGCAGCATCGGCTGAGCCGGCGCCGCCTGTGCCCTCGCCGCCGGCCGCTCCTCGCAAACCGCAGATCGGCGACACGAGGCCGGCGCCGGCTGCCCCTCGGGGCGCGGCGGGGGGTCCGTCCGGCGGTGCCGGGTCCCCCCGCTCCACGGAGGGCAGCTCGTCGGGCTCTCGCCGTCGTCGTGGCGGCCGCGGCCGTCGCCGCGGCGGCGGAGGTGGCACTCCGGGCGAACCTTCCCGCGGAGGATCGGCCGAGCAGGTGGCCGCTGCGCTCGCCGGGGAGCAGGACTCGCAGGCCGTCTCGGTGACCAGGGAGGGCACACCCGCCGCGCGCTCGGCCGGGACGCCGGCGAGTGATGACGACGCGCCCCAGGCCGAGGCTCCGGGCCGGTCCGGACGGTCCGGCTCGCGGTCGCGCCGTGGCCGTGACCGCGGTGCGCGGGCGACCGGCCGCTACGTCATGTGTGTCCACGTCGAGTCAGAAGCGACGCAGATCGCCGTGCTCGAAGGCCGCGCGCTCGTCGAGCACTACGTCGCACGGCCCCAGGACGACGCTCACCAGATCGTCGGGAACATCTACCGAGGCCGCGTGAAGAACGTGCTCCCGGGGATGGAGGCAGCGTTCGTCGACATCGGCACTCCGAAGAACGCCGTGCTGTACTGGGGCGACGTCTCCTACGACCGGGACGAGATCGATCGTCAGCAGGGGGCGGACCGGATCGAGCACCTGCTGCGTCCCGGACAGACGATCGTGTGCCAGGTCACGAAGAACCCGATCGGTCTGAAGGGCGCTCGGCTGACCCAGGAGGTGTCGCTACCCGGGCGCTTCGTCGTGCTTGTCCCCGACTCGAGCACGTACGGCATCTCGAGGCGCCTCGACGACAACGAGCGAAAGCGCCTGCGGCGCGTGCTCGACGAGGTTCGCCCCGAAGGCCACGGGCTGATCGTCCGGACCGCCGCCCAGGGTGCGGCGGCGGAGGACCTCCGCCGCGACGTCCTCCAGCTCGTCGCGAGGTGGGAGGAGATCGACGAGCGGGCACGGCGACTGCCTGCGCCCGCCCTGCTCTACTCCGAGCCGCACATGGCCGTGCGCATCATCCGCGAGGAGCTCACCGAGGAGCATCGTGCGGTGCTCATCGACGATCCTGAGCTCTACGAGATCGTGCGCGACTACGTCGCCGAGTTCGAGCCGCAGCTCGCAGAGCGGATCGAGCTCTACGACACGACGACCGAGCCGCTCCCGCTCTTCGAGCGCCAGCATGTCCACGAGCAGCTGCACAAGGCGCTCGACCGCAAGGTGTGGCTGCCGTCGGGCGGCTCGCTCATCATCGAGCGCACCGAGGCGCTCACGGTCATCGACGTCAACACGGGAAAGAACGTCGGGTCCTCGAGCCTCGAAGAGACCGTCTTCGAGAACAACCTCGAGGCAGCCGACGAGATCGCCCGCCAGCTCCGACTGCGCGACATCGGAGGCATCATCGTCATCGACTTCATCGACATGGAGATCAAGTCGAACCGGCAGGCCGTGGTGAGCGCGTTCAAGGCCGCCCTCGCCCGCGACAAGACACCGACCCAGGTGTTCGACATCTCCGAGCTCGGCCTGGTCGAGATGACGCGAAAGCGCGTCGGCGAAGGCCTCGTGGAGACGCTGTCCGAGACGTGCCCGATGTGCAGCGGGCGCGGGATCGTGTTCCGGGAGGGTCCGGCAGCTTGATCCGGGGCCCTGTGACCGGCTGATATCCTGGTCAACCTATGTATGCCGTGATCGACACCGGAGGCAAGCAGGCACGCGTCGAGGTGGGTGAGCTGGTCGACGTCGAGCTGCTCCGCGCCGACGAGGGCGAGGAGATCCATCTCACGCCGATCCTGCTCGTGGACGGCGACGACGTCGTGACTGACGCCGCCGCCCTCGAGGGCGCGAGCGTCACGGCCACCGTCGTCGGCGAGACGAAGGGTCCGAAGATCACCGGCTTCACGTACAAGCCGAAGACGCGGCAGCGGCGGCGCTACGGCCACCGCCAGCGCTACACGACCATCGAGATCACCGGCATCGAGGGAGCCGGCGCGGCTTCGGCCGGCCGGTAGACACGAGCGCAGGGAGTAGGAGGCCGAAGACATGTCCAAGACCAAAGGTGGCGGTTCGACCCGCAACGGCCGGGACTCTGCTGCCCAGCGCCTCGGGGTCAAGGTCTACGACGGCACGCTCGTGAGCGCCGGCTCGATCATCGTGCGCCAGCGCGGCACGCACTTCCACCCAGGCGAGAACGTGGGGCGGGGGAAGGACGACACGCTCTTCGCCTGTGCTGACGGGCGGGTGAAGTTCGGCGCCCGGCGCGGGCGCCGGTTGGTGGACGTCCTCCCCGACGAGAGCTGACGCGGGGCGCGGGATGCGCCCGCCGGAGCGTGGCTCCCTGCTCGTCGCGGCCCCGACGTTGAGCGATCCGAACTTCTTCCGCACCGTGGTGCTCCTTCTCGCGTGCGACGAGGACGGTGCGCTCGGCGTGGTGCTGAACCGGCCGACGGACACACCCATATCCGACATCGTCCCGAGCTGGGCGGCTCACGCGTCGCCGCCCGGCGTCCTGTTCAGCGGAGGGCCGGTCCAACCCAACGCCGCCATCTGCGTCGGCCATCACGTCGACGGCGTCGACCCCGAGAGCCTCGCTGCAATCGAGCAGCAGGCACGCCGGCTCGAGGACGACACCGACGACACCGATGGCGCTGACGGCGAGGCCACCGACGAGGAGGTCGACCTCTTCTCGGGTTACTCGCCTCTCACCGAGACGATCGGTACCGTCGACCTGCACCGTGAGCCCGAGGACGTGGACGTGACGTTCGCCGGGTTGCGGGTCTTCAAGGGCTACTCCGGCTGGGGTCCGGGTCAGCTCGACGACGAGATCGCCGACAGGGGGTGGTTCGTCGTCGACGGCACGCCGGCGGAGATCCTGACGGCGGAGCCCGACGACCTGTGGGAGCGTGTGCTCCGCTCACAGGGAGGCTGGCTGTCGGTGCTCGCCCGCCATCCGATCGACCCCTCGCTCAACTGAGCGGTCACGCTGCCGATGCCAGGCTTCGTCGACGAAGCGCAGGTTCACGTGAAAGGTGGCAACGGCGGAGCCGGCGCCATCTCGTTCCGTCGCGAGGCGCACGTGCAGAAGGGCGGTCCCGACGGCGGCGACGGCGGGGCGGGCGGCGACGTCTACCTCGAAGCGTCCACCAACGTGGTCTCCCTCGTCGCGTTCGAGGACCACCCCTTCCGGCGGGCCGAGGACGGTACCCACGGGAGCGGGAAGCGTCGTCAGGGCCGGCGCGGGCAGGATCTCGTCGTGCCCGTCCCGGAGGGAACCATCGTCCGCACCCCGAACGGGGACGTCGTCGCCGACCTCGTTCGCTCCGGTGATCGTCATCTCGCGGCGAGAGGCGGCCGCGGCGGGAAGGGGAACGCACGGTTCCTCACGAACCGGTTGCGGGCGCCGGCCTTCGCGGAGCAGGCCGAGCTCGGCGAGGAGCGGTGGCTCGACCTCGAGCTCGAGCTCATGGCCGACGTCGCCGTCGTCGGGTTTCCGAACGCCGGCAAGTCGACGCTCGTGTCGGTCGTGTCGGCGGCCAAGCCGAAGATCGCCGACTACCCGTTCACGACGCTCGTGCCTCACCTCGGCGTGGTCTACGTCGGGCGCAAGGGCGCTCGTGCCGGCGTCGTGAGCGCACGGGAGTCCGCGGCGGAGCTCGTGATCGCCGACATCCCCGGGCTCGTGGAGGGGGCGGCCGAGGGGCGGGGCCTCGGCCATCGCTTCCTGCGGCACGTCGAACGCGCCCGCGTCCTCCTCGTGCTCGCGGACCTCGCTCCAACGGAGGGACGATCGCCGGCGCACCAGGTGGAGATCCTGCTCGACGAGCTCCGGCGATACCGCCCGGAGCTGCTGGCCCGCCCGCGCCTCGTCGTCGGGTCCCGTGCAGACACGGTACCTGCCGGCGAGCGCCCGGTTCCTGCCGAGTACGGCGGCGAGCTCGAGATCTCCTCGGCGACGGGCGACGGCGTCGACGAGCTCGTCGTCCGGCTGGCCGCCATGGTGGAGGAGGCGAGGCGGCAGGCACCGGAACCGCGGACGGAGCCGGTCGTCCACCGCCCCGTACCCGACACCGTCTCGGTCGTCCGTGAGGACGGGGGCTTCGTGGTGTCGGGCCGGGATGCCATCCGAGCCGTCGCCCTGTCCGACCTCACGGACCCCGACGCTCTGGCGCTGGCTCAGCGCCGCCTCAAGCGCGCCGGTGTGGACAAGGCGCTGCAACGCGCGGGGGCGCGCGAGGGCGATCCGGTCCGCATCGGCGACATCGTGTTCGAATGGGAGCCGGACCGGTGATCGTCGTCGTGAAGGTCGGGACGACCTCGGTCACCCTCGCCGACGGTGGCGTCGACCGCTCAGCCGTCGACCGGCTCGCCTCCGAGCTGTCGCACGTCCGCCATCTCGGCCACCGAGCCGTGCTCGTGACCTCTGGCGCCGTCACCGCCGGCGTCGCTGCACTCCTCCCCGGGGGCAGCAGGCCGAGCGATCCGGTGACGTTGCAGGCGCTTGCCTCGATCGGCCAGCACCGCCTGATGCGCGTCTACGACGACGCCTTCGCCGCCGAAGGGATGCTGGCCGGCCAGGTGTTGCTCGCGCCGACCGACTTCGCCGAGCGGCAGCGGTACCTCCACGCTCGTGACACGCTCCACCGGCTGCTCGAGCTCGGTGTGGTGCCGGTCGTGAACGAGAACGACGCGATCGCTGACGACGAGATCCGTTTCGGCGACAACGACCGGCTGGCCGCGCTCGTCGCGCACCTGCTCAACGCCGACCTCATGGTGCTCCTCACGGACCTGCCCGGGCTGTTCTCGGCGGATCCGCGCGTCGACTCCGGCGCGACGCTGATCGAGGAGGTGAGGGAGATCGACCACGATCTGGAGCAGGCGGCGGGCGGAACCCTCTCCGACAGCGCCCGGGGCGGCATGGCCTCGAAGATCGCCGCCGCCAAGATGGCGGCCTGGTCCGGCGTCCTCACGGTCATCGCAGCCGCAGACCGCCCCTCGGTGCTCGTGGACGCCGTGAGCGGCGAGCACAGCGGGCTCGGGACGGTCTTCCTCCCCCACGAGCGGCGGCTGCCCGCCCGCAAGCTCTGGATCGCCTTCGCACTGCGCCCGAAAGGACGAGTCCTCGTCGACGAGGGCGCCCGCGACGCCATCGTCCGGCGCTCGACGAGCCTCCTGCCGGCAGGCGTGACCTCGGTCGAGGGCTCCTTTGCAGCCGAGGACGCCGTGGAGATCGCCGGCCCCGACGGGGTCGTCGTCGCGAAGGGGATCTCGAGCCTTCCCTCCGACCGGAGCGGGGAGTGGATCGGCCGCCGGACCAACGAGCTGCCGGGCGGCCTCCCGGCCGAGGTCGTGCACCGGGACGACCTGGTCGTGCTCGCCGAATAGCGTGTCGACCATGCCTGGCGAGATCTACTTCGTCCCGACGGACGCCAACGGCCACCAGTGGGTGGGTGACGACGAGACCGTCTGGCCGCTGCCGACGCGCTCCCCGGACGGGAGCTTTGAGCCCGGCGCGGCCGTGACTCCCGACACCGGGTCACCAGTGGTGTTGCTCGACCTGGACGGGCTGCTCGACGACCTCGGCGAGCGCATCTTCGTGGCCGAGGTGGTCGATGCCGTGGGCTTGGCGGCTCGGGGAGGGCGCCTCGTACGGGAGACGGCGTGGAGCCTGCACGAGGCGGCGCGCTTCGCCCTCGACTGCGCCGAGCACGTCGTCATGGAGCCCGAGTCCTTCAAGCTGCCGAGCGGCCCGACCCTCGCAGACGTCTTCCGCTCCGCCCGGCAATACCTCGACCGTGACGAGAGGCGCCCGGGCGACGGGCTGCTCGAGCGGATGTCCCGCATCGCGCTCGCTCGGCGGCTCCGCCACCTCGGCGACCGCGTGGCGGACCTCGCCTTCCAGATCACGATCGAGGACGAAGCGGACGATCTCGAAGCGCTCGACGACCCGGGCTGGACCGCCACGGCGGCGGTCCGTGAAGCGGTGCTCTCGGCGACCGAGGCGATCCGGCACGATGCGTTCCCACGGCTGCTCGAGTCACAGAACCGCCGCTACGAGGCCGACTCGGCCGTCGACCTGCCGAGCGAGCTGATCTCGACGCCCTGGGGCAACTTCTCGGCGGGCAACCGGGCCGGCATCGTACCGGCGTGGGTGGCCGCCCGCGACGCCGCCGAGCGCGCACGGCAGGCCGTCGGTGACGCGAACGAGGCAACAGCGGGAGCCGAGGAGCGTGCCTGGCAGCGCAACAGGCTGGCTGAAGCACTCGGCATCGCCTGAGCCGACCGGCTTGGCTCCCGGGGCTGAGGCAGACGGCAGGTAGCCTGTCGGTATGTCACCCGCCTCGCTCGGCGAGCTGGCGCAGCGCGCCAGGGCTGCCGCCCCGTCGCTCGCCCTCGCGAGCGGCGCTGCGAGGAACGAGGCGCTCTGCCGTGCCGCTGACCTGCTCACAGAGGCGAGCGAGGACATCCTGCGGGCGAACCGGGCCGACGTCGACCGAGCCCGAACCGCCGGGTCGGCGACGGCAGTGGACCGTCTCCGTCTCGACACGCGGCGGGTGGAGGCAATGGCCGAGGGGCTGCGAGCAGTGGCTGCCCTGCCCGATCCGGTCGGCGAGGTCGTGGAGGGCGCCGTCCGGCCCAACGGGCTCGTCGTCGAGCGGGTGCGGGTGCCGCTCGGTGTCGTCGGCGTGATCTACGAGAACCGGCCGAACGTGACGGCCGACGCGGCAGGGTTGTGCGTGAAGGCCGGGAACGTCGCGTTCCTGCGGGGCTCGGCCGGCGCGCTCGAGTCCAACAGGGCGATCTCACGAGTGCTGCGCGAAGGGCTCGCCAAGGCGGGGCTGCCCGAGGACGGTGTGCTGCTCGTGGAGGACACGTCACACGAGACAGCGCGTGAGTTCGTGCGGCTGAAGGGCGTCATCGACTGCCTCATTCCCCGCGGCGGACCCGCCCTCATCTCGATGGTCGAGCAGCACGCCACCGTGCCGTGGGTGATCGACGGCGACGGCAACTGCCATGTCTACGTCGACGGGTCGGCGGACCTCGAGATGGCTCGGCGGATCGTCGTGAACGCGAAGACATCGCGGCCGAGCGTCTGCAACGCTGCCGAGTCGCTCGTCGTCCATGCCGGCATCGCCCGCGACTTCCTCCCGCGAGTCGGGAGCGAGCTCGTCGAAGCCGGCGTGGAGCTCGTGGGTGACGGCGAGGCCCGGGCGATCTTCTCCCACATGGGGGCTGCCTCCGAGGAAGACTTCGCGACCGAGTTCCTCGCTCTCAAGATGTCGGTCGCAGTCGTGCGCGACCTCGACGCCGCGATCGCGCACGTCAGGCGGTACTCCTCCGGCCACTCCGAGGCGATCGTGACGCGAGACCTGGAAGCGGCAAGCCGGTTCGTGAGGGAGGTGGACGCGGCAGCCGTGCTCGTGAACGCGTCGACGCGCTTCGTCGACGGCGGTGAGCTCGGGCTCGGGGCCGAGGTCGGGATCTCGACGCAGAAGCTGCACGCCCGCGGCCCGATGGGGCTGCGCGAGCTCACATCGGTGAAGTACGTCGTCTACGGGGAAGGGCAGATCAGGACGTGAGTGAAGTGGAGCGGTCGTGAGCGGTGGTCAGGTCATGGGAGAGGGTGCTCGTTTCTCCTCGGTGACCCAGGTGCGCGAGGGCCTTGCCTCGGTCGGGTACCTCGCCGACGACGGGCTCGCCGGCGTCGTCTACCTCGCCGACCGGCTGGGCAAGCCCGTGCTCGTGGAGGGCCCCGCCGGTACCGGGAAGACCGAGCTCGCGAAGTCGGTCGCCCGCTTGACCGGTGCGCGGCTCATCCGGCTGCAGTGCTACGAGGGCCTCGACGAGTCGAAGGCCCTCTACGAGTGGAATTACAAGAAGCAGCTGCTCCGCATCCAGGTCGAACAGGGCGCCGGTTGGGAGGAGATCGAGGAGGACATCTTCTCCGAGCCCTTCCTCTTGTCGCGCCCCCTCCTCGAGGCGATCCGCGCGACCGAGCCTGTCGTGCTCTTGATCGACGAGGTGGACCGGGTCGAGATCGAGACCGAGGCGCTGCTGCTCGAGATCCTCTCGGACTACCAGGTGTCGATCCCCGAGCTCGGCACGGTCGTCGCCAACCAGATCCCGCTCGTCTTCCTCACGTCGAACAACACCCGCGAGCTGTCCGAGGCCCTGAAGCGACGCTGCCTGTTCCTGCACCTCGACTACCCGTCTGTCGAGCGCGAGCGGGCGATCGTGCTCGCGAAGGTGCCGGACATCACCGAGCAGCTGGCGGACCAGGTCGCCCGCATCGTCCGGTCCCTGCGCTCGCTCGACCTCAAGAAACACCCCTCCATCTCCGAGACGCTCGACTGGGCGAGGACCCTCGTGCTGCTCGGCATCCAGTCGGTCGACGAGGCGACGGCGCGCTCGACGCTCCACCTCCTCCTCAAGTACCGCTCCGACATCGACACGGCCGCGAAGGAGCTGTCGGTGGCGACCTCGGAGGCCTCGGCCTCGGTGTCCGCGGCGGCGTCCTCCCGCTGATCGGGTTGGCGCCGGGGTCTTCAGCGTGCTCGACGTCCTCACCGGTTTCGTCTCCGAGCTGCGCAGCTCCGGCCTGCCCGTCTCGGTGACGGAGGCGGCCGACGCCGCAGAGGCGATCCGGCACCTTCCGCTCGAGGACCGGCAGGCGATCAAGTACGCCCTCGGGGCGACTCTCGTGAAGTCGTCGGCTCACTGGCGGGCCTTCGACACGGCCTTCGAGGTCTACTTCTCCATGCGGGGGCCCCAGTACGACATCGCGAGGGACGACGACCTCTCGGGGCGGGTGGAGGACACCGACGGTGCGGGCTCCGGAGCCGGTCGGGGGCGTGGGCGGGGCGAAGGCGAGTCCGGTGCCGGTGGCCTCGAGATGGTGAGCGCGGAGGAGATCGCCGCCATGCTGTACCGGGCGCTTCGCGACGGCGAGCAGGCGATGCTCGGGGCGGTGGCTCGACTGGCCGTCGGGCGTTTCGCCGGGATGGAGCCCGGCAGGCCTGTCGGCGGCACGTACTACCTCTACCGCACGCTCCGGAACCTCGACCTCGACGGGGTGCTCGCCCGCCTGATCGGTGAGGCCCGAGCCTCCGTCGAGGGCGGCCGGCCGATGCCCGGAGAAGGCGACGGCGAGGCGCCCGTGCCGGGACCGATCCTGCGCGGACGTGAGCTCGGGCACTTGACGCCGCTCGAGGAGCGGCTGCTCGAGGACGAGTACAAGTCGCGCATCGAGGAGCTGCGCCGAGAGATCGAGGCCGAGATCCGTCGCCGGCTCGTCGCCGACCGCGGTGTCGAGGCACTGGCGAAGTCGCTGCGCAAGCCGCTGCCCGAGGACGTGGACTTCATGCACGCGACGCGAGAAGAGCTCGTGCTGATGCGCCGCGCGATCCAGCCGCTCACGCGCAAGCTGCAGGCGAGGCTGGCGCGCAAGCGCCGCCATCTGCGCCGTGGCGCGCTCGACTTCCGCTCGACGATGCGCCACTCGCTCTCCTATGGTGGCGTTCCCGCCGAGCCCCGCTTCCGCCACCCGCGCCCGGCGAAGCCGGAGATCTTCGTGATCGCCGACATCTCCGGATCCGTCGCCGCCTTCGCCCGGTTCACGCTGCACCTCGTCCATGCGATCGCGTCGCAGTTCTCGCAGGTGCGGAGCTTTGTCTTCATCGACGGGCTCGACGAGGTGACGCAGATCTTCGAGCGTTCCGAGACGGTGACCGAGGCCGTGCACCGGGTGAACCAGGAAGCCGACGTCGTGTGGGTGGACGGGCACTCGGACTACGGGCACGCCCTCGGCGTCTTCTTCCAGCGGTGGGGGCAGGACGTGGGGCCGAAGACGAGCATCCTCCTGCTCGGGGACGCCCGTTCGAACTACCACGCGCCCGAGGCGTGGGTGCTGAAGGAGCTGCGCCGCCGAGCCCGGCACGTCTACTGGCTCAACCCCGAACCGCGCTCGTACTGGGGCAGCGGCGACTCGATCATCGAGCACTACTCGCAGTTCTGCGACGGCGTGTACGAGTGCCGCAACCTGCGCCAGCTCGAAGCGTTCGTCGAGCACCTCGTCTGAGCCCGCTCCGGGCCAGCCCCGGTACCTCGGTAGCCTCTGTTCCGTGGACTCGCCTGCAGTGCTCGCCCGGTCGATCGCGCCCGGGAGCAGGCTCGCGATCATCCGCCACGGCGAGGCGGTGAGCAACGCAGAGGACACGGTCGGCGGCCACGACACCTGCCAGGGCCTGACCCGGCACGGCCGCCGCCAGGTCGAGGCACTGGCGGAGCGCCTGCGCAGGACCCGTGAGCTCGAAGGGGCGGCGGCGCTCTACTCGAGCATCCTGCCACGCTCCATCGAGACGGCCGAGATCCTCGCACCTGTCCTCGGCGACCTCCCCGTGCTCCGCACCTGCTCGCTCTGCGAACGCCACGTCGGCGAAGCGGACGGGTTGACGTGGGCCGAGTACGAGGCGCGCTACGGGCGCGAGGTGCCGGGAGTGGACGACTACCGCGAGTTCGCACCCGGCGGGGAGTCCTGGGCCGGCTTCCTCGACCGAGCGGCGGACGCCATGTACTCCGTCATGGAGCGCCACCCTGGTGAGCTGGTCGTGATCGCCGGCCATGGAGGCCTGATCGGCACGTCGGTCATCCGCTTCCTCGGGGTCCCCGGAAACGGGTCGGGATTCCGCGGCTATGCCGACAACTCCTCGATAACCGAGTGGGAGTGGACCGGCAAGCGGTGGTGGTTCGTGCGGTACAACGACGCCGCCCACCTCGACGCCGCCGAGTGGGGAACAGAGCGCGGACTGCGCCTTGCAGCCCCCGGGTGGGTGAGCGGAGAGCCTCCCGAGCCGATCGCAGAGCCGGGAGGAAACCCGGCGTCAGCCCCCGGCGGCGCGGCTCAGCAGGCGAAGTCCGGGTCGTACGGGTAGTTGTTGCTGCCCGGCGTCTCCTGGACCATCTGAACGGTCCCGCCCCCGAAGTCGTACTGGCCGGTGCACCAGGCCTGCAGCGCGCTCGGCTTCTCGTAGCCGGACGAGACCGGATAGGGAGGTGAGGTCCACGGTGCCCCGGCGACCCAGATCGGGAGGGTGCCGCCGCTCGGCGTGTACGAGCCCGTGATGGCGTTCCACTGGAGCGCCGTCGAGTACACGCCCGGGATGAGCCCGTCCTTGCGCAGCGCATCGAGGGCGCCCTGGATCGTGCCGTCGTCGAGCTTCTGCTCGCACGACCACCACTCGCCGGCTGCAGCGTCGTTCCACTCCCCGGACGCACACTGGTCGTTCTCGATGTCGAGCCACCACCGCTTGGCCCAGGCGTTCTCCGACTTGGCGTACGAGACGGCTTCGACGGCGGCGTTGTAGCCGTAGTTGTAGGCGAGACAGGCGGGCTTTGCGCTCGAGGCGAGATCGGCACACGTGCCCGCGGGCCCGCTCTGATCGATCGTGGACGTCGAGGCAGGGGAGTTCAGAAACAGGTACAGCTGATAGTGCGGTGCCAGGGTGCCGTTCGGGAGCGTCGCCTTCTTCGCCCATGCCACTTCGGGCGAGAGGCAGGGGTTGTAGGAGTCGACGGCCCATCCGTCGACCCCCACGACGGCGATGGTGTAGGCGGTGGTGGCAGCCGGGTAGCCCGGTGGTCCCGGGAGGGGGCCGGCCGCAGCGGAACCGGACGAGGCACACTGGGGCCAGTTGATGTCGTAACCGATGGTCCCGGCGGGGTACGTGCCTCCGCCGGCGAGCTGGACCGGGCGAGCCCTCGCGATGGCGACTATCGCCGTCGGACCGCTGCGCCGGGCGAGACCACCGCGTGACGGGACACCGCCCGGCACGACGTAGCCGGTCGAGGAGACGGCCCAGTAGCCCGCCACCGGGGCCGCCGTCATGCCGACGACCGCTCCCTTGTTCGCGAGGATCGCGGGTGGTGGCACTGCCGGGCTCGCGCTCCCAAATGAGGTCACGTAACCCTTCGCGTTCACCAACCAGTAGCCCTTGCTGTTCGGTGCCCGTGCCATCCCGACGATCGGCACGCCGCCCGTCTTGTCCCGCAGGTTCCCGTACAACGGCGAGGGGCCGAGGTGGTAGACGATCCCGATCGAATTGACGGCCCACGCACCCTTGCCGCTGCTCATCACGGCGAAACCGACGATCGGGGCGTGTTGAGCCTTCCACCACAAGAGCGAGGGGATCGGCTGGGCATCGCCGAAGGCCGTCACGATCCCGCTCGCGTCGCACAGCCAGTACCCGCCGCCGTCTCGCGTCGAGACGATGGCGATCACGTCGTGCGCGCTCGTGTAGGGCTTCCCGCTCAAGGACCCGAAGTAACGTGCATCCCCGAACGGGAACACGCTGCCGTCCTGCGCCACGAGCCAGTAGCCGCGGCCGTCAGGTGTCACGGCCATACCGACGATCGGGGCGGCGAGGTGGGAGCTCTCCTCGCCTCCGAAGTTCGCGGCGCCGCCGAAGCTCGTGACGGTGCCGTCGGCGGACACGAGGTCGTAGGCAAGCGCCGAGAAAGGGACGCTGCTGATCCGTGTGCTCGTCTCGAGCGAGGTCGACGTGCCCGAAGCGCCGGCGCCGGACGCCTCGGTCAGCAGCGCGGCGCCGACGACGAGCGCGGCCATCGCACCGATCACATGCCGAGCCCTCTGTGACGAACGAGATCCGATCACCGCGCACCGCCCCTCCGGTAGGGCAGTTTATTCGGTCAGTCGTGCTCAATCCACAGTAGCCACACGAGCAACAGCAGCCACGGTCTCGCCGTCAGCCGGCACGCAGGAGCTCGGCCACCCGGAAAGCGAGGTCGATGGACTGGCGGGCGTTCAGACGGGGGTCACAAGCAGTCGTGTACCGGAGCGGCAGCTGCTCTTCGAGGATGTCCCCGATCCCGCCGAGACATTCGGTCACGTCATCGCCCGTCAGCTCGACGTGAACCCCGCCGGGCCAGGTACCGAGCGCCTTGTGCACCTCGAAATAACCCTGGATCTCGCCGATGACGTCGTCGAAGTGACGCGTCTTGCGGCCGGACTCGCTCGCGAACGTGTTGCCGTGCATGGGGTCGCACTCCCATACGACCGGGTGCCCGGCGTCCCGCACCGCCTTCACGATCGGCGCCAGGTGCTGGCGAACGGACTCGACGCCCATGCGGGCGATGAGGGTCAGGCGGCCCGGCGCCTGCTCGGGGTTGAGCCGCTCGCAGAGGTCGAGGACCTCGTCGGGTTCGGTGTGCGGCCCGACCTTGCTCGCGACCGGGTTGCCGATCCCCGAGAGGAACTCGACGTGAGCCCCGTCGACCTGGTGCGTGCGCTCGCCGACCCAGAGCAGGTGGGCAGAGCAGTCGTACCACTGACCGGTGAGCGAGTCCTCCCGGGTGAGAGCCTCCTCGTAGTCGAGGAGGAGGGCCTCGTGGCTCGTGAACAGGTCGACCTGGTGGATCGGAGAGTCGGCCGAGAGGTCGACCCCGCAGGCGCGCATGAAGTGCATCGCCCGGTCGATCTCCTCCGCGATCGCCTCGTACCGGCGACCTTCGGCGCTCCCGGCCACGAACTGCTGGTTCCAGGCATGCACCTGGGACAGGTCTGCGAACCCACCTTTCGTGAACGCCCGCAACAGGTTCAACGTGGCTGCCGACTGGTGGTACGCGGTCAACATCCGGGTCGGGTCCGGGACCCGGCTCGCAGGGATCGGGACGTCGTCGTTCACGATGTGTCCCCGGAAGACGGGAAGCTCGAGGTCGCCCACGCGCTCGACGGGCGAGGACCGCGGCTTCGCGAACTGCCCGGCGATCCGGCCGATCTTGAGCACGGGCACTCCGGACCCGTACGTGAGCACGACCGCCATCTGGAGGACGACCTTCAACTTGTCCCGGATGGAGTCGGCAGAGAAGTCGTCGAAGGACTCCGCGCAGTCGCCGGCCTGGAGCACGAAGGCGTTGCCCGCCTCGACCTGCGCCAGCGCGCGGGTGAGTCGCCGGGCCTCGCCGGCGAACACGAGCGGCGGGAGGGCGCGAAGCTGGGCGTGGACGGCCTCGGCGACTGACTCGTCCGGCCACTCCGGCAACTGGAGCGCCTCGAACCCGCGCCACGATGCCGGGTGCCAGCTGCCCGATCGCGAGGAGACGGTCACGGCTCCAGCGTAAACGACGGCGAAAGGACAGCTAACCTCGGCTGATGCGCCCGTTCCGGTTCGGTATCCAGCTCTCCCGGGCAGCGACACCTGCCGACTGGCGCGATCGCGCACGCAAGCTCGAGGACCTCGGGTACTCGACGCTCTTCATGCCCGACCACTTCGAGGATCAGTTCGGGCCCCTCGTCGCACTCACGGTGGCGGCGGAGGCGACGACGACCCTCAAGGTCGGATCGCTCGTGCTCGACAACGACTACCGCCATCCCCTCGTCCTCGCGAAGGAGGCCGCCACGCTCGACCTCGCGTCCGAGGGGCGTTTCGAGGCGGGGATCGGGGCCGGCTGGATGAGGACGGACTACGACCAGTCGGGCATCTCCTATGACGACCCTTCCGTCCGCGTCTCGCGCCTCGAAGAGGCGATCAAGGTCATGAAGGCCCTCTGGGCGGACGAGCGGGTCGACTTCGAAGGAGAGCACTACCGGATCACGGGCGCCCACGGCCTGCCGCGCCCGCACACACCCGGCGGGCCGCCGCTCCTCATAGGCGGTGGGAGCCGCCGAGTGCTCCGGATCGCCGTCGAGCACGCCCGCATCATCGGCATCAACCCCTCCCTGCGGGCGGGCTTCGTCGGTCCCGAGACGATCGCCACGGCATCGTCCCGGCACTATGCCGAGCGGGTCGACTGGGTACGCCAGCTGGCCGGGGACCGTTTCGGCGAGCTCGAGCTGCAAAGCCTCGTCTTCGTGGCGGAGATCGGCCGCCCGCAGAAGGCAGTGGCCGAGGAGATGTCCGCCCTTGTCGGGTTCCCGCCCGAAGAGATCGCCGCTTCCCCGATCGGGCTCTTCGGGACCGAGGACGAGATCGTGGAGACCTTGCTGCGGCGAAGGGATGAGTCGGGCTTCTCCTACTGGGTGCTCCACGAGAACGAGATCGACGGCTTCGCTCCCGTCGTGGCGCGCCTCGCCGGCAGCTGAGGCGGCCGGCGGCAATCGGCGGCGACCGTGAGCGGCCCGCGTATCGGCATCCTCGGGGGAACCTTCGATCCGGTCCACGTCGGCCATCTCGTCGCGGCGGTCAACACTCGGTACGAGCTCGGCCTCGATCGCGTGCTGCTCGTCGTGGCGAACCAGCCGTGGCAGAAGGTCGGATCCCGCCCGGTGACACCGGCCGAGGACCGGCTCGCCCTCGTCGAGGCCGCCGTGCGCGACTGCCCCGGCGTCGAAGCCTCGTCGCTCGAGATCGAGCGCGGCGGCGTGTCCTACACCGCCGACACGGTGGCTGAGCTCGCTGAACGTGAGCCCGGAGGGGAGCTGTTCCTCATCATCGGGGCGGACGTGGCGCCGATGCTCGGCACATGGCGGCGCCTCGACGAGGTGCGCCGCTGCGTGACGCTCGTGATCGTGAACAGACCCGGCACCCGCCTGGACGCCCGTCCGGGCGGACCGCTCGCAGGGTGGCAGGTCACGAGCGTCGAGATCCCGGCGCTCGAGATCTCGAGCACCGATCTCCGGGAGCGGGCCGCGACCGGGCGACCGCTCGACTTCCTCGTGCCCGTCGAGGCCATCCGCGTGATCCGGGAACGCAACCTGTATGGTGACTCCAGATGAACGCAGTCGTCATCCGAGCGGATCGGTAGCAGGGGCGGGGTAGTAGGTTCCTTGAGCACCGAACTCGTCCTGCTCGCCGTCGAGGCGGCCGCGAGCAAGACCTCCGAGTCGACCGTCGTGGTCGAAGTCGGTGACCTGCTCGCCATCACCGAGTACTTCGTCATCACCTCGGGGACGAACGACCGCCAGGTCCGCGCGATCACCGAGGAGATCGAGAGGTGCATAAAGGAGCAGGCCGACGGCCGCGCGCCCCGCACCATCGAGGGGCTCGACGACGCTCGCTGGGTCCTCATGGACTACGGCGACTTCGTCGTGCACGTCTTCGTCGAGGAGGCCCGCCGGTACTACGACCTCGAGCGCTTGTGGGGCGATGCTCCCCGGCTCGAGGTGCCGGTGCGGGCGGAAGCCTGACTCCTGCCGGTCCCGCGGGGCTCTCGCGAGCCTCCGACCCGCCCCGGCCGCTCGGGCCGGGGCTCAGATGCCGAGGTGCCGGTAGTCCGCCACCGTCACCGGACGGTTGACGAAACGACCGTCAGCCGTCTCCACAGCCACCGGCTTGCCGCTCAGGCCGAGGAACCGGACCTCTGTCACGTGGAGCGGTGACTGGGTGAGCGAGAACACGATCTGAGCGAGCTCGTCGATCGGCTGCTCGCCGGTGAGCTGGCTGAAGTACGGGTCGAGGCGAACGGTGGCGAGGCCGCACTCGGTGAGAGGCAGTGTCGTCGTCGTCGTCGTGGTCGACGCCGAGCTCGTGCTCGTGCTCGTGCTCGTGCCTGCCGTCCTCTTGTGGACGGGAGGGCAGTGCCCGACCCCCGTCGGGCGCGGGCCGACGGAGACCAGGTCCGAGTTGATGTTGAAGTAGCTCGTGTAGTCCGCCTGGTACTCCGGTCCGATCGGGCCGTTCTCGAGGACTTTCAGCACGTCCTGCACCGAGAGAGCGTGTGTCGTCGGGACACATCGGGTCACCTTGACGAGGCTGCCCGAGAACGCCTGGACGAGGTAGATGTAGACGGTCTTGACTCCCGACTTCGGAACCTTCGAGCAGGACAGCTGTGGTGCAGGGGTCTCGGTGAGCAAGCCCGCCGGCACGGCCGACTGCGGAAGTCTCGACGGGCCGGAGGACAGGGGTACTCCGCAGGCGGCGAGCCCGAGGCCGGCAAGGATCAGAGCAGCCGCAGCGAGGGACCGCCTCATGCCGTGTCTCCGTCCGCGAGTGGGAACTCCACGACGAAACGTGCCCCGCGCGCCCCGTTCTCCTCCACCCACACCCGCCCTCCCATCATGCGCGTGTGCTCAGCGACGATGGCGAGGCCGAGCCCCGTCCCCTCGCCGAGGCCGCGCTTGCGACCGCTCGATCCGCGCGAGAAGCGGTCGAAGACGCGCTCACGCTCCTCGGGGGGGACTCCCGGACCTTCGTCCTCGACGGCGACGCGAGCCTGCCGCTCGTGCAGTGAGACGACGACGTTCGTGGCGCCCCCGGCGTAGTGCTGCGCGTTGTCGAGCAGGTTCGCGACGATCCGCTCGAAACGCCGCTTGTCAACTGCCACGCGCTCCTCCTCCGACCCCGGCTCGAACAGGAGCGGCACCGGTCTCGAGGTGGACGCGACGCTGCGCCGGACGAGATCACCGAGCGGCACCTCGGTCATGCTCACGTCCGAGAGCCCGGCGTCGAGGCGCGAGATCTCGAGTAGATCGTCGACGAGGCGCCTGAACCTCCGGACCTCGGCGCTGAGTAGATCGAGCGCCCGCTGGGACCGCTCCGGTATCTCGTGCCTGTGCCCCTCGAGGACGGCGAGGGAGGCCGCGAGCGTCGTGAGCGGGGAGCGCAGCTCGTGGTTGACGTCGGACGTGAAGCTGATCTCGCGCTCGATCCGCTCCTGGAGGCGGTCAGCCATGCGGTTGAACGACGACGCCAGCACCGCCAGGTCCTTGTAGTCCTCGGTCTCGAGGCGCGTGTCGAGGTGGCCGCCTGCGATGTCGAGGGCGGCCTGTGCGGTCTCGTGCAGCGGCCGGAGGGCGCGGTTCGCGGCCCAGCTCCCGAGCAGCGCCCCGGCGAGTGTGACGACGATGGCAGCGAGAAGGAGGGATGCGAGCAGGGTCTGGAGCGTCCGCTGCTGCTCGGTGAGCGGGAACAGCTCGAAGTAGGCGGCCTGAGCCGGAGCGATCCAGACGCCGACGACGTATGTCGGGTCGTTGTGGACGAGGATCGTCTGCTCGGCCGCGTGCCCGCTGATGACGAGCTGTCGCAGCGCTGCCGGGAGCGGCCGAGGGGGTGTGAAGGCCACGGCGGTCGCGTACCACCGGTGCTTGCTGAACAGGAGTGACTCCGAAGCTCCGCTCGACTCGCTCGACTGGAGGAGGCGCGGGTAGTAGAGGGCCTTCGCTCCGAGCGCCGGCTTCAGCTCGTAGGCGCTCGCGGTCGTCTCGTGGACGAGCGACGTCGTCTGCTGGCTCAGGATCGACGAGCGAACTGAGTAGTACGTGATCGCAGCGATCGTGAACGAGAGCACGGCGGCGCCGAGCGCGAACGTGATCGTGATCCGCATGCGAAGGCCGACGTGGCGCCTCCCGGTTCTCGCGGTGACGCGCCGACGTGCTGAGGACTCCGCCCGAAGGTGCCCTGGCTCCTGGACCTGCTGCTCTCCGCCGCGGTGGTCCTCACCGTCACGCCCGGCCCGAGGGAAGCGAGCGGCGGCCCGGGTCCTCCGCAGCAGCCCGGTCCCTGTAACCGCGCTCATCGACCGAAGACGGCGGGGGAGGCGGTCTTAAGCGCCGCCGCGGTCTGCATCGTTACGGGGCCAGCTTGTACCCGAGGCCGCGCACGGTCAGCACGTGGCGCGGCTCGCTCGGGTCGCGCTCGATCTTCGTGCGGAGCCGCCGCACGTGAACGTCGACGAGGCGCCCGTCGCCGAAGTAGTCGTAGCTCCAGACCCGCTCGAGCAGCTGCTCGCGCGAGAGAACCTTGCCGCTGTTCGCCGCCAGCTCGCAGAGGAGCAGGAACTCGGTCCGGGTGAGGTGCACCTCCTCGCCGTCTCGCTTGACGACGCCTGCCTCCGGCATGATCTCGAGGTCGCCGAAGACGAGCGAGACCGGCCCGTCATCACCGGCACGAGCACGCCTCAGCAACGCCCGGATGCGGGCGGCGAGCTCCTTCGGCTCGAACGGCTTCGTGACGTAGTCGTCGGCCCCGGCCTCGAGCCCGGCGACGACGTCGTGTGTGTCGGTACGGGCGGTCACCATGATGATCGGCACCGTGCTCGTCCGGCGCAGCTCACGGCAGCAGGCGAAGCCGTCCATCCCGGGCAGCATGATGTCGATCACGAGCAGGTCGAACGACTCGCCGACGAGCGAGCGGGCATGCGTCTCCAACGCCTCCTCACCGGTGGCGGCTTCCTCGATCTCGTATCCCTCGTCCTCGAGGGACAACCGCATCGAGGCACGGATGCGCTCGTCGTCCTCCACGAGGAGGATTCGGCTTGCCATGCTCCTATCTTCTCCCAGTCCCGCCGACTTCGCGCCATCACAGCCTCAAAGCACGCCTCGAGCCACCCACGCTCAGGTACCGTTGGGAGGTGGGGTTCGAGCTCGATGGCTTCGAGCGCTCGCTGGCCGGAGAGTCGCCGGCGACACGGCGAGCGTACCGCTCTGACGTCGCGGCCCTGGTCGAGTGGCTCGAGCGGGCGGGCATCGCCGAGCCCGGGGATGTCGACCGCATGGTCCTCCGGCGGTATCTCGCCTACCTCGCGACGCGTCGCTACGCCCGGAGGTCGATAGCGAGGAAGGCGTCCGCGATCCGCCGGTACTTCGCCTGGCTCCTTCGAACCGCCCAGATCCCGACAGACCCTGCGCGCCGGCTGGCAGCCCCGGCCGGCGAGGCACGGCTGCCGCGGGTGCTCGCGCCGGCCGAGATCGGACAGCTGCTCGAGCCCGCCAGCGCGGCGCTCGACGACCAGCCCGCGGCGTGGCGGCTTCGCGACGACGCCGTGCTCGAGCTCCTGTACGGCTGTGGTCTGCGGGTGAGCGAGCTCTGCGGGCTCGATCTCGATGGGGTCGACTTCAGACAGGGCACGATCACCGTGTGGGGAAAGGGGTCCCGGCAGCGCCGCGTGCCGGCCGGAGAGCCTGCGCTCGATGCTCTGCGCAGCTGGCTCGAGCACGGTCGGCCGGATGTCGGCGACCTGTCGGCCGCCGGCCCCGCGGTGTTCGTCAACCACCGGCTGCGGCGCCTCGGACCGCGCGACGTCCAGCGGATCCTCGACGTGCGTTCGCCTGTCCCGACCCACCCGCACGCCCTCCGGCACTCCTACGCCACTCACCTGCTCGACGGCGGCGCAGACCTGCGCGTCGTCCAGGAGCTGCTCGGGCATGCGAGCTTGCGGACGACGGAGGTGTACACGCACGTCTCGACGGAGCGGCTGGTGAGCGCCTACCACCGCTCTCACCCGAGGGCGAAGTGAGCGCTGTCGACCTCGGGCGCATCGAACGCGTCGACGACCTCTGGGCTTCGTTCAAGGGCGACCCGGATCGTCAGGCGCGTGATCGCCTGATCCTGCACTACTCGCCCCTCGTGAAGTACGTCGCCGGCCGGACGCTGTCGAGAGTCCCTGACTCTGTCGACCCGGCGGACCTCGTCAGCTACGGGATCCTCGGGCTCATCGACGCGATCGAGAAGTTCGACCCGAGCCGCGGGGTGAAGTTCGAGACCTACGCGGTGCCGAGGATCCGGGGGGCGATCCTCGACGAGCTGCGCTCGATCGACTGGGTCCCGCGGTCCGTGCGGGCGAAGGCGCGTGCCGCCGACCTCGCGTACTCCAAGCTCGAGCACGACCTCCATCGGTCGCCGACGGACGAGGAGCTGGCGGCGGAGCTCGGGATCACGACGGGAGAGCTCGATTCGCTGATGCGCCAGACCGCCCGGGCAGGTGTGCTCCAGCTCGACGAGGTGTTGTTCACCGGTGGCCAGGGAGACAAGACGCTCGGCGACATGATCGCCGACTCGGGCGACAGCCCGGGCGCCACCGTCGAGCTCGCCGAGATGCGACAGCTGCTCGTGCGGTCGATCTCGGGACTTCCGGACCGGGAGCGGACCGTGCTGACCCTCTACTACTACGAGGGCCTGAACCTGTCGGAGATCGGCGAGATCCTCGGGGTGACCGAGAGCCGGGCCTGCCAGATCCACACGAAGGCAGTGACACATCTCCGCCACCGGCTGCGGGACCTGATCGCCTGAGCGGCTAACATCGCCTGCTGGAGGGTCCGACCGGAGCCTCCTCATCACCCACAGTCTCGTCCGGGTACACCCGCGGTCGCCTCCAGGCGCCGTGCCCGGATCAGCTCAACCGTCGGGAGGAATGACGTGGCAGTCGTCACGATGAAGCAGCTGCTCGAGGCCGGCGTCCACTTCGGCCATCAGACCCGCCGCTGGAACCCGAAGATGAAGCGGTTCATCTTCGGCGAGCGCAACGGCATCTACATCATCGACCTGAACCAGACGCTGGACCGTGTCGGCTCGGCCTACTCGTTCGTCCGCGACCTCGTCGCGGACGGAGGGACGATCCTCTTCGTCGGCACGAAGAAGCAGACACAGGACCCGGTGGCCGAGTTCGCGAGCGCGTGCGGCATGCCGTACGTGAACCAGCGCTGGCTCGGCGGGATGCTCACGAACTTCCAGACGGTCGCCGGGCGCGTCCGGAAGCTGACGGAGCTCGAAGCGTCGAAGAACGCCGGCGACTTCGCCGCCATGCCGAAGAAGGAAGCGCTCATGAACGAGCGTGAGCTCGAGAAGCTCGAGCGGAACCTCGGCGGCATCCGGCGGCTCCAGGGCCCGCCCAACGCGATCTTCGTGATCGACACGAAGAAGGAGCACATCGCCGTCACCGAGGCCCGCAAGCTCGGGCTGCCCGTCGTCGCAGTCGTCGACACGAACTGCGACCCCGATCTCGTCGACTTCGTCATCCCCGGCAACGACGACGCCATCCGGGCCGGCCGGCTCATGTGCAGGATCATCGCCGACGCCGTGGCGGAGGGGCGATACATCTCCTCACGACGCGCGATCGCCGAGCAGGGGGGGCCGCGGGTCGGCGATTCCCTGCCGACGGTGCAGACGGCTGCTCCCCGCCGCACCGCTCCGGCAGCGGAGCCGGTGGCCGTGCTGGTCGGGGACATCGAGCCCGCGCCAGCGCCGGTGGTCGCGGTCGACGAGCCCGCAGCAGAGAACGCAACGAACGAAGGATCCATCGATGGCTGAGTACACCGCCAAGGACGTGGCCGAGCTGCGCAAGCGCACGGGCGCGGGCATCCTCGACTGCCGCCAGGCGCTCGAGGAGAACGGGGGCGATCTCGAGGCCGCCGCGAAGTGGCTCGTCGAGCAGGGCAAGATCAGCGCCGGCAAGCGGTCGGCCCGCGAGCGGTCGCAGGGCGCCGTCGCCGTCGTCATCGACGACGATCGCGGGGCCATCGTGGCCCTCGAGTGCGAGACCGACTTCGTCGCCAAGTCCGCCGAGTTCGTCCAGCTCGTCGACGAGCTGGCGGCTGAGCTCGCGACAGGCGGCGAGGAGGGGCTCGCAGCCCAGCGCGACCGGGTCGAGAAGCTCGCCGTCACCTCGAAGGAGAACGTGGCGGTCGGGGAGACGGTCCGTTTCGTAGCGGGAGAAGGCTCCGTCCTCGACAGCTACCTGCACATCCAGAACGGCCGCGGCGTGAACGCCGTGCTCGTCGACGTGCACGGAAGCTCTCACGAGCTCGCACACGACATCGCCGTGCACATCGCATTCGCCCGCCCCGAGTACCTGCGTCGAGAGGACGTGCCGGCCGAGCGCGTCGAGGCGGAGCGCGAGACGGCCGAGACGATCGCCCGCAACGAGGGCAAGCCCGACGCCGCCCTGCCGAAGATCGTCGAGGGACGGCTCAACGGATGGTTCAAGGAGCGCGTCCTGCTCGAGCAGGCGTACGTCCGGGACGAGAAGCGCACGATCGCCGAGCTGCTCGGTGGCGCCGAGCTGCGCCGGTTCGCGCAGGTCGTGGTCGGTTCCTGAGGCCGCCGCCATCATGGACGTGCCGCCGGAGCAAAGGGGCAACGGCAGCGTGAAGGTGACCCCGTCCCGTTGGCGCCGGGTCGTGCTCAAGCTCTCGGGAGAGGCGCTCGCAAGTGCTGCTTCGGACGAGACGATCGATGCCGCCACGGTCGACCGTCTCGCGAAGGAGATCGCCGCTTCCTGTGCGGAGTTCGGCACGGAGATGGCCGTCGTCGTCGGTGGCGGGAACATCTGGCGTGGCACGATCGGCGCGGGCGAGGGCATGGACCGGGCGACGTCCGACACGATGGGGATGCTCGGCACCGTCATCAACGCGCTCGCGCTGCAGGATGCCATCGAGCGCGCCGGCCAGCCCACCCGCGTGCTGTCTGCCGTGCAGATGGCGCAGGTGTGCGAGCCCTACATCCGCCGCCGTGCCCTGCGCCACCTCGAGAGGGGCCGGGTCGTCATCCTCGCCGCGGGGATGGGGAGCCCCTACTTCACCACCGACACCCCGGCAGCCCTGCGTGCAGCCGAGATCGACGCCGAGGTGATCATGAAGGGTACTCACTCTGGCGTCGACGGGGTCTACAGCGCGGACCCGCGCCTCGAACCGGAAGCGGTCCGCTACGAGGAGATCGGATTCATGGACGTCATCGCCCAGGACCTTCGGATCATGGACCTCACGGCGGTCACGTTCTGCCGGGACAACCAGATCCCGATCCTCGTGTTCGACCTCATGCAGCCCGGCAACATCCGGGCTGCCCTCGCAGGTGACCGGATAGGTACGCTGATCTCGTGAACGACGAGCTCGTCCAGACCGCCCTCGAGGAGTGCCGGGACCGGATGCACAAGGCGATCGAGCACGCGAGGACGGAGTTCGCCGGGGTGCGCACCGGCCGGGCCACCCCGGCCCTCGTCGAGCGGATGAAGGTCGACTACTACGGCCAGGAGGTGCCGCTCCAGCAGCTGGCGGGCTTCCAGGTGCCCGAACCGCGGGTGCTCATCATCTCCCCCTACGACAAAGGCTCGATCAAGGCGATCGAGAAGACCATCACGACATCGGATCTCGGTGTCAACCCGTCGAACGACGGCTCGATCATCCGGCTCGCCTTTCCCGAGCTCACCTCCGAACGCCGCAAGGAGTTCGTGAAGCTCGTCAGGCACCGTGCCGAAGAGGCACGGGTGGCGGTCCGCAACATCCGCCGCGGCACGCGCCACGAGCTGGAAGGGCTCGAGAAGGACGGCGAGCTCTCCTCCGACGAGCTGGAGCGCGCCGAGAAGGAGCTCGAGAAGCTCACCCACGAGCTCATCGCCGAGATCGACCGGATCCTCGCGACAAAGGAGAAGGAGCTCCTCGAGCTCTGAGATGGAGGACCTGACAAACCCCGAGGACACCCTGCAGGACGAGAGCAGTCCGGGCGACGACGCCGGCACCGCCTCCGAGCATCCGGAAGGCTCGCCCGCCCCGCCGGTACCGCCCGAGAGGCGGTTCCCGAGCTCGAACATCGGGCGGGCGAGGATCGAGGGCGTCGAGGCCGGAGTCGCCGCCGGGCTGGTGCCGCCGGCCGGAGCGGTGGAGGCGGCCGGAGCGGTGGAGGCGGCCGAGCACGGGCCCCGCCATGCTCCGAGGCACCTCGCGCCCAACGAGCGCCTGATCGAGGAGCAGGTCCCGAGTGACATCGTGGAAGGTGTCGAGCTGCCGGACTGGACCGACCCGCCGACGAGAGAGGTACCCCGCGTCCTGCTCCGGCCGGGGGAGTTGCCCGGCCCCGTCATCCCCGGTCCTGTCTGGCGCGAGTCCGTGCACGACTTCGACCAGGACCAGGAGGCCTTCGCCGAGATGGTGAGCGGGACCACCCCCATCGTCGAGCACGACATGGCGGAAGGCGACGACTTCGCACCGGAGGACTTCGAGGACTTGCACAGGCGCGACGAGCCGGGCAGGCCCGGCGTCGAGGGCACCGTGCCCGCTCAGCCGGCTCGAGAGTCGGCTGCCGTCGTCGCCACGGTCTCGAGCAACCCTGCGGCGACACGGCTGCGCGGTGCTGCCCCTGAAGGGGTCACCTTCGCCGGCCGGGCGAGTGCCGAGGGCAAGCCCGAGAAGGCGGGTAGCGCCGCCGAGCGGTCGCCTGGCGCACCGCCCGGCGACGCGGACGAGCCGGCCCGGAAACCCGGCCGCGACCCCGTGGTCGCGACGCTGACCGGGGTCGGCGTCGGTGCCGTCGCGCTGCTGTGCCTCTGGAGCGGGCCGGCGGCATCGCTTGCCATCACCTCCCTCGTGCTCCTGCTCGCCGAGGCAGAGCTGTTCCAGTCGCTCCGGCGGGCCCACTACCAGCCGGCGGCGCTGCTCGGGCTGATCGCGGCACCCGGCTTCGCCGTCGCGGCCTACCTGAAGGGCCCGGTGGCCATCCCGGTCGTCGGAGCCGTCGCAGTCGTGGCGACGATCTGCTGGTACCTCGTCGGGGTGACGAGGCGCCATGTCGTGGCGAACATCTCGGCGACGCTGCTCGGTATCGGCTGGGTGGCGCTCCTCGGATCGTTCGCGGGCCTGCTGCTCGACCCCACAGCGTTCCCTTCCAATCACGGCGTGGCCTACCTGCTCGGCGCGCTCGAGGTGACGGTCGCCTACGACGTCGGCGGCTATGCCTTCGGCAGCTTGCTCGGCAAGCACCCCCTCGCGCCGAGCGTCAGCCCGAACAAGACGTGGGAGGGCCTCATCGCCGGCAGCCTGTGCGCACTCGGCATCGCCCTCGCCGTGACGTCGCAGATGCACCCGTGGACGCTTTCCCGAGCAGCTGTGCTCGGAGTCGTCGCCGCCGTCGTGGCGCCGATCGGTGACCTGGCGGAGTCGATGATCAAGCGCGACCTGAACGTGAAGGACATGGGTCGCCTCCTGCCGGCGCACGGCGGCGTGCTCGACCGGGTCGACGCCATCCTCTTCGTGCTGCCGGCGACGTACTTCCTCGTCCTGCTCTTCCACGGCTGATCGCGTTGAGCGAACCCATGGCAGCAGGTCCGCGGCGCATCGCCATCGCGGGGTCCACCGGCTCGATCGGCACACAGGCCCTCGACGTCGTCCGGACCTCGCCTTCAGGCCTCGAAGTCGTCGCCCTCGGCGCTTTCTCGTCCGTCGACCTGTTGGTCGACCAGGCGCGGGAGTTCCGCCCTCCGGTCGTCGCGCTGGCTGACTCCTCGCGGGCGGCAGAGCTCCGGGAACGGGTGCCGGAGGGGACGGAGGTCCGGGCCGGCCCGGAGGCGCTCGCCTCCCTTGCCGAAACAGGTGCAGAGACCGTCCTGAACGCCGTCGTGGGCTTCGCCGGGCTCGGCGTGACGATCCGCACCCTCGAGCTCGGAAAGCGGCTCGCCTTGGCGAACAAGGAGTCGCTCATCGCCGGGGCCCCCGTCGTCCAACGGGCGAGGCGCACCCCCGGAGCCGAGATCCTGCCGGTGGACTCTGAGCACTGCGCCATCCACCAATGCCTGCGCGCTGCCGGCTCGGCGGCATCCGTGCGGCGGATCGTGCTGACCGCGAGCGGCGGACCGTTCAGGGGCCGGAAGGCGGAGGACCTGCGCGAGGTGACGATCTCGGAGGCTCTCGCCCACCCCACGTGGTCCATGGGCCCGAAGATCACGATCGACTCGTCGACGCTCATGAACAAAGGGCTCGAGGTGCTCGAGGCAAACGAGCTGTTCGGTGTGGGGATCGACTCGATCGAGGTCGTCGTCCACCCGCAGTCCATCGTCCACTCGATGGTCGAGTTCTCCGACGGGGCGACGATCGCCCAGCTGTCGCACCCGGACATGCGGCTTCCCATCTCGTACTGCCTGATGTACCCCGACCGCGGCGAGCATCCCTACGGCGCCATGGACTGGGCGGCCGTGTCGTCGCTCGAGTTCGAGCCGCCGGACCTCCACACCTTCGGCTGCTTGCCGCTCGCCTTCGAGGCGGCTCGCGTGGGAGGCGCTGCACCGGCATGGCTCAACGCCGCGAACGAGGTCGCCGTCGCCGCGTTCCTCGCGGGCGGCATCGGCTGGTCGCAGATCGCGGACGTCGTGGCGGAGGCCCTCGCGGTGTTCGAGCCGGTGGAGCTGCGTAGCATCGAGGACGTGCTCGAAGCCGACGCCCGGGCGCGGGTCGTGGCCGAGGAAGCCCTCACTCGGCTGTCGTGACGTGAGCAGCAGCGCTCGACCTGCCGACACCGGTCCCGGTCTGCCACGCCGGCGCGACACACAGCTGGCGCTGTTGCGCCTGGCCGCCGTCGTCGTCGGGGGCGTCGTGCTCGCTGTCGTGGTCCACGCCGTGAACGTGCTCGTCGTCGTCCTCGCGATCGTCGCCATGATCATGCTCCACGAGCTCGGCCACTTCGTGGCGGCGAAGGCGAGCGGGATGAAGGTGACCGAGTACTTCCTCGGCTTCGGTCCGCGCCTCTGGTCGATCCGCAAGGGTGAGACCGAATACGGGGTGAAGGCGATCCCTGCCGGCGGCTACGTGAAGATCACCGGGATGACGATGCTGGAGGATGTCGCCACCGCAGACGAGGATCGCAGCTACCGCCAGGCATCCTTCCCGCGAAGGCTCGCAGTCGCAGTCGCTGGCTCGGCGATGCACATGGTCATCGCTCTCGTGTTGTGCTGGAGCTACTTCGTCTTCGTCGGGGCCAACGTCGCGACACCCCCGACGGTCGCTGCCCTCTTGCACTTCGAGCACGGGCGGACCCCGGCGGAGATCGCCGGGGTCCGGACCGGGGATCGGATCGTCTCCATCAACGGGCGCAGGATCACGTCCTTCACGGCGCTGCAGCACGAGATCGCGCCGAACGCCGGCCGCAGCTTGTCGCTCGTGGTCGAGCGTCACGGCACGATGGTCCACTTGTCCATCCGGCCGACGAACAGCCGGGACGTCACCGAGGTCTTCCAGGGACAGGTCGTGCCCGCGCCGAAGAAGCCGACCGGGATCATCGGCGTGGAGCTCACCTCGGGCACGAACCAGCCGGTCTCGCCGATCGCGGCGGTCCCGCGTTCGTTCGGCGAATTCGGTTCCATCGCGGCAGCGACGGGGAAAGGCATCGCCGATGTCTTCTCCTTCCACGGCCTCTCCCAGTTCGCCCACTCGGTCGCAACAGCCGGCAACCACTCGACGGGGGGAACGGGCTCGAGCACTGCGAGCGGCGGGTCCTCCGGGGGGCAGTCCGCCGGCGTGACCTCGATCCTCGGCATCATCGAGATCGGGTCGCAGGCGGCCAATGTAAACCGCGGCTTCCTCCTCCTCCTGCTCGCCGAGGTGAACCTGTTCGTCGGCATCGTCAACCTGTTCCCGATGCTCCCGCTCGACGGCGGGCATGTGGCCATCGCGGTCTACGAACGGATCCGGTCCCGCCGCGGTCGCCGCTACCACGCGGATGTGTTGAAGCTCATGCCGGTGGCGTACGTGTTCCTCGCCTTCATCGTGGTGATCGGTCTCGGCGCCCTGTACGCGAACATCGTCCAACCGGTCCATTTCCCGGGCGGCTGAGCGCGCCTGCCGGACTGATCGCCCCGGGTGCACCCGCGGACCGGGGACAGCCCGTAATCTCAACGCAATGGCACGAGTGACCGGTTCGCTGTACGAACGTCGACAGACGCGGCAGATCCACGTGGGCGATGTCGCCGTCGGTGGTGGCGCGCCCATCAGCGTCCAGTCGATGACGACGACCAAGACTGCCGACGTCGACGGCACGCTCTCCCAGATCTACGCGCTCGCGGCGGCGGGAGCGGACATCGTGCGGTGCACCTGCAACGAGCAGGCGGCGGCCGAGGGGCTGGCGCACATCGTCCCGCGCTCGCCGGTCCCGATCATCGCCGACATCCACTTCCACTACGAGATGGCGCTTGCGGCTCTCGAGGCCGGTGTGCAGGGGCTCCGCCTCAACCCGGGCAACCTGCGCAAGCCGGAGGAGATCAAGCTCGTCGCGTCCGAGGCACGCGACCGCGGTGTCCCGATCCGCATCGGCGTCAATGCGGGGTCGCTGCACAAGGAGCTGTACGAGCGTTTCGGAGGAGCGACCCCTGAGGCGCTCGTCGAGTCGGCCCGGATGGAGCTCGGCTACTTCGAGGAGGTCGGGTTCGACGACGTGAAGATCTCGGTGAAGGCCTCCACGGTCCCGCTCATGATCGAGGCCTACCGCCTGGCGTCCGAGGCGTTCGATCACCCGCTGCACCTCGGTGTGACCGAGGCAGGTCCGCCCCCGGCCGGTCTCATCAAGGGGACGGCGGGGATGGCGACGCTCCTCGCGGAGGGAATCGGCGACACGATCCGGTACTCGCTCACGGCCGACCCGGTCGAGGAGGCACGGGCGGGACGCCAGTTGCTCGAAGCGATGGGCCTTCGTGAGCGCAAGGGCCTCGATCTGATCGCCTGCCCGTCGTGCGGCCGGGCGGAGATCGACGTGATCGGCGTCGCCAAACAAGTGCAGGCGGCGCTCGAGGAGAAGAACCTCCCCATCCAGGTGGCCGTGATGGGCTGTGTCGTGAACGGCCCGGGCGAAGCACGCGAAGCTGATCTCGGGATCGCGGCCGGCCGGCATCGGGGACATCTGTTCATCAAGGGCAAGATCGTGCGGGTCGTCCCCGAGGACCAGATGGTCGAGGCGCTCGTGGCGGAGGCGGAGCGGCTCGTGACCGAAGGCATCGAGGCGCGGCTCGCCGCTGCGGACGCCGGCGCGGCCGAGGAAGCCGAAGCCGACCGGCGAGCGCTGTTCGAGGAGAAGGGCAAGGATGCGAACGCGTCAGAGGCGCGCGTCGAGCTGATCCGCAAGACGGTCGAAGAGCACCACTGAGCCTTCGCCTCCGATGACGCCCGACGAGTCGTTGACCCAACCCTCAACAGGCTCGGTCCGCCCTGACGAGATCGAGCAGACCCTCGACGCTGACGAGCTCGGGTTCGGATCGCGGCTGAGGCCGGAGTTCCGACAAGCCGTCGTGGAAGCGAGCGACGCCACGCGCACCGTGGCGAGCCGCGACGGCGGCGACATCGTCGGAGTGGCGGTCTCGGTTCCCTCCGAGATGACGTTGCCCGGTTTGGAGGTCGTCCCGACCGCCGCCGTGGTGGGCGTGGCCGTGTGGCCGACCCATCGGCGACAGGGCCGGTTGCGTTCGATGATGCGCTACCAGGTCGACGACCTTCGTGCCCGGGACGACTGGATCGCCGTGCTCACATCGAGCGAGGCGCCGATCTACCAGCGATTCGGGTACGGCCCGGCGACCCTCGCCACCTCCTACACGATCGAGTCGCGGGCGGTCAGCGTGGAGCCGCCGGGAGGCGCCCGGAGAAGCGCCGCCGACGGGGGCGAGGCGGACGGCAGGAGCGGCCGGGTGCGGTTCGTGACGCGCGAGGAAGCCGCCAAGGTGTTCCCCACCGTGCTCGAGCGGTACCAACGGACTCGGGCCGGCGAGGTCGCCCGCCTTTCCCTGGGGTGGTTCGACGTGCTCGGGGATCCGACGCCGGAGGATCAGAGAGCACGTTTTTACGTGGTGCACGATGACGGGGGCGAGGTGCAGGGATACGCCTCGTACCGGATCGTCGTCGAAGAGCGAGGGCGACGCCAACGGGTCTTGAAGCTCGACGAGCTCTGCTCGACCTCTGCGTTCACCTACGAGGCGCTCTGGGCTTATCTCGTGGACGTCGATCTGATCTCGCGCATCGACACCGGCGGCCGCCCGATCGACGAACCGATTCGTTGGGCGCTCTCGGACTACCGGCGCATGCGCCCGCTCGGCACGAGTGAGCACACGTTCGTCCGGCTCATAGACGTGGAGCGTGCCCTGGCGGCACGACGGTACGAGGACGAGGGTTCGCTCGTCCTGTCGGTGACGGATCGGTTCTGCCCCTGGAACGAGGGCACGTACCGGATCACGGTGGCCGGCGACCACGGCGGCGGCGGGGGGGAGGCAGCCGTGGAGGTTGAACGGGAGGGCGAGGGCCGGGGTCGGCGTCCCGACATCCGGCTCGACGTCTCCGCCCTCGCCAGCATGTACCTCGGAGGCATCAGACCGAGCGCGCTCGCTGAGGTCGGACTCGTCGAGGAGCTGGTGGGAGGGGCGCTCGACGTCGCCGACCACATGTTCGTCGGGCCGGTCCCGCCGTACTGTACGACGTCGTTCTGAACTGCTTGCGGAGCCATCGCGTCACAGTCCAGGTTCGACGGGGCCGATCCGGGGAAACGAGCAGCTCGTGCTCGAGAGCTCGACCACCCTGCAGTCGATG
This sequence comes from Actinomycetes bacterium, assembly GCA_021838945.1. Classification (GTDB taxonomy): domain Bacteria; phylum Actinomycetota; class Acidimicrobiia; order Acidimicrobiales; family Bog-793; genus JAKCCH01. The sequence continues at coordinate 34,821 of JAKCCH010000009.1, forward strand.
CCTTCGCAGACTCCCTCCAACAGCTCGGCCACGTGAGGGTGACAGGTCAGGTAGATGACCTGGTGGGTCCCCGAGGATGCAGCGAGCTCCCGCGCCATCGCAGCCTGTCTGACCGGATCGAAGTTCACGAGGACGTCGTCGAGCACGATCGGCAACGGCACGTACCGGTCCGCGAACGTCTCGGCAAGGCCGAGGCGGATGGACAGGTACAGCTGTTCGGTCGTCCCGCGACTGAGGTCCGCCGCGTCGATGGCGCGACCGTCCGATTGGATCGCGCGGATCGTCGGCTTGGATGTGTCCCCCGCAGCGTCCACGCCGAGGCGGACATAGCGCCCATCAGTGACCCTCGTGAAGTGGCGGACCGCCCGTTCGAGGACGAGCGGCTGGCGGCGCTCCTCGTATCGCCGCAGCGTGCGCTGCAGGAGGTACCTCGCCCCGCTCGCCAGGAGATATCGGCGAACGAGCTCCTGCAAGGTGCCCTCGAGCTCGGTGCATCGCTGCTCGAGAGCGGGGACGTCGCTCGACCGCGCGAGCTCGTCGAGGTCGCGCTGCAGTCCCTCGTGCGCGCGGAGAGCGTCGTCGTAGCGAGACTCGAGCTCGTCGAGCTCACGGCGCGACGTCTCCTTCTCTGCCTCCCACTCGAGGATCCGTCCGCTCCAGAGCTCGAGGCGTAGCGCATCGGACTGCTCACCGTGTCCGAGCATCCTGTCGAGCGCCCGCTCCGCGTCGGCGAGGCGTCGCTCGAGGTCGACTCGCATCGACGACCGCTCCTCCACCTCGCCGAGGCGCGCCAGCATCGCCGAGACCAGGCCCTGGAGGTGGTCTTCGAGAAGTGGCAAGTCGCCGGCTCCCCATTGCACCTCGGCGACGCCCTCAGGCGACCTCTCCGGTGCCGGTGCGGCAGCCGCGACACCCGTCCCGAGGGCCCTTGCGAGCCGGACGACGCTCGAGTCGAACGTCGCGATCTCCGCCTCTGCGGCCGGAAGCTCCTCGTGGATCCGCCGTCGAGCCCGGATGCGCTCGGCGAGCTGGTCGAGTCGATCGAGGACCGCGAACACCTTCTGCGGTTCGAGATCGGGGAGCCCTGACCCGCGGGCGACGTCGCCGATCTCCTGCTCGACGAGAGCGAGAGTGTCGGCAGCTCCGCGCTCTGCCGTGAGTGCCTCGTCCAACGCCTGGGCCGCCTCGAGTTGGCGCTCTCGAGCGGTGTCTGCCGTGCGCCTTCGATCGAGCTGGATCTCGACCTCGCCGATCAAGCGCTGGACGCGCGGGCTCGAGAGGTGGTCGGGATCCTGACCGAGCCCCAGCTCTGCGAGGAGCTCCAGCGCTTGTGTCCTCGCGAGCTCCAGATCCCGACGAGATCGAGCCAGGGATGTGGGCACCTGTGATCGGTGGGCCGCGGTAACAGCGCCTTCGGCTGTGGCGGGCTGTTGGGCGTGCGTGTATGACCCGGCCACGATCCCGGACGTCTCACTTCCCGCGCCGGGGGACCGGAGCATCCACCTGCCCCAGAGGGCGGAGAGGACGACGGCGAGAGCAAGCAGCGCCAACAGAGCTCCCGGGACGACTTGACGGCGAGCGATGAGCAGCTCGGCCGCCGCTCCGAGAGCGACCGTGGCGATCACGGCGAACACCGTCATCACGCGAGCCGCGCGTGCGCCGGGGCCGGTCGAGGTACCCCCCGTGGCAGCCGAGAGCGACTCAGCAGCGGCCGCCGCGACAGCGGCTGCCCGCCGGCTCTCCTCGAGCTCCTCTGCCTGGCGGGCGCGTGCCTCGAGCTCGCCCAGCTCCACGACTCGCTGCCGGAGCTCGGTCAACCCTGCCATGCGCGACCGGAGCGCCGCCTCGGCGGGCAGGTCGGCCGCGTCCAAGACGACGTCGCCATCGCGGCTTTGCCGGCCGCTCGCGCCTTCGGTTCCGTGCTCGGACATGAACGCCAACCGAGCCCTCACGCTCGCGGCGGAGGCGGCCGCGGCCTTCGCGTCGGCGCGAGCCTGTGCGAGCTTCGACAGGAGCGGCCTGATCTCGACGCGGATGGCCTCTGCCTCGAAGTCCTCGGCCCCCGCGACCTCGAGCGCCCAGTCTCCGCCGAGCTCCGACACCTTCGACTCGATGGACTGGGTCAAGGACACGGCCTGGTCGCGCAGTTGCCGCCACCTACCGGTCCGTTCGAGATGGCCCGACAGTTGGCGCGCGACCGTGCGGATCTGCTCGCCTGCGTCGAGGACGGCGCCGTCGTCCCGAGAGAGCGGCGGCAGCGCGTCGAGCTCTTGCTCGAGAGCGCCACGGTCCGAGAGGACGTCCCAGCACTGCAGGAGGAGGTCGAGCTCGCGCGCCCGGGACCGCACCCGCTCGCGCCGCTCGCGCAGCTCGACGACCTCCGCCTCCGCCCGCCGCCCTTCCGCCTGCAGGGCGGCGAAGCGGGAGGACTCCGCTCGCGCATCGGCGAGCATCTGCTGCGACGACGTCAGCTGTACCGCCAGAGCGTTTGCTTCGCCGCCCTGTCGGGGCCGGACGAGCTTCTCGCGCCGCGCCTCCAGCTCCTTGAGGGCTCGCGCCGCCGATCTCCGCTGTCCGAGGATGCTCGACGAGAACAGCACCTCCCGGACCTCGTCACTCGACATGCCGTCGAGCCGCTTCAGGTCGTCCAGATCCACCGCGAAGACAGCGCGGAAGAGGTCGCCGTTGGCGTGGCCGAGCAGCTGCGCGAGTTCCTGCTCACTGCCGGCTGACCCGTCGGGCCTCGTCACGTTCGACCGCTTCGACGGCGAGGCGTGGCGCTCGATCAGCCACTCGTCCCCCGAGGCGTCGAGGAGGCTCACCCGCCCGCCATGACGCCCTCCGTTGACCGGCACGCGAAATCTCGCCGACCGCCGGGTGGGGAACCCGAAGAGAACAGCCGTGACGAAATCGAAGATCGTCGACTTCCCGGCCTCGTTCGGGCCGAGCACGATCGTCATCCCGGCGGCCAGCTGCGGGAGCGTCAGGTTCGAGAGCGAGCCGAAACCGTCGACGGACAGCCCTCCGAGCCGGATGCGAGGTACCAGCTCGTCGGGGGAGTAGAGGGTCTGCTCGACACCGTCGACCGGCACTGCCAGCAGCTCGGGACGGAGGACCTCGCCACCGGTTGCACCGGACGTCCCTCCCGGGCGAGCGATGCCGGTCACTCCTGCACCTTCACGAGGTCGAGGGCGGCCACGGCAAATGCACGCACGAGGTCGGGCCAAGCCAGCTCGTGGCGCAGGAGCTCGCGTGCCAGGCGATCCAGCTCCCGCGGCATCTTTCCGAGGAGGTCTCCCACCTCATCGGTGTCGAGGCCGCCGGCGCTCAGCTCATCTGCCATGCGGACAAGCTCGCCGGCGAAGTCCTCATCTCGCCTCAACTCGTCCAGGTCCAGCACCGGCGCTGTCTCGACCCTGAGGTGATCCCACCACACGAACGGCGAGACCTGCCTGCAGTCGCTCCGCAGCGTCTGCAGCAATTCCTCGAGGACGCTCTCGCGGGCGAGCTCCGCGTGCACCGTGCCTCTTCCGCGGAGCACTCCGTGAAGGACGAGCGATCGCCCGTTGCTCTTCGCGAGCTCGGACGAGGCGAGCTCGGACAGCTCCGCCCGAACGTCGTCCAAGCCGTCCAGCCCTTCGATCTCGAGCGTCACCGGCGAGAAGCGAATCCGGTCGCATGCGACCGCCTCGACCCCGCGCACCCGCCCGTCCCGGACTTCGACGACAGTTGCGCCCTTCGGACCCGACTCGCTCGCCTTGGGGCTCCTCGCCTGCAGGTCCCCCGGGTACACGACCCACGGGTCGGACCGGTCGGGTGCTCCGCTCAGCACCATGCGTGAGTGGATGTGGCCGAGCGCCCAGTAGTCGAGACCGGCTTCCCGGAGGTCCGAGAGCGTGCAGGGGCTGTAGAGGGCGTAGCCGTCGGCGGCGCCGGCGACGTTGCAGTGGAGGACACCGACCTGAAGCCCGGGCCCCGGCTGCCGGAAGTATCCGAGCGCAAGGTTCTCGGTCACGTCGCGATGGCCGTAGCTGACTCCCTGGACGATCGCGATCTGCTCACCGCCTCGGACCACGGGAACCGCTTCGACCGCCCCGGCGCCGAAGACGTGCACGAGCTCGGGCCAGCTCGAGACTGCGGACCAGCCCTCCTCGACGGGATCGTGGTTCCCGTGGGCCACGAACGTCGGGATGCCGGCGTCCGAGAGCCGTTCGAGCCCGTCACGGAACCGCAGTTGGGCTCGCAGGCCTCGTTCGGCACCGTCGTAGATGTCTCCTGCGAGAACGAGAAAGGCCGCGTCGCGCTCGAGGCACAGCAGCACCAACTGGTCGAACGCCTCGAGGGACGCTTCGCGGAGCGCCGCCCCGACGTGGGGAGCGGACAGGCTCACCCCCTTGAAGGGGGTGTCGAGGTGGAGATCTGCCGCGTGAACGAAGCAGAAGTCCCGCCGAGGTCTCGAAGTGTCCATCGATCGGAACATACTCAAGGGGTGCGCGCAGGCCGGGGATCCCTCCACCTCCCGGGAGCGCGACACTCTCGGCCCGTGGCGTAGCGTTCGCGTGGTGATCCCACCTGTTCGGCTCCGGCAGGTCGTCCTCATCACGAACGACCTCCCGGCGGTGACGGCGGACCTCGAGTCGTCGCTCGGCCTCGATGCAGGTTACGCGGACCGAGGCGTCGAGCTCTTCGGGCTCGAGAACCGCGTCCTCGCCGCCGGCGACTGCTTCATCGAGGTGCTCACCCCGGTCAGCACCGCGTGCACGGGTGCGCGCTATCTCGCTCGGCGCGGTGGCCGGGACGGCGGCTACATGGCGATCTTCCAATGCGACGAACGAGACGGCATCCGCCGCCGCGTAGCAGATGTCGGCGTCCGCGTGGTCTGGCAGGCCGATCTCGAGGACATCTCCGGAACCCACCTCGATCCACGAGACGTCCCGGGCGCCATCGTCTCCCTCGACTGGGCCGACCCGCCCGAGTCCTGGCACTGGGCAGGGCCGGCGTGGCAGGGCACCCAGGCGGGAGAGTCGGCCACGAGACGCCCCGGTGGCATCACCGGCCTCACCGTCGCCGTCGAGGACCCGCCTGCAACTGCCACGAGGTGGGCACAGGTGCTCGGTCACGGCGTGGAACAGGAAGGCCCGGTCCTCTGGTTGCGCGACGCCGCCCAGCGTCTCGAGTTCGTCTCCGCCTCGCGACGGGAGGACGAGGGCATCGTCGGCTGGAGCCTCGCGCTCGCACCGGTGCCGGGCGCGCCGCCGGCTCTCGATCGTGTCATCGGCGGAGTCAGGATGATCGTGGAACCGCTCGAAGGGGAGCTGCACCGCCAACAGCAGGAGGGACACAGATCATGGCGGACATCGACACGGGTACCGACGACCTCCTCGGCACCGTCGACGACGGTGTGGCGACGTTGACCTTCAACCGCCCCGAGCGAAGGAATGCGTTCAGCCCCGCCATGCTCGACGCGCTGTCCCGGACCCTGGCGCAGCTGGAGCTCGACGACGGCGTTCGTTGCATCGTGCTCACCGGAGCGGGCGGAGCGTTCTGCGCCGGTGGCGATGTGAAGGCGATGGCGGGTGGGTCCAGTGGAGACGGGTCTCCTGCAACTGGCGCCCCGAGCGCCACCTACGACGGCATGGTCCACCGCCAGAGGGTGAACCAGCGGGAGACGAGCGGACGCCTCTGGCGGATGCCGAAGCCCACCATCGCCGTCATGCCCGGTCCGGCGGCAGGGGCCGGCCTATCGCTGGCGCTCGCTTGCGACCTGCGCTACGCCGCTCGCGGCGCGATCCTCACGACCGCCTTCGCGAAGGTGGGATTCGCCGGTGACTACGGCGGCACGTGGTTCCTCACCCGGCTTGTCGGAGCCGCCAAGGCGCGCGAGCTCTACTTCTTCTCCGAACGCATCACCGCAGACGAGGCCGAAAGGCTGGGCATCGTGAACGCCGTCTTCGAGCCTGACGAGCTGCAGGAGAACGCCTCCAGGCTTGCTCACCGGCTGGCGGCCGGCCCGTCCATCGCCTACCGCTACATGAAGGAGAACCTGAACAGGGCGGTGCACGGAGAGCTCTTCGAGTGTCTCGACATGGAGGCCGCCCACCACATCCACACCGGCACGACGGCTGACCACCGTGAGGCGGCGAGGGCGTTCGTCGAGCGCCGCGAGCCCGTGTTCGAGGGTCGCTGACCCGCGTCAGGCCACCTCCTTCCGGGCTGGCTACGTTGGCAGTGATGACTCCCTCGCGCACTCCCGATCAACACACCGGCGGCGATGCAGTGGTCGACGTGCTCGAGTGGGCAGGCGTCGATGTCGTCTTCGGCATCCCGAGCGTCCACAACCTGCCGACGTACGACGCACTTCGACGGCGCGGCACGATCCGGGTGATCTCGGTCCGCCACGAGCAGGCCGCTGCCGCGGCGGCCGACGGCTACGCCCGCGTCACCGGGAAGCTCGGTGTCTTCCTCACCTCCACGGGGCCGGGTGCGGCCAATGCGATGGGTGGCCAGCTCGAGGCCTTCGTCTCGGGGAGTCCGGTGCTCCACCTGACCGGCCAGATCGAGACGCAGTACCTCGGCCGGGGACGGGGCTTCATCCACGAGGTACCCGATCAGCCGGCGATGCTGCGATCCCTCTGCAAGCAGGTCTCGCGTCCGGAGACAGCGGACACGATCGCCGCCACGGTGGCAGAGGCCGCCGAGCTCGCGATGGCGGCCCCGCACGGACCGGCGTGCGTGGAGCTCCCGATCGACCTGCAGTACGCCGATGCTTCGAGCGACGCGTGGCAGCCGACGCTCGAGTTCCTGCACGAATCGCTCACGATGAACCGCCCTGCCACATGGGTTCATGCGGCCGAGGTCATCGCCGAGGCACGCTCCCCGTTGATCTGGGCGGGTGGGGGCGCTGTCCGGTCGGGTGCCGAACAGGAGGTGGTCACCCTCGCACGCCGCATCGGAGCCGGCCTCGTCACGAGCCCGAACGCGCGTGGCATCCTGCCCGAGGACGATCCACTCTGCATCGGCAACCTGCCCTGGGACCCGCAGGTTCGTGAGCTCGTGACCGACGCCGATCTCCTCGTCGGCATCGGGACCCGGTACCAGGGCCCCAACACCCAGAACTGGAAGATGGAGCTGTCACCCTCGATCGTCCAGATCGACATCGACCCCTCGATCCCTCACCGCAACTATCGGGCGACGGTGGAGGCGCGAGGTGACGCGAAGACGGTCGTCGCATACATCCTCCGTCATCTCGAGCAGATGGGTCCCTGGGTGCCGGAGCCCGACCCGGAGTGGCTCGCCCGCGTCGCGAGCGTCGCAAACGCAGCACGCGGCCGCCTTCGCAAGACGCTCGGCGGGCAGGTCGACCTGCTCGACGAGCTGACGCCTCTGCTCTCGGAGAACACGGTCGTCGTGAAGGACTCGACGATCCCGGCTTACACATGGGGAAACCGCCTGCTCCCGGTGCGCCGGACGCGAACGTCGATCATGCCGAACGGCTTTGCGATCGGGCTCGGCGTTCCCCACGCCCTCGGTGCCGCCGTCGGCAATGGCGGCCATCCCGTCGTCTGCATGGTGGGCGACGGCGGGTTCATGTTGAGCGCCACCGAGCTCGCCACCCTGGCCGAGGAGCAACTGCCGGTCGTGTGCCTCCTCTTCAACGACGGGGGTTACGGGATCCTGCGCAACATCCAGGACCAGCAGTACGAGAGGCGGATCGGAGTCGACCTCGGCAGCCCCGACTTCTGCGGTCTCGCTCGGGCGCTCGGGGTCGAGGCTGAGAGGGTGACGACGGCGACCCAGTTCGGGACGGTCGTGAAGAGTGCCCTTGCGGCGGGCAAGCCGTATCTCGTCGAGGTCGACAGCGAGGCGATCGGCCCGATGGCCACGCCGTACACCGGGACCTCGCGGCCGCCGAGCGCCCGGAGGTAGCGCTCCCCGATCAGGGCAGGACCTGGAACTCCCGGTTCGCGACGATCGTGTCGGTGTCCATCTGGGCTCTCTGCAGCCGCCCCGAGTAGTCCCAGTTCATGGACTGCCAGCGCGTCATCTGCTCGAGCACCCACTTGCCCGACTGGCGAGAGCCGTTGCCCGACTTCCCGTTGCCGCCGAACGGGAGGTGGGCCTCCGCGCCCGAGGTCGAGTTGTTCACGCTCACCATGCCGGCAGAGATGCGGTTCCGGAACCGGAAGACGGCTTCGGGGGACTGCGTGTAGATGGACGAGGAGAGCCCGTAACCCGAGCAGTTGGCGAGCTCGATGGCCTCGTCGAAGTCGGCGAAGGTGCTGACGCCGATCATCGGTCCGAACGTCTCGGTGCGGGCCAGCTCGTCGTCGACCCGAACGCCGTCCACGATCGCAGGGTGGCAGAAGACGCCCGCGTCCGGATCCCCGACGAATCCCGCCCTCGGCGCGCCCGACGTGATCCTCCCGGACGCGCTGCTCCCGAGCACGCGGTGGTGCGGCGCGATGAGTGTGTCCAAGTACTCCTGGAAGCGCGTGGCGAAACGCTCGTCCAGCATCGGCCCGTACAGCACCTCCTCGAACGGGTCGCCGATGGGGGAGGTGCCGAGGCGCTCGGTCAGGGCTTCGACGAACGCGTCGTGGCACGACTCGTGCACGATCGCGGTGCCGAGCGACGTGCAGCGCTGTCCGGCCGTCCCGAATCCGGAGAACAGGGCACCTTCCACCGCCAGTTCGAGGTCGGCGTCCGGCATGATCACCATCGGGTTCTTGCCACCGAGCTCGAGGCAAGCCGACTGCACGTGCCGTCCGGTCAGCTCTCCGATCGCCGAGCCGACCGCCGACGACCCGGTGAAGCCCACCTTGTCGACCAGTCGCTCGGTGAGACTGCGCTCGAGGCCTGCGAAGGTCGCGGCGCCATCGGCCAGCACGAGGTTGAGCACGCCGTCGGGGATGCCTCCCGCCGTGAAGCACTCGAAGAGGGCGGTCGCGACCGCGGCTGAGTATTCGGCGGGCTTCCAGACGACGCTGTCCCCGCACAGCAATGCCGGCACGAGGTACCACGACGGCACGGCCACCGGGAAGTTGCCCGCGGTGATGACGGCGACGTTGCCGACAGGCATGCGGAATGTGAACAACGCCTTGTCCTTCATCTCCGAGGGCACCGTCTCGCCGTACAGACGGCGCCCCTCGCCGAGGAAGAAGTCACAGGTGTCGATGATCTCCTGCACCTCACCGAGCGCCTCTGCGAGCGGCTTGCCGACCTCGCGGGTGACGAGGCGTGCAAGCGAGTCCTTGTTCGCCTCGACGATGCGCCCGATCTCGGCGATCACTCGGCCGCGCACCGGAGGGGGCACCTCCGCCCACGCCGCCTGCGCCCGCTTGGCCGTCCGGGCTGCTTCGACGAAGGTCTCGTCACTGCCGAGCGCGACCTCGGCGACAGTGTCGTCGAGGTGTGCCGGGTTCGTCGACAGCATCTGACCACCGGTGGCGTCAGCGGTCGCCTTGCCACCGATGATGGAGGAACAAGCTCGGACGGTCATTGCGCCACCTCCTCGCTGAGCCGTGCCAGCACTCGCCCGAGTGCGGCTGCTCCCTGGTCGATCTCGTCAGCGGAGACCGACAGCGCCGGCCGGAACCGAACAGATCGTTCCCCGCAGGGAAGGGTGATCACTCGCTCGGACTCGCGCAGGTCGTAGACGACCCGATCTCGCAGCTCCTTCGAGGGGAGGTCGAAGGCGACGAGCAGGCCGCGCCCGCGCGGGTTCGTCACCGTCCGAGCATGCTCGGCGGCAAGGGACTGGACGTGGCTCAGAAGACGCCTGCCCTCTGTGCGGGCGTTGCCCATGGCATCCGTCGAGCGGATGAGCTCGAGCAGGCGGGTCGAACGCACCATGTCGACGAGGTTGCCTCCCCAGGTCGAATTGATCCGGCTCGGCGTCCGGAACACGTTGTCCGGGATCTCGTGCACTCGCCGCCCGGCCATGATGCCACCGAGCTGGACCTTCTTCCCGAACGCGACGACATCGGGCTCCAGCCCGAGCTGCTCGTAGCACCAGCGGGAACCCGTGACGCCGACGCCGGTCTGCACCTCGTCCATGATGAACAGGGCGTCGTTCGCACGGCACAGGTCCTGGATCGCCCGAAGGAACTCCGCCCGCAGGTGGCGGTCACCGCCTTCGGCCTGGATCGGCTCTGCGATGAAGCAGGCGATGTCGTGCCGATGGCGCTCGAACGCCGCCTCCGCCTCGCCGATGGCCGACCGCTCGGCCTCCTCGACCTCCGCCAAGTGCTCCTCCAGCGGGAACGTGACCGCAGGCGACGAGATGCGTGGCCAGTCGAACTTCGGGAACCGGTCGACCTTCACGGGATCGGTGTTCGTGAGCGACATCGTGTACCCGCTGCGGCCGTGGAAGGCGTGTCGCAGGTGGAGCACGCGCGTCCCGAGGTCTCGGGACCTGCCGGCCGCCTCGTTGTGACGGGACTTCCAGTCGAATGCGACCTTGAGGGCGTTCTCGACGGCGAGCGCTCCTCCCTCGATGAAGAAGAGGTGGGGCAGCTCAGGATCGCCGAGCACGTCGGCGAAGGTGTTGGTGAAACGAGCCAACTCCACGGTCGCGATGTCGGAGTTCGCCGGCTTGTTCACCGCCACGAGTGCGAGCGCGTCGAGGAACTCGGGGTCGTCGACCAACCCGGGCGGGTTGAGGCCGAGCGGCGATGAGGCGAAGAAGGTGTAGAAGTCCAGGTATTCGGATCCGTCGCGGGCGTCCACGAGCCAGGACCCGTGGCTCTTCGCCAAGTCGAGCACGAGGGGGAAGGCGTCGACGAGCAGGTGACGCGAGAGGACGGCGTGCACCTCGGAGGGGCTGATGCCGGCTCCTCCGAGGTCTGCCCCGGCAGCACGACGCCTGCTCTCGCCACCTTCCCGACCACGCTGTCGGAGAGGAGCAGCCATGGTTGCGAGCCTAGTGGAGCAACGCTGGAGCGAGCATCGGCCGAACTACGCTGGCGACGTTCGATCGGAGGGTGAATGAGTTTCGATCTCGAGTCGCTGATTGAGACCCGTCGGGGTCAGAACTTCAAGCTGCACCAGGAGTTCCTGAACCCGCAGCTGGCAAGGGTGCTGAAGACCCTCGGCTTCGACCGCTTCTACGAGCGCGGCGAGGGCTGCTACCTGATCGACAGGGAGGGCGAGCGCTATCTCGACTTCCTGTCCGGCTTCGGCGTGTACGCGCTCGGGCGGTCCCACCCGGTCGTCAAGAAGGCCCTGCACGACGCGCTCGAAATGGACCTGCCGAACCTCGTCCAGCTCGACTGCGCCCTCTTGCCCGGCCTCCTTGCCGAGAGGCTCGTGGGCACCTTGCACGAGGGGATCGGACGGTGCTTCTTCTCGAACTCGGGAGCGGAGGCCATCGAGTGTGCCGTGAAGTTCTCGAAGTACGCGACCGGCCGACCGCGCGTCCTCTACGCAGAGCACGCCTTCCACGGCCTCACGAACGGCGCGTTGTCGCTCAACGGCGGCAAGGAATTCCGTGATGGGTTCGGTCCCCTTCTTCCCGGTTGTGACTCCGTCGGCTTCGGGGACCTCGCGTCGCTCGAGCGGGAGCTGCGCCGGGGCGACGTCGCAGCCTTCGTCGTCGAGATCATCCAGGGCAAGGGCGTCTACCTCGCGAGCGAGGAGTACTGGGCGGCGGCAGAACGACTCTGCAGGCAGTACGACACGCTGTTCGTCGCCGACGAGGTGCAGACCGGCCTCGGGCGAACCGGCGCCATGTGGGCGCACGAGCACTACGGCCTGCGCCCGGACATGGTGACCGTATCAAAGGCGCTCTCCGGCGGTTACGTGCCGATCGGAGCGACTCTGTGCTCGCCGGCGATCTTCGACCGCGTCTACTCGAAGATGGAGCGCGCGGTCGTCCACTCGACGACGTTCGGGCGGAACCAGCTTGCCATGGTCGCCGGGCTCGCCACGCTGCAGGCGATCGAGGACGAGAACGTCGTCGATCACGCCCGCGAGATGGGCGAGGCCTTCAACGGGGCGCTGGCGCCGCTCGTCGAGAAGTACGAGATGTTCCACGAGGTCCGTGGCAAGGGCTTGATGATCGGGCTCGTGTTCGGCGAACCCTCCTCGCTGCGGCTCAAGTCTCGTTGGAAGATGCTCGAAGGGGCCCGCAAGGGCCTGTTCAGCCAGCTCATCGTCGGCCCGTTGTTCAACCGGCACCGGATCCTCACCCAGGTCGCAGCGGACGGGGTGAACATCGTGAAGCTTCTCCCGCCGCTCGTCTGCGGTCAGGACGAGGTCGACTCCTTCGTCGCCGCGCTCGACGACGTGCTCGAAGACGCCCATCGCAACTCCTCGCTCGTCTTCGAGTTCGGCAAGACGTTGGCGAAGAGCGCCCTGCACCGTTGACGCCGTGACGATCGAGCCCGGGGACCGGGTCCTCGTCACGGGTGCGTCAGGCTTCATCGGCTCGGCGGTCACGCGTGCGCTCGTCCAGCGCAAGGCGCGCGTCGTCGCGCTCGTCCAACCATCGGCCGACCAGAAGATGCTGACGGGGCTGCCTGTGGAGACGGTCGAGGCGGACCTGCGTGAGCGGGCGCGAGTGGTGGAGGCGGTGCGTGACTGCCGTTTCGTGTTCCATGTCGCGGCGATCTATCGCTTCTGGAGGCCGCGACCGGAGGAGTTCTACGAAGTCAACGTCGGCGGAACCCTGAACGTGCTCGAGGCGGCGCTCCGTGCCGGCTCCGAGCGCGTCGTCTACACGAGCACCGTCGGGACCATCGGCCTCGACCACTCCGGCTCGACGTCGAACGGCGGGCTGAGTCCTGCGAGCGAGATCCACTGGCCGCGGGTCGAGCACCTGTTCGGGCTCTACAAGCAGTCGAAGTACGTGGCCGAGCACGAAGTGCTGCGCGCCGGCGCGGAAGGCCTTCCCGTCGTGCTCGTTCAACCGACGCTGCCGGTGGGACCCGGTGATGCCGCGCCGACTCCGACGGGGAGGACGATGCTCGACTTCCTGAACGGGCGGATGCCCGCCTATGTCGACACGGCGATGAACGTCGTGGACGTCGAGGACGTGGCGGCCGGCCACCTGCTCGCGGCCGAGCTCGGCCGCCAGGGACGCAGCTACGTCCTCGGCGGCGAGAACCTGTCCTTCCGCGAGATCCTCGGCCTGCTCGCCGACATCACCGGTCTTCCCCCTCCTCGGGTCCGCATCCCGGCTGGCGCCACGCTTGCCGCCGCCTACGTCTCCGAGACGCTCGAGGGCCGCATCGCGCGTCGCCCGCCGCACGTGCCGCTCGAGGCGGTCCGCATGTCGACGACGAAGATGGTGTACGACGACTCACGAGCAAGAGAGGAGCTCGGTTACGAGTCGCGCCCTGCTCGGGACGCCCTTTCTCGCTCGGCTCGCTGGTTCGCGGACAACCGCTACGTCACGGAGCGGCGGCTGCGCAAGCTGCGATGGCGCGACTGAGCCAGGACTCCGGCAGGAGTCGCGGCCGTCCGGGCCTTCTTGTCCACCAGGCTCTTGCCGGACTCGTCGGCCTGGCATGTGTCGGGCTGGCGGCGAGCGGGTGCACGGCCTCGCCGTCCGGTGGCGGCACCACGACATCGGTTCCGAACGGGGGCGTACCGACTACGAGCATCGTGCCGGTCACCATCCCGGGCACGCTCGACCCCGGCAGTCTGTCGCCCCTCGGCTCTGCAAGCCGCCTGCCGGTCGCACCCGTGCCGGTCGGCCGGTCCGTCGCGGTCCTGCCTCGGCCGGGTACCGCCGCCTACCGCCAGGTCGTGCAGATCGCCTACCGGCAGCTCGGCTCCGGCCCACCGCTGTTGCTCGTGGCCGGTCAGGACGCGTCGATGGCGTGGTGGTCCCCGGCGCTGTTGCAGACGCTCGCACAGCACTACCAGGTCACGATCTTCGACCTGCCCGGCGTCGGTTACTCGGCGCCCCCTCCGGCCCGGCTCTCCGTGAGCTGGCTGGCGGACGTGACCGCCGGCCTCGCGAGCGAGCTCGGCCTGTCCTCGCCCGTCGTGCTCGGGTGGGGACTCGGTGGCCAGATCGCGCTCGCCATGGCCGAGCGCCACCCCGCCCTCGTGCGCGACCTCGTGCTCGTGGACAGCGGGGCTCCGGTCCCGGGCGCAGAGCCGCCCCCGGCCAGCCTCGCGAGGCTGCTCGCGAGGCCGACGGTCACACCGGCGGAAGTGGCGACGTTGATGTTCCCTGCCAGCGAGGGCGCTGCGCGGGCCACATGGCTTCAAGATCTCGTCTCACAGGTGCCCGACAACGTCACGGCGTCGGCCATCAGCGCGGAGGCATCGCTCGAGCGGTCCGTGTGGAGCTCACCGGCGCTGAGCGCCGGCCTGAGCTCGTTGCGCCTCCCAGTGCTCGTGGTGGGCGGCAGCGCCGACAGCCTCTTCCCACCGGCGGACGCGTCTGCGCTGGTCGCGGCCATCCCGGGCTCGCAAAGCCGCACGATCCCAGGCGGGTACGGCGCGATCCAGGCAGACGCCGCTCAGATCCTGACGGTGCTGCAGGACTTCACCGGGTGATCCGGTCGTACTCGTCGAGGATGAACATCGTCTGGGTGGACCGCACTCCCTCCATGGTCTGGAGCCGTTCGAGGACGACGTCTCGAAGCGTCTCCACATCCGCCACCCTCACGAGCAGCACGAAGTCGAAACCGCCGGCCGTCAGCGCCACGTACTGCGCACCCGGAAGGTCGCGGAGCTCGTCACGGAGCTCGCGCCAGCTGCGTTGATCGACGCTCACGATGATGAGAGCCGAGACGTCGAGCCCGAGACGGTGCGGGTCGGTCCTGACCGTGAATCCGGTGATCACGCCCTCGTCGCGCATGCGCGCGAGGCGCTGGTAGGCGTTCGCCCGCGACACCCCCGCCTCGGACGCGATCTCGTTCACCGAGCGCCGCCCGTCGGCCCGGAGCAGCTCGATGATCCGTCGATCGACCTCGTCGACGCTCGTGCGGGTGGACCGAGCAGACCGTCCAGAGACTGAACTCGATGAGTCGGTCATAGAGACGATCGTAGCTGTACAGGTCGACTCATGGGACATATGTCTCGACTTCACCGCCGTTCAGCAAGAAACTCATCCGAATCGGGCATACTCGGAGACACACGCACGTCCTGGGAGGATTCGACATGGCGACCGCCAGTGGCTACTCACCGGTCATCGAGTCAGCCGATGGACTCCGGGTCGAGTTGGACGACGACCATCCCGGCTTCGCCGACCCTCGGTATCGACAGCGCAGGGACGAGATCGCCGCCATCTCGGCGTCGCATGTTCCCGGGCGTCCGATCCCGACCGTCGACTACAACGACACCGAGCACGAAGTCTGGCGCATCGTGTCGCGCGAGCTCGCTCCCAAGCATGCGCGCTATGCGTGCCGGGCCTTCAACAACGCCCGCGAGGAGCTGCAGCTGCCGACCGATCACGCGCCCCAGCTCGACGAGGTGAGCGAACGCTTGACCCCGCTGACAGGCTTCGCCTACCAGCCGGTGGCCGGCCTCGCGCCGCTTCGCGACTTCTATGGGGCGTTCGCGGAGCGACGCTTCTTCTCGACGCAGTACCTGAGGCACCATTCGGTCCCGTTGTACACGCCCGAGCCGGACATCATCCACGAGGTGATCGGTCACGCGAACCAGCTGGCCGACCACGACTTCGCAAGCATCTGCGCGGAGGTCGGGAAGGCGGTCGCGCGAACCGAGGCGCCCGAGGCGCTCGCCTTCATGTCCCGGGTGTTCTGGTTCACGCTCGAGTTCGGCGTCGTCATGGAGGACGGCGAGCCGAAGGCCTACGGCGCCGGGCTCCTCTCCTCGTACGGCGAGATGGACGTGTTCCAACGGGCCGAGATCCGCCCGCTCGACTTCGCCGAGATGGGCTCGACCGAATACGACATCACGCACTACCAGCCGATCCTCTACTCGTCCTCGTCCTTCGAGCAGCTCGTGGAGGACCTGACGCGCTTCTACGGCACCTTCGACGACTCGGTCCACGAGAGACTCGTCGCAGCCCGCACGAGCGCCTGAGCGTCGCCTCTTGTAGGTTGCCGACCGGCGCCGATGGCCGGTGCCGACCCCGGGTTGGAGGGCGTGAGTGATGGCTGAGGTGTCGGGGAGCTGCGATTCCCGTTTCGAGGCGGTTCGCCGGGAATTCGAGTCGAACCTCGATCAAGGTCTCGACGTCGGGGCCTCCGTGGCCGTGTTCGTGGATGGCGATCCGGTCGTCGACCTGTGGGGCGGTCACCTCGACTCGGGCAGGACGGAGCCGTGGCACGAGGACACCATCATCAACGTCTTCTCGACCACGAAGACGATGACGGCCTTGTGCGCGCACATGCTCGCCGACCGAGGCGAGCTCGACTTCCATGCGCCGGTGGCGAAGTACTGGCCGGAGTTCGCTGCCTCGGGCAAGGAAGGCGTGCAGGTCCGCCACCTCATGTCGCACACCGCCGGCCTCTCCGGCTGGCAGGAACCCCTCACGGTCGAGGACCTCTATGACTGGGAGAGGGCGACCTCGCTGCTGGCCGCCCAGGAACCCTGGTGGGAGCCCGGTGCGTTCTCGGGTTATCACGCGCTGACGCAGGGCTACCTCGTCGGCGAAGTGATCCGGCGGGTGAGCGGCCGATCGGTCGGTCAGTTCTTCGCAGAGGAGATCGCCGGTCCCCTCGACGCCGACTTCCACATCGGAACGCCCGCGTCGGTGGACGATCGAGTGGCGGCGCTCATCCCGCCCGAGGGACTCCCGACGGAAGCAGACTTCCAACCTGGCAGCCTCGCACTGCGCACCCTCTCGAACCCGAGGCTCGACGGTTCCGAGTCGGCGACGGTTCCGTGGCGGAGGGCCGAGATCCCGGCGGCGAACGGCCATGGCAATGCCCGCTCGGTCGCGCTCGTGCACTCGGTCGTCGCGTGCGGTGGCTCGGCACGGGGCGTCCGGTTGCTCTCGGAGGCCGGATGCCGGACGATCTTCGACGAGCAGTCGAACGGCACTGACGCGGTTCTCGGCGTGCCGATCCGCTTCGGCATGGGCTTCGGCCTCTCGAGCGAGACGATGCCCGTCGGACCTGAGACCTATTTCTGGGGTGGATGGGGAGGCTCGATCATCGTCGTCGACCTCGAGACGCGGATGTCCGTCGCCTACGTGATGAACCGGATGGAGTCCGGACTCGTCGGCGACCTGCGGGGAGCCACGCTGGTGCTCGCAGCGGCAACCTCGGTGCTCGGCGCATGAGCGCCGCCTCGACGCCGGTTCGTTCCCCCGAGGGGCAGGTGGCAGCGCCGGAGCACCTCGCCCAGCTGCTCGGTGCGGGCGAGAGGACTCGAACCTCCACCCCCGAAGGGACCGGGACCTAAACCCGGCGCGTCTGCCAGTTTCGCCACGCCCGCAGCGGTGAGACTTCGCAGGAAGCGTACTTCGGCGGTCCGGTGGCGCGTGGTCCGGTAGCCTCGGCTCGCCGGTCGGGGCACGAGTAGACAGCAGCACGACGGCCGAGCTGACACAGGAGGACGGTGCCATCATGACGAGCGACGTGGCGAAGGTGGCCGCCCAGGGCGGTGGTCTGTCGGACGCTTCGGCCGACGTGTTCAAGCAGCTCCTGAAGGAGCGCATCGTGTTCCTCGGCACTCAGGTCGACCAGAGCTCGGCGAACCTGATCTGTGCCCAGCTCCTCCTGCTCGAGGCCGAGGATCCGGACCGGGACGTCTACCTCTACATCAACTCGCCCGGTGGATCGGTCACCGACGGCCTCGCGATCTACGACACCATGCAGTTCGTCCGCTGCGACGTCTCCACGATCTGCCTCGGCCTCGCTGCTTCGATGGGCCAGTTCCTCCTGTGTGCAGGCACTCCCGGCAAGCGCTTCGCCCTGCCGCACTCACGGATCCTCATGCACCAGCCGTCGGGCCAGATGCAGGGCCAGGCGACCGACATCAAGATCCAGGCGGAGCAGATCGTCTACCTGAAGCGCATGATGGCCGAGCGCATCGCGCTCCACACCGGCCAACCCGTGGAACGCATCGAGGCCGACTCCGACCGCGACCGGTGGTTCACGGCGGAGGAAGCGAAGGACTACGGCTTCATCGACCAGGTGATCCACCGCTCCTCGCTGAAGGCCGTTTCCTGACCCACTCGGTCGTCATCGTCTCCTACCGACCCACCGACCATCTGGCTCGGTGCCTCGAGTCGGTCCACTCCCAGGCGGAGCACGTCGGGGAGGTCGACGTGGTGGTCGTCGACAACGCATCTCCCGGCGAGGCGGCGAGCCGGATCGCGGCACGGCACGGCGCCCGCACGGTCCGCCTCGCAGAGAACGGGGGATTCGCCGCGGGCGCCAACGCCGGTGCCGCCCACGCCAAGGGAGACGTCATCGCTTTCCTCAACGACGACGCGCGAGCAGGGGAGCGCTGGCTCGCCAGTGCCTCGTCTGTGCTCGAGGACCCGACCGTCGGCGCCGTCGGCCCGAAGATCGTCCTCACCGGCCGCTACCTCGAGATATTCCTCGACGACGAGACCTGGTGGGCCGACGGGGACGCTCGCCCGCTCGGACGGCGCCTGATGACGGCGACGCTCGGCGGACGTGACGTGCTGCCCTACCTCGTCGGCGACGGCGTTCACCGCCTCGAAACGGACCCCGGTGCACCTCGGCCCCTCCGAGACGAGGACGGCCGCAGCGAAGAGGTGGTCGATGATCGCCGCCCACATCGCTGGCGCTGGACCTCGGGGCGAGGGATCCCGTTCTACGTCCCGATGCCGCCGGGAAGCGGCCCGGTCGAGCTACGTCTCAACGGCGAGCCGATCAGGCCCGCTCGGGTCGTCGACCTGCTCAACAGCGTCGGCTGCTACCTGCGTGAGGACGGCTACGTCGGAGACGTCGGGTCGGAGGTGGCCGACGACGCTGAATTCGACTCGTGGGAGGAGCGCTTCGCGCTGTCGGGGGCAGCCCTCGTGACGACTCGAGAGGTGCTCGAGAAGGTGGGCAGGTTCGAGGAGCGTTTCTTCGCCTACTACGAGGATGCCGACTGGTGTTGGCGCGCCCGCCTGCAGGGTTACCGTCTCCTCTTCGACCCGACGGCGGCGGTCCGTCACGAGAGGGGAGCGACGAGCGGCGGCGTCCTGTCGAGGAGGGTCCACTTCCTGCTCGAGCGCAACCGTCTGCTCACGTTGCTGCGGAACGCGCCCTTGGAGATGGCGGCTCGTGAGACCTGGAAGAAACGCCGAGGTGGGGGCGACGACGGGGTGGCCGAGGTGATCCACCGTGTCCTGCCGAGGGTGCTCGCCGAACGAGCACTGCTCAGCCGGTCTTGGGTCCTCGGCCCTCGGGAGGTCGCCGAGCGTTGGGCAGGCGTCGACGTCCCGGCCGAGATGTGACGGCGGGGCGGATCCCCCTCCGTCCTCAAGGAGCCGAGATGCCCGCCACCGGTTCGCCCCCGAGGCTCGCTTGTGTGCCCGCGTTCGGTGCCCGCCCGTGGCACAGGATCGTGCCGTTCGAGGTCACGAGGTAGTAGCCGTTCCCGCCGACCGCAGCGGCGAGTCCGACGACCCTGTTGCCAGGGCTCGAGCCGTAGCTGGCGGCCTT
>JAKCCH010000098.1 GCA_021838945.1 Actinomycetes bacterium
GAGCGGCTCGGAGGGTCCGCCGCCTATCTGGGGCGCACCGCATTCGCAGCCGGGAACGCGGGTGCCGCTCCTGCTGCTGCAGCACCGGCAGCGCCGTCCGCGCCGCCGCCCCCGGCGTCCGCTGCACCGCCGGTAGGTGGTTGAGAATGCTGTACAGGGCTCGGATCGCGTTCGTGGTCGCCGTCGTGCTCGGGGCGATCCTCCTCGCGACCGAGTTCCCGCTCGCCGGCCTTGTACATGCCCGCGCCACGGCCAACGCCACGGCAGCCGAGCTCTCCCGGATCCAGACCGAGAACCGAACCCTCTCGAACCAGGTGCACGACCTCCGGCAGGGCTCGACGATCCAGCAGATCGCGCACCAGGAGTACGGGCTCGTCGAGCGAGGGCAGCGGTCCGTCGTGATCATGCCGGGCGGTGGCAACACGGGCTCGGTCCGCGGGCACGGCACCAGCGGGCCGAGCGCGCCGCTCGGCTCGACCACGATCCCGAAGTCCGACATCGTCCCGACCGACTCCTCGCTCTCGACGGGCGTGGGTGGGGGAGGGTCGGGGGCGGGGAGCGGTGGAGGTTTCTGGCAGAGGTTGCTCAACCGGCTTGAGTTCTGGAAGGGCTCGGTCTGAACCACCGCCGGCGTCATACCGGTGTCGAGAGCCGGACAGCAAGCTCCCCTGCTCGGTTACTGTCAGCGGCGTGAGCATCCTCGGCAACCGCGTACTCCGGCGCGAAGATCCCAAGTTCCTGACGGTCGGCGGCACTTACGTCGGTGATCTCGAGCTGCCGGGCGCGCTCCACGTCGTCTTCGTGCGCTCGCCGCTCGCCCATGGCGTCATCCGGTCGATCGACACCGACGAGGCCCGCGCAGCGCCCGGTGTCGTCGGGGTCTTCACGAACGCCGACCTCGGCGCCGGGCCGATGACGCCCATGGGCATGGTGAACCAGTCCATGGTGCGGCCGTTGTTGGCGGAGGGGAGGGTGCGTTACGTCGGGGAGCCGGTTGCCGCCGTGCTCGCCGAGACGCACGCCGCCGGTGTCGACGCGGCCGAGCTCGTCGCCGTGGACTACGAGCCGCTCCCGGTCGTGGTCGACCCGGTGACCGCTGCCGAGACCGGTGCGCCGATCCTGTTCGACGACGTCGGGACGAACATCGCGTTCGAGCTGAACTTCGGCGAGGACCCGTCGTTCTTCGACGGCTGCGACGTCGTGGTGCGCCAGCGGATCCTCAACCAGCGGGTGGCGCCCTGCCCCCTCGAAGTCCGTTCGGCCGTGGCCGAGATGGTCGATGGCCGGTTGAGATTTCACGCCTCGACTCAGGCACCGCACGACGTGCGGAGCACACTCGCCCGCTACCTCGGCATGGAGGAGTCGGCGGTGCACGTGGTGTCGCCGGATGTCGGCGGGGGCTTCGGGGCGAAGGGCGGCGTGTACGCGGAGGAGGTCGTCGTCGCCGCGCTGGCGCGCAATCTCAACCGCCCAGTGAGGTGGACCGAGACCCGCTCGGAGTCGATGCTCGGTTTCGGGCACGGGCGGGCTCAGATGCAGGACGTCGCCATCGGCGCCACGAGCGACGGCAAGATCCAGGCCTACCGCCTGAACGTGTTGCAGGACTGCGGCGCCTACCCGGACATGGGGGCGGTGCTGCCGTTCCTCACCCGCTTGATGGCACCCGGCGTCTATGCCATACCCAAGGTCGAGTGCTCGAGCCGCTCGGTCGTGACGAACACGGTGCCGGTCACCGCTTACCGGGGCGCCGGCCGGCCCGAGGCCACCGCCGCGATCGAGCGCGCCATCGACTGCCTCGCTGCCGAGCTCAGGCTCGATCCAGCCGAGGTGCGCCGCAGGAACTACATCGCAACCGACGCGTTCCCGGTGACGACTGCGGTCGGGACCGAGTACGACACCGGTGACTACGCCATGGCGCTCGAGCGGGCGCTGGAGGTGGCGGGATACGAGGAGCTGCGTGCCGAACAGGCCCGGCGGCGGTCGGCGGTGGCACCCGACCTGAGCTCCGAGGGAGCCGGAGGCGGACTCGCACCGCGCTCCAAGCAGCTCGGCATCGGCCTGTCCAGCTACGTCGAGATCACCGCCCCGATGGGCGGCGGTGAGTTCGGCGCCGTCGAGGTGAAGCCCGACGGCAAGGTCGTCGTCCGGACCGGGACGTCCCCGCACGGTCAGGGCCATGCGACTGCATGGTCGATGCTCGTGGCCGATGCCATGGGTGTCTCCCTCGAGGACATCGAGGTCGTCCACGGCGACACCGACGTCGTTCCCCGCGGGGGCGGGACCATGGGCTCGCGCAGCCTGCAGCTGGGAGGCGTCGCCGTCAGCCAGGCGGCGGTGGAGGTTGTCGACCGAGGTCGGCAGCTCGCCGCCGATCTCCTCGAGGCGGCACCCGACGACGTCGTGCTCGACAAGACGATGGGCCGATTCCACGTGGCCGGTACGCCGTCCATCAGCCGCACATGGGCCGAGCTCGGTGCGGCTTCACTCGACCGGGACGGTCAAGCGCTCCAGGCCGAGGTGGACTTCGAGGCCCCCGGGCCGACGTTCCCGTTCGGCACCCACGTCTCGGTCGTGGAGGTCGATCTCGACACCGGCCAGGTCGAGCTCGTCCGCCACATCTCCGTCGACGACGCCGGCCGGGTGCTCAACCCGTTGCTGTTCGGGGGCCAAGTGCACGGCGGGATCGCCCAGGGCGCCGCTCAGGCCTTGTTCGAGGAGTTCCGGTACGACGCCGATGGCAACCCGCTCACGGCCAACCTCGCCGACTACTCGTTCGTGTCGGCGGCGGAGCTGCCGAGCTACGAGTGGACCTACACCGAGACCCCGACGGGCAAGAACGCTCTCGGAGTGAAGGGCATCGGCGAGGCAGGCACGATCGGGTCCACGCCGGCCGTGCAGAACGCCGTGTGCGACGCCCTCTCCCATCTCGGGGTGCGGCACGTGGACATGCCGGCGACGCCGGTCAGGGTGTGGGAGGCCGTCTCGGCGGCTTCGTCATCCGTGCCTGCTGCGGCTGCGGCGGCTCGGTCGGAACCAGCGAACGCGACGAACGGAGGAGCGTGACCGTGAAGGTCGAGGTGAGGATCAACGGCAGGTCCGTTGCGGCGGAGGTGGAGCCGAGGATGCTGCTCGTCCAGTTCATCCGTGAGGTCGCCGGGCTCAAGGGAACGAACATCGGATGTGACACGACGTCCTGCGGGGCGTGCACGGTGCTGCTCGACGGTCAGTCGGTGAAGTCCTGCACCATGCTCGCGGCGCAGGCGGACGGCCTCGACGTCATGACGATCGAGGGGCTGGCGCCTGACGCCGGCGATGGCTCCGCCCCGGGGGCCACCGCCCTGTTGCACCCGGTCCAGCGGGCTTTCCACGAGCACCACGGACTGCAGTGCGGCTTCTGCACGCCGGGGATGGTCATGGCCGTCACCTCGCTCATCGCCGAGGCCGAACCGGGCAGCCTCGACGAGGCCGCCGTCCGAGTCGGGCTCGAGGGCAACCTCTGCCGCTGCACCGGCTATCACAACATCGTCGAGGCGGCGCTGGCAGCGGCACGGGAGGCCGGTGTTGCGGCGGGGGCGACGGAATGATCCCGGCACCGTTCGAGTACGCCCGCGCAGCCTCGCTCGAGGAGGCGCTCTCGTTTCTCGCCGAACACGGTGACGAGGCGAAACTCCTCGCCGGCGGCCACTCCCTCCTCCCGCTCATGAAGCTCCGGCTCGCCACCCCCGGAGTCCTCGTGGACATCGGGCGGATCGAGGAGCTCCAGTACGTCCGTGACGAAGGTGAGGCCGTCGCCATCGGTGCGCTCACGACGCACCACGATCTCTCCCGCAACCCGCTGCTTCGCCGGCAGCTCCCGGTCGTCGCGCACGTCGCCGGTCAGATCGGCGACCCCCAGGTGCGCCACCGCGGCACGATCGGAGGGTCGCTGGCCCACGGGGACGCCGCCTCTGACCTGCCCGCCGTCGTGCTGGCCCTCGGCGGGACGCTCGTCGCGCTCGGACCGAAGGGGCGACGCGAGATCCCGGCGTCGGAGTTCCACAACGGGTTCCTCGAGACGGCCCTCGAACCGGATGAGGTGCTGGTCGAGGTCCGGTTGGGGAAGAGTGGGGGAACAGGGTGGGGTTTCGAGAAGTTGACGAAACGTGCACAGGATTGGGCCATCGTCGCCGCCGTCGCCGTGCAGCGGGAGGACGCGCCAGGTGGTGTCGGCGTCGGGCTCGTGAACATGGCGTCGGTTCCGATCAGGGCGGCGTCGGTGGAGGCAGCTCTCGCCGACGGCGCCTCGGTCGCCGAGGCGGCGGAGCTGGCGGACGCGGACTCCGACCCGGGCGCCGACATCAATGCGTCGGTGGAGTACCGGCGACACGTGGCGAAAGTGCTCGTCCGGCGGGCGCTCGAGCGGGCGCTGGCCGGGCCGGCGGGCGGTGACGGTGCTGCCGGTGCTGCCGGCGCTGCCGGCGGGGCTGGCGCTGCCAGCGAAGGAGGTTCGTCGTGAAGGAGATCATTCCTGACATCGACCGGTGGCTCGCTTCCGGAGAGCAGGTCGCAGTGGCTCGGGTCGTGGGCGTCGAGGGCTCCGGCCCCCGGGACCCCGGAGCGGCCATGGCGGTGTCCGCGTCCGGCGAGGTGGCCGGGTCGGTGTCCGGCGGATGCGTCGAGGGCGCCGTCGTGACGGAGGCGCTCGAGGTGCTGCAGTCGGGGCAGGCCAGGCTCCGGACGTTCGGCTACTCCGACGACGAAGCGTTCGCGGTGGGTCTGACATGCGGTGGGACCTTGCACATCCTCATCGAGCCGCTGGACTGGTGAGCGAGTAACGACATGAGCGAGCGGCCCGTGTACGAAGCGCTCCGCTCGGCATTGCTGGCATCTGAGCCGGTCGTCCTCGTCACCGTCGTCGCCGCGGTGCCGCAGATCGACTCGACCTTGAGCCGGGTAGACGTGGACGAGGCTGGCCCTGCCGGTGAGTTGCCCGGTGTCGGGGCGAAGCTGCTCGTCGTGCCGCCGCCGGTTGGTGGCGGCGGCGTGGGTGGCTCACCGGAGGCCGAGCCGACCGTCATCGGGACCATCGGCGATGCGGAGCTCGACCGGGTGCTCGTGCGCGACGCCCTCGCCGCGCTCGAGCGCGGCATCACCGTGACCCGGCACTACGGCCCCCGCGGCGAGGCACGGCGCGAGGACGTCTCGGTGTTCATCGAGTCCTTCACCGTTCCGCCGACGCTCGTGATATTCGGAGCCGTCGACTTCACGGCCGCTCTGGCGGCAGCGGGCAAGCTCGTCGGCTTCCGAGTCGTCGTGTGCGACGCCCGCCCCGTCTTCGCCACGCCCCGGCGCTTCCCGGCAGCAGACGAGGTGGTCGTGGATTGGCCGGACCGCTATCTCGACCGGATCGCGTCCGGGCTCGGCCCGCGGGATGCGATCTGCGTGCTCACGCACGACACGAAGTTCGACGTTCCAGCGGTGCTGGCCGCGCTGCAGACGAGGGCCGGCTACATCGGCGCCATGGGCTCGCGCCGCACCCACGAGGAGCGGTGGAAGAGGCTCGTCGAGGCTGGGGCCGACGAGGCTGCGCTGCGCGCTCGGCTGCTGAGCCCGATCGGGCTCGACATCGGGGCACGCACCCCCGAGGAGACGGCGGTGGCCATCTGCGCCGAGATCATCGCGGCGCGGGCCGGGGTGGCCGGTGCGTCCCTGCGGGACTCACGGGCCGGGGTGGCCGGTGCGTCCCTGCGGGACTCGTCGGGGCCGATCCACCGGCGCTGAACGGCGGGCGCTGCCTGCCCGGCGCTCCCTGCCGGGCTCTGCCCTGCCGGGCGCCACCCGCCCACCGGCCTGACGGCGGCTCGCCCACCGCGTGACCTCCAGCCGGTTGAGATTGCCACCCGCCCGTCGACAGAAATCTCAACCGGCTCGAGTCCGAGAGCCCCGGCGCTCGACCGTTGCGCCGCCGGGGCCGGGCTGCACCCCGCCAGCCGGTTGAGATTGCTGTCGCCCCCGGGGTAGCAGTCTCAACCACCACCGGGAGCGGGGGAGAAGCCGATCCCGCCCGGTACGCTCGCCGGGTGTCCACGGCCGCTGTGATCCTGGCCGCCGGCACCGGGTCGCGGTTCCGCGGCAAACCCGGCGAGAAACTCCTCGTCGTCACCCACGGACGCCCCCTCCTCGCTCACGCCATCGACCCAGCGAGAGAGGCCCACCTGGACGAGCTCGTCATCGTCGAGGGCTCGACCGATCTGCGCAAGCTGGTCCCCGACGACGCCACGCTCCTGCACAACAGCCAGTGGCAGTCGGGCCAGGCCACCTCCCTTCGGGTCGCAGTCGACTGGTGCCAGCGCCAGGGCCACGATGCCGTCGTGGTCGGTCTCGGGGACCTCCCCGGACTCACCGTCGAGGCGTGGCGCGCCGTCGCCGATGCCCCTGGCGGTCCGATCGTGATCGCCACGTACCGCGGACGGCGCGGCCACCCGGTCCGCCTGGACGCCGACGTCTGGCCGTCACTCCCGATCGACGGCGACGAAGGAGCTCGCGTCGTGATCGCTCGGCATCCAGAGCTGGTGACCGAAGTAGCCTGCTCCGGCAGCCCGATCGACATCGACACCAGAGAGGACCTCAAACGATGGAGTTGACGAACGACTTCGAGGTGACGGTGCCGCTCGCCGAGGCATGGAAGGTGCTCACCGACGTCGAGCGCATAGCGCCGTGCATGCCCGGTGCCCAGCTCAAGGAGGTGGAGGGTGACGAGTACCGCGGCGTCGTCAAGGTCAAGGTCGGGCCGATCACGGCGTCGTACCGGGGGGCGGCTCGTTTCGAGGAGCTTGACGAGGCAGCTCACCGGGCCGTGCTGAGGGCCGAGGGCAGGGAGATGCGGGGCCAGGGCAACGCCTCCGCGACCATCACGGCGAGCCTTCGAGAAGCCGCCGACGGCCGCACCGCCGTGTCGGTCGTGACCGATCTGAACGTCACGGGCAAGGTGGCGCAGTTCGGCCGTGGGGTGTTGGCAGACGTATCCGCGAAGTTGCTCGGGCAGTTCGTGGAGAACCTCGAGACGACCGTCCTGTCGGGGGGAGGTGGCGGCGCGGGACCCGATACCACGGTGCTGCCTATCGACGGTGCCGAGGCCGGGCAATCCGGAGAGCCGAGTCCAGTGGGAGCGGCCGACGGGCATGAGACGGAGGCACACGTCGAGCCGGAGCCCGAGTCGCAGGCAGGACCGGAGTCGACCGCCCCGGAGTCGGCTGCCACAAAGCAGGCAGCCGCGGAACCGGTCTCCGAACCGGCCACGACGACCATCCGCCAGATCAACCACCCCGAGCCCGAGCCGGTCGACCTCGTCGACGTGGCCGGAGGATCGCTCGTCAGACGACTGCTGCCCTATGCCAGCATCGCCGGCGCCATCTTCCTCCTTCGCATCGTCATCTACGCCATGCGCCGCCGGAAGGCGTGACGCCGGAGGATCTCGAGGCGGTGACCGAGCTGCTCGGCCGCCCGCCCCGCGGCGACTGCGAGGTCGTGACCCGGACTCCCGGCGGTGCGCCCGTCGTCCTCAGAAACGCACCCCGCCTCGCCGACCACACCCCCATGCCCACTCTCTATTGGCTGGTCGGAAAGGCCGAGCGTGAAGCGGTCAGCCGGCTCGAAGCTGCAGGCGGGGTCAAGCGGGCCGAGCGGTCCATCGATCCCGAGTCCATCGCGGACGCCCACGCGCGCTACGCCGCCGAGCGCGATGCCGAGCTCGACTCCACCGATCAGGCGCCACGACCCTCAGGTGGTGTCGGTGGCACCCGTCGCGGAGTGAAGTGCCTGCACGCTCACGTCGCCTGGTGGTTGGCCGGCGGGGATGACCCGGTAGGCCGCTGGGCAGCCGGCGAGCTCGGGCTGAAGCGGGAGGACTACCGATGACGCCGGGGGGCGCAGGTGTCGGCCCCGTTGCCGCCGTCGACTGCGGAACCAACTCGACCCGGCTCCTCGTCCTCGGCCCGGACCGGCGACGCCTCGCAAGGCGCATGCGGATCACCCGGCTCGGTGCCGGCGTGGACCGCACGGGCCGCCTCGAAGATGCGGCGATCGGACGGACGTTCGCCGTCCTCGAGGAGTACCGCCGACTGCTCGACGAGCATGGCGTCGATACCGGGCCAGGTACCAAGAGCGTCCGGGCCGCGGCTACGTCGGCCACGAGAGATGCCGGCAACGCCGCTGCGTTTCTCGACGGCGCCGAGTCGATCCTCGGCGTCCGACCCGAAGTCATCGAAGGGACCGAGGAAGGACGGCTCTCCTACCTGGGGGCGACAGCGGAGCTGGACCCGACGACAGGGCCTTACCTCGTGGTCGACATCGGCGGCGGGTCGACCGAGTTGATCGTGGGACATCTGCCGAGCGACGGGGTACGCCGCGCCCCGGCAGCAGCCGAAGCAGCCGAAGCAGCCGAAGCAGCCGAAGCAGCCGAAGCCGTCGAAGCCGTCGAAGCAGCCGAAGCAGTCGCAGCGGTCGTCTCCCTCGACGTCGGTTGCGTACGGCTCACGGAGCGCTACCTGCCGAGTGACCCGCCGACCACCGACGAGCTCGCCGCCGCCCACAGCGCCGTACGCGAGCTGATCGATCGAGCTCGCGACCGCGAGCCCGCCTACAAGACGGCGAATCGCATGATCGGTCTCGCCGGCACGGTCTCGGCCCTGACCGTGATGGCCCTCGGCTTGGACGGCTTCGACGAGAAGCTGGTCCACCACGCCCGGATCTCCCGGGCCGAGATCGAGGACCTCGCCGCCCGTCTTGCCTCGGTCCCTCTCGCGGAACGCCGGCAGCTCCGGGGCATGGAGGTCGAGCGGGCGGACGTGATCGTCGGTGGCGCCATCGTGCTGCAGGAGGTCATGGACTCCTTCGGCATCGGCGAGTTCACCGCCTCCGAGTCGGACATCCTCGACGGAATCGCCTTCCAACTGCTCGACACCCGGCAGCAGGCCGCCGACTGACCCGAGCTGACCTACCCCAGTACCAGCCGCAGGACCTCGTCCACCGCCCGTTCGGTGTCGCCGTGTTCCCGCTCGGCCCAGGCGCGGCCGGACTCGGCGAACCGGTCGCGCTCTTCCGCTCGATCCAAGAAGAAACCCACCTCGTCCAACATCTCACCCGGCGCCCTCCACCAGAGCCCACCGTTCGACAGCTCGGCGTGCTCGGCGGCCACCGACCCGGCTGGGACGATCACCGGTGTGCCGAACAGCAGCGACTCGAGCGTTTCGCGGCCGACGGGTCCTTGCCGCCGCACGTCGAGCGTCGCGACTGCTCCCGCCATCAGCCGCCACAGGTTCATCCGGCTCGGCACCCACGGGAACTCGTGATGGCGTCCGGTCTGGCTGACGAGCCAGCGCCCATGCCGCACCTCGACGATGGAGACCTCCCCGACGGCGGCGCGCAGGTAGTCGTGGGCCGGCCCGTGACCCGGTGCCCGGTCCCCAGGGGGCCAACCCGAGATCACGAGCAGGTAGCGGCCGAACGACGCCATGCCGGCGAGACCGGAATGGGCAGCCTGGCGGTTGACCGGGAAGGACAAGCGGATCTGCTGCACCTTTCCCGGGTCAGGGCTGCCGACGCTGGGGCCGAGCCGGCGAGCCTCAGCGTGTGACAGTGCTCCTACCGCGTCGGTGCTACTGGCAAGCTGTGCCAGTGCGGGAGACTCGAGCCGGGCGTCGTCGCCGAGCAGCGGCAGCAGGACCACACGTGGTCGCGCCGGACCGAGAGGCAGTGCCTCCGGAAGCCAGAGCGTCTCGACCCCCGCGAGCAGGACGACGTCCGGCGC
>JAKCCH010000099.1 GCA_021838945.1 Actinomycetes bacterium
GACGGGCGACCGCGGCTCGACGGCACCCGTGGATTCCTCCACGCCCGAGGGATCGAGCTGCCCGAGGGAACCCCGCTGGACCCGCCCTCGGCAGAGACGGTGCACGGCGTCGCCCAGCACAAGAACGAGCTGGTGCTCGCCTTGACGAAGGAGCGAGGAGTGGAGGTCTACCCGGGCTCGCTCCGGTTCCTCGACGAGGTCCGGCGCACCGCGCTCCTCACGGCCGTCGTCTCCGCCAGCGAGAACACGGCTGCCGTGTTGCATGCCGCCGGGCTCGAGGGTCGTTTCGACACCTGTGTCGACGGCATCGTGGCCGCCGAGGAGAAGCTCGCGGGCAAGCCCGCGCCGGACACCTATCTGGCGGCCGCCCGGCGGCTCGGGGTTGCGCCGGGGGAGGCGGCCGTCTTCGAGGACGCGCTCGCCGGCGTCGAGGCGGGACGGCGGGGCGGCTTCGGCCTCGTCGTCGGCGTCGACCGCGTCGGGCAGGCCGACGCTCTGTCCGAACACGGAGCAGATCTCGTCGTGGCGGATCTGGTCGAGCTCATCGAGGCGTCACCGTGATACGCCATCCGTCCTTCACGGTCGAGCCGTGGTCGATCATCGAGTCGTCGCTCGACCTCGACCTCATCGCCCAGACCGAGTCAATCTTCGCGCTCTCGAACGGCCACGTCGGCATGCGCGGCAACCTCGACGAGGGCGAGCCGCACGGGTTGCCCGGCACCTACCTCAACTCCGTCTACGAGCTGCGGCCCCTGCCGTATGCCGAAAGTGGCTACGGCTACCCAGAGTCCGGTCAGACGATCGTCAACGTCACGAACGGGAAGATCATCCGTCTGCTCGTCGACGACGAGCCGTTCGACGTCCGCTATGGCCAGCTGACCTCACACCGGCGTGTGCTGGACCTGCGCGCCGGGGTGCTGCGACGTGAGGTCGAGTGGGTGAGCCCCGCCGGCGCACCTGTCCGGATCTGCTCGACGAGGCTTGTCTCCCTCGTGCAACGAGCCGTCGCCGCCATCTGCTACGAGGTGCAGGCCCTCGAACGACCTGTTCAGCTCGTCGTGCAGTCGGAGCTGGTGGCGAACGAGGCGCTCCCGTCCTGGCCGGCCGAGGATCCCCGCGCCTCCGCCGTCCTCGAGCAACAGCTCGAGCCGGAGGAGTCGCTCGCGCTCTCGGCAAGCGGCATCCTCGTTCACCGCGTTCGCCAGAGCGGCCTGCTCATCGCGGCGGCGATGGACCACAAGACCGAGCTCGCCGAGGGAGCCGATGTGTCCTCGGAGGCGTCGGCCAACGTGGCACGCGTGACCCTCGTCAGCCAGCTCGAACCGGGCCAACGCCTCGTGCTCGAGAAGTTCCTCGCCTACGGCTGGTCGGCCGTGCGCTCGCGCCCCGCCTTGCACGACCAGGTGCGAGGAGCGCTGCAAGCCGCGATGCACACGGGGTGGGACGGCCTCCTCGGCGCTCAGCGCCAATTCCTCGACGACTTCTGGGAGGGCGTCGACGTCGAGGTGGCCGGGGACATGGAGGTGCAGCAGGCGGTGCGTTTCTCGACCTTTCACGTCCTCCAGGCCGCAGCCCGCGCCGAGAGTCGTCCCATCCCGGCAAAAGGGCTCACCGGGCCAGGGTACGACGGCCATGCCTTCTGGGACACGGAGATCTATGTGCTCGGCCTGCTCACCCTGTCGCGCCCGGAGGCCGTCGCCGACGCGCTGCGCTGGCGGCACTCGATCCTGCCAGCGGCGCGCGAGCGTGCACGCCAGCTCGATCTTGCGGGTGCCCTCTTCCCATGGCGGACGATCAACGGAGCTGAGTGCTCCGCCTACTGGCCGGCAGGCAGCGCGGCCCTCCACATCGACGCCGACGTCGCCTACGCCGTCGTGCGGTACGTCCGGGCCACCGGCGACTACGCCTTCGAAGCCGAGGTGGGTGTGGAGCTCCTGGTCGAGACGGCGAGGATGTGGCGCTCACGCGGCCACCACCACGCGGACGGCAGCTTCCGGATCGACGGCGTGACCGGGCCGGACGAGTACAGCGCCCTTGCCGACAACAACGTCTACACGAACCTCATGGCCCAGCTGAACCTGCGGGCTGCAGCCGACGCGTGTGCGCGGCATCCCGACCGTGCCGGGGCGCTCGGCGTGAGCGACGAGGAGACAGCCGCTTGGCGTGACGCAGCCCGCGACATCTTCATCCCCTACGACGCCCGCCTCGCAGTCCATCCGCAGTCGGAGGGCTTCACCGACCACGAGCGCTGGGACTTCGCGGCGACTTCGGCCGACCAGTACCCGCTGCTGCTCCACTTCCCCTACAGCACCCTCTACCGCAAGCAGGTCGTGAAGCAGGCCGACCTCGTCCTTGCGATGCACCTGCGCGGCGATGCCTTCACTCCCGAGCAAAAGGCCCGGAACATGGAGTACTACGAGCCGATGACGGTGAGGGACTCGTCGCTCTCCTCCTGCACCCAAGCGGTGATGGCCGCAGAGACCGGTCACCTCGGCCTCGCATACCAGTACATCGGTGAGTCATCGCTCATCGACTTGGACGACCTCGAGCACAACACGAAAGACGGCCTTCACATGGCCGCGCTGGCCGGCTCCTGGGTGGCGCTCGTCGAAGGCCTCGGCGGGGTGCGCCTCGAAGAGACCCGCCTCTTGCTCCGCCCGCAGCTCCCCGAAAGCCTCCCCGGGTTGCGCTTTCGCATCCTCTACCGCGGATGCCGGCTGCTCGTGGATCTCAGCGCGACAGAGGCCCGCTACCGCCTGCTCTCCGGCAGCGAGCTGTCACTGTGGCACTACGACGAGGCGGTCAAGCTCGTCGGCGACACCGAGGAGCGCCGGCCCATCCCTCCGATCGACTCCGGCCCGGCGCCGGCGCCGGCGCCTGCGCCACCGCCGGGCCGCGAGCCGCGCCGGGCGCGCCGCGCAGCTGGCGACGGGTGATCGTGCGCTCTCAGGAGTTGAAGCCGACGCCGGCCCGGTCAAGGGCGCGGAGCCAGAGGTTCCTTGCTCCCGCGTTCCGATCGGCCCGAGCGAGCGACCAGCGCGTGAGCTGCACCCCGAGATAAGCGAACGGCTCGGGTGGGAAGGGGAGGGCTCGCCGCCGGACCATCTCGAGCTCGGTGAGCGCGGTCGGCTCGCCCCCGAGCAGGTCGAGCATCACGTTGGCACCGAACCTCGATGCGCCGACGCCGAGGCCGGTGTAGCCGAGGACGTAGGCGATCCTGCCGCTTCTCGCCCTGCCGAAGGTTGCGCAGAAACGGGTGCAGGTGTCGATCGCGCCCGCCCAGCGATGCGTGAAGGACAGGCCCTCGAGCTGCGGGAAGGTGTC
This sequence comes from Actinomycetes bacterium, assembly GCA_021838945.1. GTDB lineage: Bacteria > Actinomycetota > Acidimicrobiia > Acidimicrobiales > Bog-793 > JAKCCH01. The sequence continues at coordinate 3,325 of JAKCCH010000099.1, forward strand.
GAAGAACTGCCTCGCGAGGAGTGAGAAGGTCGCAGCCCGGTCCTCGTAGGCCGTCTTCACCTTGCGCCCGAAGTGGTAGATGGCGTCGTAGCCGCCCCAGAGGATCCTGTTGTCCGCCGTCAGGCGGTAGTAGTGGAACTGGTTGCCCATGTCGCCCACACCCTGACGGTGCTGCCACCCGATGGATGCGAGCTGGGCGGCGCTGAGCGGCTCGGTGACGAGCACGTAGTCGTAGACGGGCACGACCTGGAGCCGTAAACGGCGTATCAACGGGCGAAACGCGTTCGTTGCCAAGACGACCTTGTCCGCCCGGACCTCTCCGTGTGCCGTGCGAAGCCGGACTCCGGCAGTCGAGCCGTCGAGTGACGCGACCGGGCTCTGCTCGAAGACGCGGGCGCCGGCGTCCTCCGCCGCGCCGGCGAGCCCCCAGGCGAGCCGAGCAGGGTCGAGGACAGCCACGGTGTCGCGCTCCCACGCTCCGGCGAGATAGGTGGGTGAATGGATCTCGGACCGGACGGCCTCACGATCGAGGAAACCGGGATCCTCGGCGAGCTCTGCAACCTGGTAGGGCTCCGTCGCAACCGCCAGCTCACCGGTCCGTTCGAAGTCGCACTCGATGCCGAGCCGCCGGATGGTCGATTCGATCTCGTCCAGGTTCTCGCGACCGAGCTTCTCGAGCGTGTGGTACTCCGCCGGAAAGTGGGCGAGTCCGTTGGCCTCACCATGGGTGAGGCTGGCGGCGCAGAAGCCTCCGTTGCGGCCACTCGCCGCCCAGCCGACCCGCTCGGCCTCGAGGACGACGACGTCGAGGGCGGGATCACGCTCCTTGGCGAGGAGGGCGGCCCAGAGCCCGGAGAAGCCGCCGCCGACGACTGCGAGGTCGGTCCGCACCGATCCCGACAGCCGCTCCCGCGGCGCTGGGCGCTCCGCCCGATCGAGCCAGTAGGCCGCCGGCTCGGACCCTCGGAGTGAATCGGCCGCCCACCCGCCGGCCCTATTCGCCAAGGTTCACTCGTCCTCCGTCGGCGGGCTCACGATCCACAGGACTTCTGCCAGGTCGTCGCCCATGTTCTCGACACGGTGGGGGAGGGAGGTGGGGTACTCGATGCTGTCGCCCGTCTCCAAGGTGGCCGAGAAGTCACCGACCTCGAGCAGCACCGTCCCGGCGACGACGATGAAGAGCTCCTGGGCGTCGCCGTGGGCGTAGCTCTCCCCGGTCGACGTTCCGGGGTCGAAGTCTCCGACGTACGCCTCGAGGTTGCGGAGCGGCTTGCGCGTCAACAGGAACTTCCGCGTCCCGGGCTCGGTCTCCACGGTCGGCCGCTGCTCCCGCCGCAGCACCTGCATCGGGAGGGCACCGTCCTCGTCGAACAGCTCGGCCAGGGTGACGCCGAGCACGGCGCAGATGCGGCGGAGCGAGCTGATGCTCGGGCTCGTCGAGCCGCGCTCGAGCTGGCTCAGGAAGCTGGCACTCGTCCCGGCATGTCTGGCGACGGCCGAGAGGGAGAGTCTCTGCAATTGGCGGATCTGGCGGAGACGGCTCCCGAGAGCAGCCCGGTGGTCGTCGTCCTCGGCAGCCGAGACTCGCATCCCCTGCTGCATCGGCCGTGCCGGGACCGCCATCGCCTGGCCTCCTTCGTTCTCGTACTACTTCCGTGCAGGTCCACGGCGCTGTAGTCCGCCTCTCTGGCGTGTGAAGTATAGGTACCGCTGTCTTGAAGTGAAAGTGTCCGTCGACTATATAAGTGCCTACAGGTCGTGCGGCGATGCCGTTCGTCCAGTGTCGACCGGGGAGGTCCAATGACGAACAGCTCGCAGAGTCACGGCGTTGCTCGAGGGTTCCGGCGCAGGATTTCGCTGCGCGGTGCCCCGAAGCGCGCTGCTGTCGGCTTCACCCTCGCGTGCGTCGCGGGCCTCGTTCTCACCGCCTGCGCTGGGACGGCGACGCCGGTCAGCAGCGGAGGGTCCGGCAAGCCGATCAAGGGCGGCACGGCCAGCTACGCGATGGCGACAGGCGACCAGTTCAGCTGGATCTTCCCGCTCGAGAACCAGGCGAACTACGAGCCGTACGACGAGTGGGTCGAGAACGAGATGTGGCGACCCCTTTACTACACCGGCGGCCCTGGGTCCACGGGCATCAACTACTCGCTCTCGCTCGCATCTGCGCCGGTGTACTCGAACAACAACAAGACCGTCACGATCACGATGAACAAGAACTACAAGTGGTCCGACGGCACTCCCGTCACCGCGAGCGACGTCCAGTTCTACTTCCAGCTCGAGGCGGCCGGTGCGAAGCTCGGCAAGTACGCCCCTTACGTGCCCGGCGAGATGCCCGACGACATCGCGAGCGTCACCTACGACAGCAAGTACCAGTTCACGATGCACCTGAACCGCTCGTACAACCCCGTGTGGTTCACGGGCAACCAGCTCACGTGGCTCTATGCCCTTCCTCGCCAGTCCTGGGACAAGACCTGCGCCTCCTGTACCGCCGGCAACGCCGCCTCAACGCTGTCGGGTGCGAAGAAGGTCTACAACTTCCTCTACGGCCAGTCGTCGAAGCTCTCGACGTACGCGACGAACCCGCTCTGGCAGGTCGTCGACGGCCCATGGGTGATCTCCTCGTTCGACCCCACCACCTACCGGACGGTCCTCAGCGCCAACAAGAAGTACACCGGCGCCTCCCCGCCGCACCTGAGCACGATCGACATCTACTCGTTCAGCTCCGACACGGCCGAGCTCGACGCCATCCGGTCGGGCACGATCGACTTCGGGTGGCTGCCCTTCAGTGACGTCGCGGCCCTCCACACCTACGAGGCGCTGGGCTACACCTTCAAGCCCTGGTACGCCTTCTACAACGAGGCCACCGAGTTCGGCTATACGAGCAAGCAGTGGGGCCCGATCGTCCGCCAGCTCTACATCCGCCAGGCATTCCAGCATCTCATCGACGAGAAGCTCTACATCTCGACCGTCCTTCACGGATATGCGGTGCAGGACTACGGCATCGCTCCCGCTGTGAAGAGCCCGTACACCGCACCCGCGCTGATGCACGATCCGTACCCGTACTCCGTCTCGGCGGCCAAGGCCCTCCTCACGTCTCACGGCTGGGTGAGCGGATCCGGTGGCACCGACGTCTGCCAGCGGCCGGGTACCGCCTCCAACGAGTGCGGGGCCGGGATCACCAAGAACGAGCCTTTGAACATCATGTTCATGTACTCGACCGGTGCCCCCTCGTGGCTCGCCCAGGTCGAGGCGTTCGCCACCGCAGCGAAGCAGGCAGGCGTGAACATCACGCTCGACGGCCAGACGACCACGACGATGTACTCGATCGCCGGCGTGTGCCCGCCTGGACCGTGCAACTGGGGCCTTGCCGGCTACGCGGGCTTCATGTGGGACTTCGGTCAGAACACGGTCGTCCCATCGGGCGGCGAGGAGTTCGGGAAGGGCAACTACTGGGGCGGCGGCTACAACTCGCCGAAGGCCGACGCGCTGATCCAGGCGGCCCACACCCAGTCGGGGTCGAAGGCGCTCTACAACGCCGAGACGTACCTCTCGCAGCAGGTTGCGTCCCTGTGGTTCCCGCTCCCGGCTCAGTTCCTCCTCCTCGTGAAGAGCAACCTGAAGGGTTGGGATCCCCTCAACCCGTACCTCTTCCCGATGCCTTCGCGGTGGTACTACGTCCACTGACATCGGCGAACGCGCGGCGATGAGGACGTGGTGAGGCCGCCACCGTGATCGGGTACGTCCTCAGGCGGCTGGTCCAGTCCGTCATCGTGACGGTGCTGGTCTCGGTCATCGTCTTCATCCTGCTCCACACCCTTCCGGGTGGACTCGTGCGGGCCCAGCTGGGCCCGCGCGCGTCGCAGCTGGCCGTGCACAACCTTGCGGTGCAGGAGGGGCTCACGAAGCCGCTTCCCGTCCAGTACGTCATCTGGGCGTGGCACGCGCTCCAGGGGAACCTCGGCTACTCCTACAAGATGAACCAGACGGTGGGCTCTCTCCTCGGGGAGTACGTGCCGAGGACGATGCTGCTCGTGGGCGCGGCGATCCTGCTCGCGGTGGCGATCGCCGTGCCGATGGGCCTCTGGCAGGGCAAGCGCCGCAACAAGGCCGACGACCACGTGCTCACCGGCACGATGATGGCCCTCTACTCGATGCCGAGCTTCTTCCTCGGCGTCATCCTCATCGTGCTGCTCAACATCCAGTTCCACATCTTCCCCTCGAACGCCCAGAACTACGGCACGAGCACCTCGACCGACATCGCCGACCTCGTGCTCCCGGTGCTCACGCTCTGCCTCGGGAACGTGACGTACTTCAGCCGGTACATGCGTTCCGCCACGATCGACAACCTGCTCGAGGACTACGTGCGGACCGCCTATGCGAAGGGTGCGTCGCCGAACCGGGTCCTGTTCAGGCACGTGCTCAGGAACTCGATCACGAGCACGGTCACGATGCTCGGCCTCACCCTTCCCTACGTGATCTCGGGGTCGCTCGTGATCGAGGCGCTCTTCGACTTCCCAGGCGCCGGGCTGCTCTTCTGGAACGCGGCCCAGACCCGCGACTACCCGATCCTCCTCGGGGTGATCCTGGTCGTCACGCTCGCGACCATCGTCGGCAACTTCGCGGCCGACCTCGCCTACGCCGCCATCGACCCGCGGGTGCGCTACACGTGAGCGAGTTCCCGCCTCCTCTCACCGGGGCCGTGGTAGAGGCGGAAAAGGACGTGCGCTTCCTCGGCGGCGACCCGACTGCGGCGGCGTTGGGAATGAGCATCGACGTCGCCGTCGAGCAGGTGAGCGATGCAGGCGAGGTCGTCCGGGTCGCCAGCCCCCTTCGCGAGGCTTTCGCGATCTTCGCCGAGAACAAGCTGGCCGTGGCGAGTGCCGTCGTCCTCGTGGTGCTCGTGGCCTTCTGCTTCATCGGACCACTCCTGTACCACACGAACCAGATCGCCTCGAGCCTCATCTACGCGAACCGGCCGCCGAGCGCCCGCTTCCCCCTCGGCACCACCCCGAACGGGAGGGACGAGCTCGGCAGGCTGATGGTCGGTGGCCAGAGCACGCTCGAGGTCGGGTTCGCCGTCGCCGTGCTCGCCACCACCTTCGGCCTCGTCTACGGGCTGGTGGCGGGGTACTTCGGTGGTTTCGTCGACGCGGTCCTGATGAGGATCGTGGACGCGTTGCTCTCGATCCCGTTTCTCTTCTTCGTCGTGCTGCTCGCGTCCCTCGTCATCCCGAACCTCTTCCTCATCATCCTCGTCATCACGGCAGTCAGCTGGCTCTCCACGGCACGGCTCGTACGCGGGGAAGCGCTCTCGCTCCGAACGCGTGACTACGTGCTCGCCTCCGAGGCTTTCGGCGCGAGGAAGTCGAGAGTCCAGTTCCGCCACATCGCCCCGAACCTGCTCGGCGTCGTGATCGTGAACGGCACCCTCAAGGTGGCCGACGCCGTCCTCATCTTCGCCTCGATCGGCTACCTCGGGCTGAGCGTCCCTCCGCCCGCCACGTCGTGGGGCGTGATCCTGACCGGAGGGATCAACAACCTCTTCGACGGGTACTGGTGGCAGCTCTGGCCGGCCGGGTCCCTCATCGTGATCACCGTGCTCGCAGTCGCAGTGCTCGGTGACGGGATGCGCGACGTGGTCGAGCGCCGCCTCCAGAAGCGCTGACACACACACCGCTGTGACCGCCCGCCTCGACGTGCTGTCGACCGGCTACGCAGACGAGAGGGTCGCGAGCACGGTCGTGCTCATCCGGGACGGGGACGTGACGATCGTCGTCGACCCCGGGATGGTCGCCGATCGCTCCGTGCTGCTCGGGCGGCTCCGTGAGCTCGGGGTCGAGCCGGCGAGCGTCACGGACGTGGTGTTCAGCCACCACCACCCCGACCACACCTTGAACGCCGCCCTCTTCGGGCAAGCTCGCTTCCACGATCACTGGGCGATCTACAAGGACGACGTCTGGGAGGAGCGCCAGGCCGACGGATACGAGGTCTCGGAATCCGTGCACCTGCTCGCGACTCCGGGTCACACCGCCGAAGACATCACCACGCTCGTCGTCACGGCCGACGGGCTCGTCGCCTGCACCCACCTGTGGTGGTCTGCCGACGGGCCGGAGATCGATCCGCTCGCGCTCGACCAGGCGCTGCTGGAAGAGTCACGGCGAAAGCTCCTCGCGTTGCGTCCCGCCTCGATCGTGCCGGGCCACGGCGCGCCGTTCGCTCCGGGTTAGTCACAATACCGTTCAGTTAGGGATCTAAGGCTGCCTGGATCGTGAACCGTGGAGGACCGGTGGGCTGTGGCCATGTCCGGTGCCGGGCGCGCTTGACGTGCCACTTCGCGTACTTGCGCTTCACGACTTTTGGGTTCGACCGCTGGCGTCGTGGGGGATTGAGGCGTCGCACGAGGAGCGCGATGGCGTGGCGCCAGCTGTGC
>JAKCCH010000100.1 GCA_021838945.1 Actinomycetes bacterium
AACGACAACGGCATCGACGCCTCGCAAGTGAGCGGGACCGGCGCCGGTGGCCGCATCACCAGGAACGACGTGCTGGCCTACATCGATGCCCGGGCGGCGGGCGGCGGTCCTGCCGCGCCTGCGCCGACCCGATCCGCCGGCGCTGCGGAGCGGCCCGCCGCGTTCGCGCCTGCTGCCGCGGCCTTCCCACCGGCGACGGCGGGCGAACGCGACCAGGTCGTCCCCTTCACGAACATCCGCCGGCTGACGGCCGAGCACATGGTCCGCTCGAAGGCCACGTCCGCTCACACGCTCGTAGCGATGGAGACCGACTACGAGGCGGTCGAGCGGGTGCGCCGGGCGAACAAGGACCGGTTCAAGGCCGAGGAGGGCTACAGCCTCAGCTACCTGCCGTTCATCGCCCGGGCGGTCGTGGACGTCCTGCGCGACTTCCCGAACCTGAACGCCTCGGTTGGTGACGACGCGCTTCTCGTGCACCGGGACGTCAACCTCGGGATCGCGGTCGACCTCGACCGTCAGGGGCTGATCGTCCCCGTCGTCCGGCAAGCCGACGGGCAGTCGCTTCGTGGGCTGGCGAGGGCCATCGGCGATCTCGCAGAGCGTGCCCGCACGAAACGCCTCTCGGCTGACGACATCGTCGGCGGCACCTTCACGATCACGAACCCGGGGCCGTTCGGCACCTTCCTCACGGCGCCCATCATCAACCAGCCCCAGGTCGCGATCTTGTCGACCGACGGCGTGAAGCGGCGTCCCGTCGTCGTGACGGGCGAGGACGGGACGGAGGCGATCGCGATCCACTCGGTCGGGATGCTCGGCCTGTCGTTCGACCACCGGGCCGTCGACGGTGCCTACGCGTCGGCCTTCATCTACAACCTCGCGAAGACGATCGAGACCCGCGACTGGGCCGCCGAGCTGTGATGCGGTCGTCGCGATGACGGCCACGCCCGCCCCGCTGCGCCTCCGCTGGCTCGGTCGCGTCGCCTACCCCGACGCGCTGGCGCTCCAGCACGCGTTGTGGCGAGGCAGCGGCGACTACCTCCTCCTGCTCGAGCATCCGCACGTGTACACCCTCGGTGTCCGGGCGCGGCGTGAGCACGTGCTGCCCGCCGCCTTCGAGTCGGGAGCTGCCATCGTGAAGGCCGACCGTGGCGGCGACGTCACCTACCACGGGCCGGGCCAGATCGTGGGCTACCCCATCCTCGATCTTCCGATGGGCCCGGGGGCTGTGCCGGCTCACGTCCACCGCATCGAACAGCTCGTGATCGACGTGCTCGGCGACCTCGGCGTGCCGGACGCGGGGCGCCTCGAGGAGTACCCGGGCGTCTGGGTCGGCGTGAGCGGGCCGGATCCCCGGAAGATCTGCGCCATCGGCGTGAGGGTGGCGCGGGGGCGGACGATGCACGGCCTCGCCCTGAACGTCGAGCCCGACCTCGAGATGTTCGCCAACATCGTCCCGTGCGGGATCCCGGACAAGCCGGTGACGTCCCTTGCCGCTGAGGGAGTCCGCGTGTCGATGCACGAGGTCGTGGACCTGATGGCAGCTCGTGCCCTTCAGCTGCTGCCCACGACCAAGGCGGGCGAGCGGGAGGTCGAGCGGTACGACGCCGCCTGGCCGGCCGCCTCCGTGCCGGGAGCCGGAGCCCATCAGGTCCCGGGTCAGGACTCGGACCAGGTTCCGGCCCCCGTCGCTGGTGCCGACGCCATTCCGGTGGAGATGCGCTCGCTCGGCCGCCGCCTGGCGGCCTCGGGAGTGGACCTCTCGGCGTCGATCGGCATCCGCGAGCGGAAGCCCGCCTGGCTCAGAGCCCCCGTCAAGATCACGCCCCGGAGCATCGGCCTGCGTTCCATGGTGCGGGAGCTCGGTCTCGTGACCGTCTGCGAGGAGGCAGGCTGCCCGAACCTCTCCGAATGCTGGGCCGACGGCACGGCGACGTTCATGATCAACGGGGAGCGGTGTACGCGGGCATGTGGTTTCTGCCTCGTGGACACGCGCCACCCTCTGGCACTCGACGAGGACGAGCCCGAGCACGTGGCCGAGGCCGTCGCTCGGCTCGGCCTGGCGCACGCGGTGATCACGGCGGTCGCGCGCGACGACCTGCCCGACGGCGGTGCCTCGGCCTTCGTCGCCACCATCGAGGCGATCCGGCGTCGCTCTCCCGGCACGGCCATCGAGGTGCTCATCCCGGACTGCAGGGGAGACGCGGCTGCACTTCGCACGATCTTCGACGCCCGGCCGGAGGTCCTCAACCACAACGTCGAGACGGTGCTGCGACTCCAGCGCGCCGTGCGCCCGTCGGCCTCCTACGCCCGCAGCCTCTCGGTGCTCGCCCGGGCGAAGTCCGCCGGTCTCGTCACGAAGTCGGGCATCATCCTCGGGATGGGAGAGACGGAGCCTGAGGTGCTCGCCACCCTTGCCGACCTGCAATCCGTCGGCGTCGACATCGTCACGATCGGCCAGTACCTGCGCCCGAGCGCCCGGCATCTCCCGGTCGCCCGCTGGTGGACCCCCGAGGAGTTCGGGCGGCTGGCAGAGGCGGGGAGAGCGATGGGTCTCGCCCATGTGGAGGCCTCGCCGCTCACGCGCTCGAGCTACCACGCCCGGGAGGCGGCGGGACGAGCAACGGCCGGCCCCGGTATTGCTGGGGCGCGATCGCTCGAGGTGACGGCGTCGTGAGCGCAGCCGCGCTCGACCCCGTGCTCGCGAGGGGCGAGCGGATGGCGCGCGTGCGGGACGCCATGCGGGCGGCCGACGTCGACGTGCTGCTCCTCTCGCGCGGGGCGGACCTCCCCTGGCTGTGCGGCTACGAGGCGATGCCGCTCGAGCGCATCACGATGCTCGTCGTGCCGGTCGACGACGAGGCGACGCTCGTCGTGCCCGAGCTCGAGGCGCCCCGGGTGGCTCACGACTCCCGGCTGTTCCGGCTGCGGCCCTGGAGAGAGATCGAGGACCCGATCGCCTTGATCGTCGGACTGGTCGGCAGAGCCACCCGACTCGGGATCTCCGACCGGACCTGGGCGTCGCATCTGCTGGCGCTCGAGAAGGCGCTGCCCGCTGCCACCTTCGCGCCCGCAGGCCGGGTCACGTCGCGGCTGCGGGCCATCAAGGATCCCGCCGAGGTCGCCGCCCTCCGAGCGGCGGGTGCCGCAGCCGACCGCGTCTCGGATGCGCTGCTCGGCGGGGAGATCCGGCTGGCCGGGCGGACCGAGGCGGAGGTCTCGAAGGAGATCGGGGAGCGCCTCGTTGCTGAGGGCCACCGTCGCGTCAACTTCGCAATCGTCGGCAGCGGCCCGAACTCAGCCAGCCCTCACCACGAGCCGGGAGCCCGTGTGATCGGTGCGGGCGAGCCCGTCGTGTGCGACTTCGGCGGCACGTACTACCTCGACGACTCGGTCGGCTACTGCTCCGACACGACCCGCACGGTCGTGGCCGGAGGCGCCGAGCCCGACCCCGAGTTCCGTGAGCTCTACCGGGTGCTCGAGGACGCACAGCGCCGGGCAGTCGAGGCGTCGGTGGTCGGGACGCCGTGCGAGCAGGTGGACGCGGTCGGTAGGGAGCTCATCGCGGCGGCCGGCTACGGCGACGCGTTCATCCACCGCATCGGGCACGGAATCGGCATCGAAGAGCACGAGGACCCGTACATGGTCTCCGGGAACTCAGAGCCGCTCACCGCCGGCCACGCCTTCTCGGTCGAGCCGGGCATCTACCTCCAGGGTCGCTTCGGTGCGCGGATCGAGGACATCCTGGTGGCCACAGGCGACGGGCCGCTCGCCTGCAACGCGGCGGACCACTCGCTCCACGTCGTCAACTGACCTGCGGCCGCGCACCCGCGAGATGGCATCGGTAGCCTCGGTGGGATGGAGGGCATCGACGAGGGACCGACCACTGCCTGGCTGGCGGAGCACGTCGGGCTCGAGCCGCCGCTCTTGTTCGAGCTCATCGCGGGCGGTCGCTCGAACCTGACCTACCGCGTCGAGGACAAGGCGGGGCACCGGGTCGTGCTCCGCCGCCCCCCGGTGAGCCACGTGCTGCCGACAGCACATGACATGCGCCGCGAACACCGGATCGTCTCGGCGCTCGGCCCGACCGCCGTGCCGGTCGCGCAGACCCTCGGCCTCTGCGACGACGAGGCCGTGAACGGGGCGCCGTTCTACGTGATGGAGTACGTGGAGGGGCACATCCTCCGGGACCGCGCGATCGCCGAGCGAGTGCTCGACGCAGCCGGACGCCGGCGCGCGAGCGAGTCGCTCATCGCCGTCCTCGCCGCCTTGCACGGCCTCGACGTCGACGCCGTCGGCCTCGGCGACCTCGGCAGGCGTGAGGGCTATCTGTCCCGCCAGCTCCAGCGCTGGCACGGGCAGTTCGACAAGTCGCAGGTCGACGGCATGGAGCGGCCGACGACCGTCGACGACATCTACGAGCGACTGGCGGCGTCAGTCCCCGAGCAGCAGGGCGCCACGATCGTGCACGGCGACTACCGCCTCGACAACACCATGCTCGGGGACGACGGGACCCTACGAGCGGTGCTCGACTGGGAGCTCTGCACGCTCGGCGATCCGCTCGCGGACGTCGGGCTCCTGATGGTCTACTGGTCCGAGCCGGACGGTGGGACCCAGGCGCTGGGAGTCGCGTCACCGACCTTGGCCGAGGGCTTCCTGCGCCGTTCCGACCTCCGCCAGCTCTATGCGGGCGCCACGGGCCGGGACCTCTCCGGTCTCGACTACTACGTCGCGTTCGGGTACTGGAAGCTCGCGTGCATCCTGCAGGGAGTGTTCGCCCGCTACATCGGAGGCGCTGCCGGTGGTGACCGTTCCGGCATCGATTTCATGGCGGACAATGTGAGGATGTTGGCCGAGGCGTCACAGCAGGCCCTGGCGACCTCCGGGATCGCCTGAGCATGCCCGACCTGTACGAGCTCACCGGTGAGCCTGCGCCCGAGCGCCCGGTCATCATCGCGGTCCTCGAGGGCTGGGTGGACGCCGGCCTGGCAGCTCGCACGGCGCTCGCTGCGCTCGTGGAGACGATCTCGTTCCGGCCGTACGCCGTCTTCGACGACGAGGAGCTGATCGACCTGCGTGCTCGCCGTCCGCAGCTGCGCATCGTCGATGGCGTAGCCGAGTCGCTCACCTTCGAGCGGCCGGTGATGCAGGTCGGCGAGGATCGGCTCGGATCGGGCATCCTGCTCCTGAGCGGCCCGGAGCCGGACTTCCGGTGGCGGCGTTTCTCGGCCTCGGTGTTGGAGATCGCTCAGCAGGTGCAGGCGAGGATGCTCATCGGCCTCGGGGGGTTCCCGGCCGGTGCGCCGCACACGCGACCCGTGCGCTTGGCCGCCACAGCGTCCACGCCGGAGCTCGCCCGCGTCGTCGGCTACGTCGACGGGACGATCGAAGTGCCCTCGGGTGCACAGGCGGCGCTGGAGCGGGCGTTCGCGATCGGCGGCATCCCGGCCGTCGGCCTCTGGGCGCGAGTCCCTCACTACGTGTCCGCCATGCCCTTCGCCCCGGCATCGCTCGCCTTGCTCGACGGGATCGCGTCGGTGTCGGGTCTCGTCATCGACTCCGAGGTGCTGAAGGAGGCGGCCGAGTCCGCTCGGCGGAAGGTTGACGAGCTCATCCAGCAGAGCCCCGAGCACGCCGCCATGGTCCACCAGCTCGAAACGAACATCGACGTCCTCGAAGGCACCCCCGGCCCGGGCGAGCTGGATGTTCCGTCAGGAGACGAGATCGCGGCGGAGCTCGAGCGTTACCTGCGCGGCGAGCACAACGGCGGCGATTCGGAGCCGGACGGGTCCGAATAGGCCGGCCACAGCGTGCGGCGTGCCGCAGTAGCTTTCCGGCATGCTGATCGACGGAGGTTTCGGGTTCGACGCGAGCAACATCGGCGAGCAGGCGCGCCGCGTCGAGGAGGACGGCTACGACGGCGCCTGGGCAGCCGAGACCGGCCACGACCCGCTGCTGACCCTCGCTGTCGCCGCCGGCACGACCGAACGGCTCGAGCTCGGGACGGGCATCGTCGTGGCGTTCGGCCGGAGCCCGATGATCACGGCCACGATGGCAAACGACGTGCAACTGCTCTCGAAGGGCCGGCTGCTGCTCGGGCTCGGCTCACAGATCAAGCCGCACATCGAGCGCCGGTACTCGATGCCCTGGTCGCACCCGGCCGCCCGGATGAAGGAGTACATCCAAGCGATGCACGCCATCTGGGACTGCTGGCAGAGTGGCGACAAGCTCGACTTCAAGGGCGACTTCTACACCTTCAACTTGATGACGCCGTTCTTCAACCCGGGCCCGAACCCGTACGGGAAGCCGAAGGTCTTCCTCGCGGCCGTCGGGCATCTCATGACCGAGGTCGCCGGCGAGGTGGCGGACGGCCTCCTCGTACACGGATTCACGACGGAGAAGTACCTACGGGAGGTGACGATCCCCTCGATCGAGCGCGGCCTGGCGAAGGCCGGCAAGGAGAGGGCGTCGTTCCAGGTGTCGTACCCGGGCTTCGTCGTGACCGGTGACACCGACGAGCAGGTGGCCGCCGCGACGAAGGCGGTGAAAGCTCAGATCGCCTTCTACGGCTCCACTCCGGCGTACCGGCCCGTGCTCGAGGCCCACGGATGGGGCGACCTCCAGAGCGAGCTCCATCCCCTTTCGAGACAGGGGGAGTGGGGCAAGATGGCCGAGCTGATCGACGACGACGTGCTCGAGGCGTTCGCCGTCGTGGCACCGCCGGAGGAAGTGCCCGTGCGCGTGCGCGAGAGGTTCGGGGATGTGATCGATCGTTTCTCGTTCTATGCGCCGTACCAGCTCGGGTCGGGCCGGTTCACCGAGATCATGGCGAGCTTCCGGGCCTGAGCGGGCACCCGGGCCGGTTCAGGCCACGACGTTCACGAGCTTCGGCGGCCGGGCGATCACCCGCCTCGGCTCGGCTCCCTTCAGCTGCTCGCGGACCTTCTCGGACTGGAGGGCGCGCTCGACCGCCTCTTCCTCGGTGATCCCGGCGGCGACCTCGAGGCGGTCCCGGACCTTGCCGTTCACCTGGACGATCATGGTCACCTGGTCGGCGACGAGGTAGGCGGGATCTGCCACGGGCCATGCCTGGGTGTGGACGTGGCCGCCATAGCGGCGCTCGAACGCCTCGGCGGCGAGGTGCGGGGCCATCGGCGCCAGCAGCTCGAGCAGGGTCTTGATCGCTTCGTCGACGCTCTCGCGGCGCGTGCCGGCGTGGATGTGCCTGTAGATGGTGTTCGTCAGCTCCATGAGCGACGCGACGGCCGTGTTGAAGCCGTAGCGCTCGATGTCCGCGCTGACCTTGGCGATCGCCGTGTGGACGGCTCGGCGCAGGTCGTCTGCCGTGCCCGCCGGCGCCGCTCCCGGCTCCGCCGCCGGCTCGTCCGTCGCCAGCCGCCAGACCCTCGCCAGGTAGCGGGAGCATCCCTCGATGATCTCGTCGGCCTGGTCGGTCCAGTCGATGTCCTCCACCGGCGGCCCGGCGAAGAGGTGGAAGAGGCGGAGCGCGTCGGCGCCGACCCGCTCGAAGTACTCGCCCGGCGGGACGACGTTGCCCCGCGACTTCGACATCGCCCGGCCGCCGAGGCGGATCATGCCCTGGCAGAACAGGTTGGCGAAGGGCTCACGGAGCTCCTTCGGGCCGAGGCCCATGTCGCCGAGCGCGCGGGTGTAGAAGCGGGAGTACAAGAGGTGGAGGATCGCGTGCGTGATGCCGCCGATGTAGCGATCGACCGGCAGGTACTTGTGGGCGGCGGCGATGTTGATCGGCGCCGCCTCGTCGTGCGGATCGGCGAAGCGCAGGAAGTACCACGACGAGTCCACGAACGTGTCCATCGTGTCGGTCTCCCGGACGGCGGGGGCGCCGCAGCGGGGACAGGTGGCGTGGAGGAACCCCTCGTGGTAGCGAAGCGGCGACTCGCCAGTCGGACGGAACTCGACGTCCTCGGGGAGCAGCACGGGCAGATCTTCGGTGGGGACGGGGACGATCCCGTCGTTCGGGCAGTAGAGGATGGGGATCGGGCAGCCCCAGTAGCGCTGGCGGCTGATCAGCCAGTCGCGCAGGCGGTAGTTGACCATCCGGTGGCCGATGCCCCCGTGCTCGAGCCACTCGATGGCCTTCTGCTTGGCGGCGGCGGTGTCGAGGCCGTCCATCCAGTCGGAGTTGATGTGCGGGCCGTCGCCGGCATAGGCGGCCTGATCTGCTGCGGCCGGAGTGTCAGGCGGTGGCTCGACCGTTCGGACGATCGGCAGGCCGTACGCCTTTGCGAAGTCCCAGTCCCTCTCGTCCTCGGCAGGGACCGCCATGATCGCCCCGGTGCCGTAACTGCCGAGCACGTAGTCGGCCACGAAGAGCGGGACCGGCTGACCGTTGAAGGGGTTGATGCAGTGGGAGCCCGTGAAGGCGCCGCGCTTCTCGAGGGTGCCTTCGGACGAGAGGCGTTCGACGTCGGTCGACCGCCTCGCGCGCTCCAGGATCTCGTCCACCGCCTGGCGCTGCCCAGCTGTCGTGACCTCGTCGATGAGCGGGTGCTCGGGGGCCAATACGGCGTAGGTCATCCCGAAGCCCGTGTCGGGTCGGGTCGTGAACACCTCGATCTCTTGCTCGGGGTGTTCGGCGATCTTCATCGTGAACTGGGCGCCCTCCGAGCGACCGATCCAGTTGCGCTGCATCGTCTTCACCCGCTCGGGCCAGTCGAGCGCGTCGAGCGCGTCGAGCAGCTCCTCGGCGTAGCGGGTGATCCTGAAGAACCACTGCTCGAGGTCGCGGCGCTCGACGACGTCGCCGGAGCGCTCGCAGGTGCCGTCGGACAGGACCTGCTCGTTCGCCAGGACGGTCTGGCAGCCAGGGCACCAATTGACGGGAGCGTTGGCGCGGTAGGCCAGGCCGTGCTCCAAGAGGGCCTGGAAGATGACCTGGTTCCACTTGATGTAGTCGGGGTCGTGGCTGCGCAGCTCTCGGCGCCAGTCGTAGACGGCACCGAGGCGCTGGACGGAGCTCTTCAGCTCGGCGATGCGTGCCTCGGTGTACTCACGGGGATGCGCGCCGCCCTTGATGGCGGCGTTCTCCGCCGGGAGCCCGAACGAGTCGAACCCGAAGGGGGAGAGGACCGCCTCACCCTTCATCGTGCGGTAGCGGACGAGGACGTCCCCGAACGTGTAGTTGCGGACGTGGCCCTGGTGCGCCGGGCCGCTCGGGTACGGGTACATGCAGAGGACGTACGACGCAGGGCGGGGGTCGTCGAGGTCGACACGGTAGGTCCCCTCGTCCTCCCATCGGCGCTGCCAGCGCGCCTCTACCTCCTGGACGTCGTAGGCGTCGGACATGGAGCGAATTTAGTGGAGTGGGGGTCGGGCGCTCTCCGTAGCGTGTTCGCGTGTTCGTGGGGGCGTGTTGCGCTGGTTCGCGGTCCTGCTGCGGGCCGGGCGGCTGGCTTCTTGGCAACATGGCAGGCAAGACGCGCTCCTTTCGGCGCGCTTTGCCTGGCACTTGGTGGTCTGCCCATCAGTCAGTTGGCTCGCACCAGCTAGCAAGCGCCTCGGCCGGCGCTGGTAGCCTGTCCGGAGCCTTCTGGGGGCGTAGCTCAGTTGGTAGAGCGCTTGACTGGCAGTCAAGAGGTTCGGGGGTTCGAGTCCCCTCGCCTCCACCAGAAAGTCCTGTT
>JAKCCH010000010.1 GCA_021838945.1 Actinomycetes bacterium
CGGCCCATCCGTCGCGGGCGAAGGACACGTTGTTCACCGGACCGGCGTTGTCCGGGTACTCGAAGTCGACCTTCGAGCCCGCCAGCCCGTGCAGCATCACGATCAGCGGGAACGGGCCCCTCCCGCTCGCGGGCAACGTCACGTCGGAATCGAGTGGCACACCGTCGAAGCTCGGCACCCGTTCGGTCGTCCCGTTCCCTGCACAGACCCTCACGCCGTACTCCGGCTTGCAGGCGAGAAGGCCGAACGGCTTCGGAACGGCGGGCGGAAGCGGCTCGAGCGGCGTGGCCGGAGCGGCCACATGGGCCGAAGAGGTCGAAGTCCGAGGACTGGCACGCCCATGATCGACGGCGGTGCAGGCACTGAGGCCAAGGGCTGCGCAGATCGCCACGGCGAAGCCTGCAGTGGTGAACAGCGAAAAAGCTCGAGCTCTCCGGCGCATCGTCTCGTACGTTAAGCCCGTCACGGATCACTGCGACGACAGGCGTAGCCTGGTCGTCATCGGAGCAAGACGGATCTTCGTGACGATCGTTGCGCTGGCCCTGCTCGCAGCGGCCTGCGGGCAGTCCTCCTCGCCCTCGGGCTCCGGACCGACGAGCCCAGGCGGATCGGGGAGAGGCTCGGGCCTCGCCACCATCCACGGGCACGTCCAGGCGAGGCCGACCTGCCCCGTCGAGCAGGCGAATCATCCATGCCCGCCGGCCGCGGTCAGTGACGCTGTGGTCGAGGTGTTGACCATGAACGGCCAGCATGTCAAAGCATCGACCCGGACAGATCGGCGAGGCGACTACTCCGTCCGCGTCAGCTATGCCGGATTCATGCGGGTCGTCGTCACGACTGCTCGCACCTTTCCGCGCTGCAAGCCGAAGGACGTCCTCGTACGGCCGCCTGGCACGGTCCGCGTCGATTTCACCTGCGACACTGGCATCCGGTAGGCACCGAGCGAGATACCGGCTCGCTGACCGCAGGCACGACAACATGAAGTGCGCGGCTCGTACTCGCGTTTGCCGCGAACGGGCGCGCCTTCGGACTTAGGGTGAGGCGGTGGACAGAAGACGGCGGCGGGGGTTCGCGTCAAGGGTCGCGATCCTGGTCTGCTCGTGCCTCGCCATCGCCGGCGCGGCCTGCTCCTCGACGCCCGGCGCGTCGCCGACGACGCGATCCTCCGGGACGGGCACCACGGGCGGGCCTGCCACGACGGCGGCGCCGACGACGGGCAGCACCACGACGTCCCCGCCGACGACGGGCAGCACCACGACGTCGCCGGCTTCGAGCACCACGCTGCCCGGCCACTGGACCGAGGAGGAGGAGCTTGCACAGCTCATCATGGTCGGCGCGGACTTCTCCGACCTGCCGGCAGCCTCGAGCGCAGTGCGCCAGGGCGTCGGAGGCCTCGTCTTGTTCGGCATGCCTTCCGCCGGTACTGGACCGTCGATCGTCGCCGGCCTCGCGGCTCTCCAGGCGGAGGCAAGGGTGCACGTGCTCATGGCGACCGATGAGGAGGGAGGAGGTGTCGCTCGCCTCGCCGACGTGATCGGCTCCATGCCGTGGCCGCGCCAGATGGCCGGGACGATGACGCCCGAGCAGGTGCGAACGCTCGTCACCGAGCGTGCGAAGGCGATGGCCGGCCTCGGGATCGACATGGACCTGGCTCCGGTGCTCGACACGGCGAGCAACTCGGACCCGGTCGACGAGGAGGCGCTCCGATCCTTCAGCGAGGACGGCTCGACGGCAGCCTCGTATGGCCTCGCCTTCATTGCGGGGCTGCGAGCCGGCGGCGTCATCGCCACGGCGAAGCACTTCCCCGGACTCGGGCACGCCAACGCCGACACCGACCTCGGCCCCGCCACGGATCCACCACTGTCCGAGCTCGTTGGGAACGACCTCGTGCCGTTCCGGGCCGCCATCGCCGACGGGGTCGGCTCCGTGATGATGAGCAACGTGACGGAGCCCTCCTGGGGAAGCCTTCCGGCGTCACTCAACCCGAACGCTTACAGCTACCTGCGGTCGCTCGGCTTCGGCGGCGTCATCATCACCGACGCACTCAACGCGGGAGCGATCCGCGACGCCGGCTACAGCGCACCGCAGGCGGTCGTGAAGGCGATCGAGGCGGGCGCCGACATCGCGATGGTTGCCGCTCTTTCGGACTTCGAGCCCGCGCTGGCCGACCTCGAACGAGCCGTCCAAGACGGCCAGCTCTCGATGACCCAGGTGACGAAGTCGGTCGAGCGCATCCTCCAGCTCAAGCACATGGCCTGAGGCGATAGCGGCGAGCCGGCGCGGCTCTGGCTTGACACTTCAGCCGGCGACCTGCTGCCATGGTCGGAGGGCTGCACTCTCGTTCTCGAGCTGAGGGGGGTCGCGATGAGCCTGACACGCGCCCGTCTCACCGTCACGCAACTCGAAGAGGCAGTCGGCAGGGGCGCGATCGACACCGTGGTCGTCGCGATCACCGACATGCAGGGGCGGCTGCAGGGGAAGCGGTGCGACGCTCGTTTCTTCCTGGACGAGGTGATCGAGCACTCGACCGAGGGATGCAGCTACCTCCTCGCAGTCGACGTCGACATGAACACCGTGCCCGGTTACGACATGTCCTCCTGGGAGACCGGCTACGGGGATTTCGTCATGAAGCCCGACCTTGCGACTCTCCGGCTCATCCCGTGGCACGCGAAGACCGCGTTCTGCCAGGCGGACCTGTTCTGGGAGGACGGCTCGCCGGTCGAGCCGTCGCCACGCCGCATCCTGCAACGACAGAGCGCTCGCCTATCCGAGCGTGGATGGACAGGCCTGACAGGTACCGAGCTCGAGCTCATCGTCTTCGAAGACCGCTTCGAAGACGCCTGGCGGAAGGGCTACCGGGATCTCGTGCCGGCGAACACCTACAACGTCGACTACTCGATCCTCGGCACCTCGCGCCTCGAACCACTCCTCGGACGGATCCGGCGCGAGATGAACGCCGCCGGCATGCCCGTCGAGTCGGTGAAGGGCGAGTGCAACCTCGGCCAGCACGAGGTGGCGTTCCGGTACGGGGACCTCGTGTTGAAAGCAGACGAGCACGTGCTCTACAAGACCGGGGCAAAGGAGATCGCGGCGCAGGAGGGCTGCTCGCTCACGTTCATGGCGAAGTACGACGCCCGCGAAGGCAACAGCTGCCACGTCCATCTCTCGATTCGAGACAGTGACGGTGAGCCCGTGTTCGCGGGTGGCGAAGAGTACGGGATGTCGGCTGTGTTCCGTCACTTCCTCGCCGGCATGATCGCGACGCTGCCGGACTTCACGCTGCTCCTCGCGCCGAACGTCAACAGCTACAAGCGATTCACCGAAGCCTCGTTCGCCCCGACTGCCGTCGCATGGGGTCGCGACAACCGAACCTGTGCCTTTCGCGTGGTCGGCCGCGGCCCGTCTCTCCGAGTCGAGTGCCGCGTGCCGGGCGGTGACGTCAACCCCTACCTCGCGCTCGCGGCCATCACCGCGGGCGGGTTGCACGGCGTCGAGAAGGGGCTGCCGCTCGAGCCGCCCTTCCCGGGCAACGCCTACACCGCCGACCTGCCCCGGATCCCACGGACGCTCCGGGAGGCCGCCGAGAGGTTCTCGTCGAGCGACCACGCCCGTGAAGCACTCGGTGACGACGTCGTCGACCACTACACGAACATGGCGCGAGTCGAGCTCGCGGCATTCGACTCGGCCGTGACCGACTGGGAGCGCTACCGCTGCTTCGAGCGCTTCTGAGCCATCCGGCTTGGAGTGCAGCAGGCTCCGTCAACTACAACAGTGACGTGAGCCATGTTGTCATGAGCCCAGTCGACGAGACCGTCGTGGCCGAGATCGACCTCCTCGACGAGCCCGCCGTCGACGAGGCGATCGCCCGGGCCGCTCGCTCACACGCCGAGTGGGCCGCTGTCGCGCCAGGCGATCGGGCACGCCTGCTCCGGCGGGCAGCCGAGGCGGTGGACGGAGCGATCGAGGAGCTGGCGATGCTCGAGGTCCGCAACGCCGGCCACACGATCTCCAACGCCCGTTTCGAGGCCGGGAACGTGCGCGACGTGCTCATGTACTACGCGGGTGCACCCGAACGTCACTTCGGGCGACAGATCCCCGTCCCCGGTGGGGTGGACGTCACCTTCCGCGAGCCTCTCGGCGTCGTCGGTGTCATCGTGCCGTGGAACTTCCCGATGCCGATCGCCTCCTGGGGATTTGCCCCCGCGCTCGCTGCGGGCAACTGCGTCGTGCTGAAGCCTGCCGAGCTGACTCCGCTGACGGCCATGCGTATCGCGGAGCTGTGTCACGAGGCCGGCATCCCCGAGGGCGTGTTCCAGGTCCTTCCCGGGAAGGGCAGCGTCGTCGGTTGGCGGTTCGTCACGCACGAGCAGGTGAGGAAGGTGTGCTTCACCGGCTCGACCGAAGTCGGCAGGAAGGTCATGGCGGGCTGTGCCGAGCAGGTGAAGCGCGTGACGCTCGAGCTCGGGGGGAAGAGCGCCAACATCGTCTTCGCCGACTGCGACCTCGAGCAAGCGGCGGCGACGGCGCCGAGCGCGGTGTTCGACAACGCCGGCCAGGACTGTTGCGCGCGGTCGCGCCTCCTCGTCGAGCGGTCGGTGCACGACCGCTTCCTCGAGCTGCTCGAGCCCGCAGTGACGTCGTTCCGTGTGAAGGACCCCGCCGAGCCCGACGCGGAGATGGGTCCGCTGATCAGCGCTGCGCGGCGCGAGGCCGTGGCGGCGTACGTACCAGATGGCGCCCCCGTCGCCTTCCGGGGCAAGGCGCCCACGGGTCCGGGCTTCTGGTTCCCGCCGACGGTGCTCGACCCGGTGACACCGGACGCGCCTGCTGCTCGCGAGGAGATCTTCGGCCCGGTTCTCACCGTCATCCCGTTCGAAGACGAGGCCGATGCGATCCGCATCGCCAACGACACCTCTTATGGTCTGTCCGGTTCGATCTGGACGAGCGACGTCGGCCGGGCGTTTCGGGTCGCGCGAGCAGTCGAGACGGGAACGCTGTCGGTCAATTCGCACTCGTCGGTCCGCTACTGGACTCCCTTCGGGGGCATGAAGCAATCCGGTCTCGGCCGTGAGCTCGGCCCGGACGCCCTCGACGGGTTCAGCGAGGTGAAGAACGTGTTCATCAGGACGCTCGAGTGAACCCCAGGAGGGGTGCGTGACGATGGGACGCCTCGACGGCAAGGTAGCCGTCATCACGGGCGGCGCGAGCGGGATCGGCAAGGCCTCGGTCCGCCGCTTCGCGGCCGAGGGTGCCCGCGTGGTCGTCGCCGACCTCGACGAGGCCGGGGGGACCGACCTTGCCGCCGAGGTCGGCGGACTCTTCGTCCGGGCGGACGTGACGGAAGCCGCCGACGTCGCAGCCATGTACGACGCCGCCATCGAGCGCTTCGGCGGCCTCGACGTCTGCTTCAACAACGCCGGGATCTCGCCCCCCGACGACGATTCGATCCTCACCACCGGTCTCGACGCGTGGGAGCGCGTCCAGCGGGTGAACTTGACGAGCGTCTACCTCTGCTGCCGCGAAGGCATCGCCCGGCTCCTCGACCACGGCGGGGGAAGCGTTGTCAACACCGCCTCCTTCGTCGCCCTCCTCGGGGCGGCCACCTCCCAGATCTCCTACACCGCCTCGAAGGGAGGCGTGCTCGCCATGACGAGAGAGCTCGGTGTCCAGTTCGCCCGCCGCGGCGTTCGGGTGAACGCTCTCTGCCCGGGCCCGGTGAACACGCCGCTTTTACAGGAGCTGTTCGCGAAAGACCCCGAGCGAGCAGCACGTCGCCTCGTGCACGTCCCGATGGGGCGCTTCGGCGAGCCGGAGGAGATCGCCGCGGCGGCGGCGTTCCTCGCCTCCGACGACGCCTCCTTCATCACAGCCTCCACGTTCGTCGTCGACGGAGGCATCCACGCGGCGTATGTGACGCCGCTCGGGAACGAGTGATCGAGTGATCGACGAGACGAGTGCCGAGAGACAGGAGATCACATGACGGACGCGCTTGACCGGCCGGTCATCGGCATCACCTGCTACGAGGAGGAGGCCACCTGGAACAGCTGGCGGCGGGTGGCGGCTTTGCTCCCGGTGAGCTACATCCGGGCGATCGAGCGGGCCGGCGGCATCCCGGTGCTTCTGCCGCCGCAGCTGGTGACGGCAGAAGATGCCGACCGCCTGATCGAGCGCCTCGACGGGCTCGTCGTGGCCGGCGGCGACGACGTCGAGCCCTCGCGGTACGGTCACGAGCCGCATCGAGCCACAGTCGTGGCCGGCGGCGAGCGCGATGCCCTCGAGCTGTCAGCCGTCGGAGCAGCGATGGACGGCGGCCTTCCGACGCTCGCCATCTGCCGGGGCATCCAGGTCCTCAACGTGGCGCGAGGCGGCACCCTCATCCAACACCTGCCCGACGTCGTAGGCCACGACCGGCACTCGCCGACGCCCGGGACTCACGGGACGCACGAGGTCCGGGTCGAAGCCGGCACCCGGCTCTCGGAGGTGCTCGGCTGGGTCTCAGCCGATGTCCCGACTCATCATCACCAAGCCGTCGGCGAGCTCGGCCGGGGTCTCACGCCGGCCGCGTTCGCCGAGGACGGGATCGTCGAGGCGGTCGAGGACCAGGGTGTGCCCTTCCTGATCGGGGTGCAGTGGCACCCGGAAGTGGGGGAGGACCCGGCCCTGTTCGAGGGCCTCGTCGCCGCCGCACGCGAGCGCCTGGCTACCAGGACCGTCTCACAGGACGGCCCCAACTGAAGCTGCTCGTCGTCTCTCACTCGAGGGCCGGCCACACCGCCGAGCTCGCGTCGCTCGTGTTCGCGGCCGCCGAGGAGGCGGCCTCGCCGGGGAGCGAGGTCGCCATGCTGGACGCCTTCGTGGCGGACGCGGACGACCTCCTCTCGGCGAACGGCGTGATCCTCGGGACCCCGGCGCGCTTCGGCTACATGAGCGGAGCCATGAAGGACTTCCTCGAGCGCATCTACCACCCCTGCCTCGAGCGGACCGCCGGCATGCCATGGGCCCTGTTCGTGAAGGGCGACACCGACACCTCCGGTGCCGCACAGAGTGTGGAACGGATCGCCACGGGCTTGAGGTGGCGGCGCGTGCTGCCGATCCTCGAGGTCGTCGGAGCCATCGACCAGGAAGCACGGGACGCCGCAACCGAGCTCGGTGGCGCGTTCGCGGCCGGACTCGAGGCCGGGATCTTCTGAGAGCACTCGTCGGCCCTGCCGGGGCGGCAACCTACACTGAGGTCGTGGAGGCCGACGGAAGCCCCGTGGTTCCCGGAAGCCCGGATGCCGCGCTGGACCGCATCGCGACCGTCCCGAACCTGCTCTCCGCCGGGCGGATCGTGCTGCTCGGGTTCTTCGTCTGGGCGCTCTTCGGTCCCGACGACCGTGTGGCGGCAGTCGTGCTCCTCGCCGTCTGCGGCATCACGGACTTCGTGGACGGCTACGTGGCGCGCAGGTTCCACCAGGTGAGCACGATCGGCAAGGTTCTCGATCCGACGGCGGACCGCGTCGTGCTCGGCACGGGCGTCGTCTCGATCGCCGTCTACGGGGCAGTGCCGGGCTGGCTCGCAGGGGTCGTGCTCGGCCGGGAGATCCTCGTCTCGCTCGCAGTGCTCGGGCTCGCCGCGCTCGGAGCCAAGCGCATCGACGTGCTGTGGGTCGGCAAGGCGGGCACCTTCGGTCTCATGGGCTGCTTCCCGCTGTTCCTCCTCTCGGACACGACGGGCAGGTGGGCAAGCGTGTTGCGCGACGTGACCTGGGTGCTCGTGGTGCCGGCGCTCGCGCTCAGCTTCGTGGCTGCCGTCTCCTACGTGCCTCTCGCCCGCAAGGCGCTGGCGGAGCGCAAGTCGCCGACCGATGAGTCCCCAACGGACCCGGTGGCTGCCGGAGGGGCGAGGCTGCGGTGAAGGCGGTGATCATGGCCGGCGGCGAGGGCACCCGGCTGCGCCCGCTCACGGCCAACCAACCCAAGCCCATGCTCCCCGTGGTCAACCGCCCCATGGCCGAGCACGTCGTGGGACTGCTGAAGCGGCACGGCTTCGACGAGATCGTGATCACCGTGGCATTCCTCGCGAACACGATCCGCACGTACTTTGGCGACGGCTCCGAGTTCGGCGTGGCGTTCCACTACGCCACCGAGGAGACGCCACTTGGTACGGCCGGCTCGGTACTGAACGCGAAAGAGCAATTGGACGAGCGCTTCCTCGTCATCTCAGGAGACGTGCTCACCGACATCGACCTCACCGAGGTCGTCCAGTACCACGAGCAGCGTGGCGCAGTGGCGACACTCGCGTTGAAGGCGATGGAGAACCCGCTCGAGTTCGGAATCGTGATCACCCGTGAGGACGGCCGCATCGAGCGGTTCCTCGAGAAGCCCGGTTGGGGAGACGTGTTCTCGGACACGATCAACACGGGCATCTACGTGCTCGAGCCGGAGGTGCTGGACTGGATCGCCGAGGGCCGGCCGGTCGACTTCTCCGGCGAGGTCTTCCCGGGGATGCTCGAGGCCGATCGGCCGCTCTACGGCTTCGTCGCGAACGGCTACTGGGAGGATGTCGGGACGCTCGAGGCCTACCTGCGGGCTCACCGCGACGTGCTCGATCGGAAGGTCGAGCTCGACATTCCCGGCTTCCCCCTTCGCGACGGGGTCTGGATCGGGGAGGGGGCGGAGGTGCACCCGAACGCCATGGTGAAGGCTCCTGCGGTGATCGGCGGCAATTGCCGCGTCGCCGCCGGGGCCGAGATCGGCCCGTACACCGTCCTCGGCTCGAACGTTCGCATCGGCGAGAACACGATGCTCGAGCGGACCGTCGTGCACGACAACACCTATCTCGCGTCGAGCGTGACCGCGAGAGGCGCCCTCATCGCCCGGTCGTGCGACATCCGGCAAGGCGTGCACCTCGAGGACGGCGCCGTGCTCGGCGACGGGTGCCGCGTCGGTCGTCACGCCGTCGTGGGAGCGGGCGTGAAGATCTATCCGAACAAGACCATCGAGCAGGGCGCTGTCGTCAACTCGTCACTCGTCTGGGAGACGCGCGGCAGCCGGGGGCTGTTCGGTCGCCTCGGCGTGAGCGGCCTCGCCAACGTGGACCTCTCCCCGGAGCTCGCCATGAAAGTCGCGATGTCGTACGCGACGACGCTTCCAAAGGGTGCGACCGTCGTGACGTCACGGGACTCGAGCCGCGCCGCGCGGGCGCTCAAGCGGGCGGTGATGGTCGGCATCACTGCAGCAGGCTGCAACGTCGACGACCTTGAGGCGGCGACCGTCCCGCTCACCCGCTTCCATGCCCGCACGGCAGCGGTCAGCGGGGGGGTGACCGTCCGGTTGTTGGCAGACGACCCGGAGTCGGTCTCCCTTCGCTTCTTGGACGCTGAGGGGGTGGACCTCGACGAACCGACCCAGCGGAAGGTGGAGCGCCTGCACGACCGGGAGGAGTCGCGGCGCGTGCTCGCCCGGGAGATCGGCGACATCTACTTCCCGTCGCGCACGATGGAGATGTACACCGCCGAGCTCGTGGCCGGGGTCGACCTCGACGCGATCCGGTCGGCGCGCTTCAAGCTCGTCCTTGACTACGCCTTCGGCACAACGAGCTTCGTGATGCCGAACATCCTCGCCAAGCTCGGATCGGACGTCCTCGTCATCAACCCGCACGTGTCGACTCCAGGCGTGCTGAGCTTCGACCGCGTCGTGCACGCAGGAAGGCTCGGCGAGCTCGTCCGATCCTCCGGCGCCCACCTCGGGGCCATGTTCGAGCCCGACGGCGAGCAGCTCACGCTCGTCGACGACACAGGCCGCATCCTCTCTGACGAGGAAGCGCTCTGCGCCATGGTGCGGATCGTCGCCGAGGACAACCCGAAGGGTGCCGTCGCCGTGCCGGTCGACGCACCGCGCGAGGTCGAGCGCATCGTCCAGGTGCACGGGATGGAGCTCGTGTGGACGAAGCTCGCCGCCGCCGACCTCATGGCATCGTCGAGCGGTAACGGCGTCGTGTTCGCCGGGAACACCCAGGGCGGGTTCATCTTCCCCGAGTTCCTCCCGGCCTTCGACGCTGTCGCCTCGTTCGTGCACCTGCTGTCACTGCTCGCGACGAGCGGGCGACAGCTCTCCGCAGTCGTTGCACTCAGCCGGCGACCGGAGGTCGTGCGCCTCGAGGTCCCCACTCCCTTCGAGTCGAAAGGACTCGTCATGCGGATGCTCCTCGAGCGCGCCGTTGCCCGCGAGGTCGCTCTCGTCGATGGCGTGAAGCTCGTGGACGACGACGGCTGGACGCTCGTGGTGCCCGACACCGAGGGACCTGCCACGATGGTGACGGCGGAGGCTGACACCGCGCAGCGGGCCGAGGCGCGTGCCCGGGCGATGGCGGACCAGATCACCTGGATCCTCTCCGAGACCACCAGCTGACGCGCAAAGGAGACACGATGAACGTTCCCGACGATCTTCGCTACACGAGCGACCACGAGTGGGCGGCGACCGAGGGCGGCCGGGTACGAGTCGGCATCACGGACTTCGCCCAGGACGCCCTCGGGGACGTGGTGTTCGTGCAGCTGCCTGACACGGGAACCACGCTCGAGAAGGGTGGACCCCTCGGCGAGGTCGAGTCGACGAAGTCGGTCTCGCAGATCTACGCACCCGTGAGCGGCACTGTCGTCGAGGTGAACACCGGGCTCGCGGACGCTCCCGAGCAGGTGAACGCCGAGCCGTACGGTTCGGGATGGCTCGTCGTGATCGAGCCGTCGGACCTCTCTCAGCTCGACGGCCTGCTCGACGCGGCGGGCTATCGCGCGGCGACCGCATAGCTCGGGACCAGGAGCATGCCTCCTTTGCAGCGACTAGCTTGGACGCCGTGTTCTGCAACAACTGCGGCCACCGCAATCCGCCCGACGCCAATTTCTGCTCCTCGTGCGGGAGCGCCCTCGCGACGGGTTCGGATGTGACGGTCTCCTTCGTGCCGGAGGAGCCGGGCGACTCCCAGGAGGTCGAGATGACGGTGCCGTTATCTGACATCCAGGCAGGCACAGGGCTGCTCGTCGTGAAGCGCGGCCCCGACGTCGGGACGAAGTACGTGCTCGGGCCGGAGGTGACCCGGGTCGGTCGCCACCCCGAGAGCGAGATCTTCCTCGACGACATCACGGTGTCACGACGCCACGCGGAATTCCTCCGCGACGGGATGGGCTACGTGGTGAAGGACGTCGGGTCCCTCAACGGCACCTACGTCAACCGCGAACGGATCGAGGAGGCTCGGCTCGCGAGCGGTGACGAGGTCCAGATCGGCAAGTTCAAGCTGGTCTTCCTCTCGACCGGCCAGGCCTGAGGACACCGTGGGCGAGCGGTCCTACCTCTCCATCGGCGACGTGCTCGCGCTGCTGCGTGAGGAATTCCCCGACATCACGATCTCGAAGATCCGCTTCCTCGAATCTCGCGGCCTGCTCGTCCCTGAGCGGACGCCGTCGGGCTACCGCAAGTTCTACGACCATGACGTGGAGCGCCTCCGCTGGATCCTGCGCCAGCAACGCGAGCACTTCCTCCCGCTGAAGGTCATCAAGGGCCGGCTCGAAGGTGCCGAGGTGACGGCTGAACCTTCCTCGTTGTTCGACACCGCTGAGCCACCGCCAGCCGTCCTCGGACATCCGTCCAGGTCCGGTCTCGCGAGCGTCGGCGCAGGCGGCTCGCAAGCAAGGAACGGGACGCACCCGTCGACCGGGCACCTGACCGAGCAGCACGAGCCCGCCTTGGCGTCTGCCAGAGTCGTGACGATGCAACGTCACGCCTCGGAGAAGGGCGACGCCGTGCAGTGGTCGAGTCATGCTGATCGCGGCCCCTCCTTCGGCGAGGTGCGTGGTGCCGCCCCCGACGCGGGACAGGGTGACTCCCTCGGCGAGGCGGCGGGAGTACCAGATCCGGTACCACCGACCGCTGCTGCGGCGCCTGTGACTCCTGGCACGGCGTCGGCACCTTCGGACCCTGATCGGCCTGCCTCTCCCGCGCCGCCGCGAGCTTCGGGGTCGCAGCTCGTCGATAGCGGGCTCGCAGGTGCCTCGCTCACGGTCGGGGAGCTTGCCCAGGCGAGCGGTCTGCGCGTCGACGAGGTGGAGGAGCTCGAGTCGTTCGGCCTCATCGAAGGGCGGGACGTTGCCGGGGTCCACTGCTTCGACGAGGAGGCGCTCGTTCTCGCCGGCCTCGCAGCAGCCTTCGCCCGCTACGGCGTCCAAGCTCGGCACCTGCGGATCTTCAAGCACGCTGCCGAGCGCCAGTCCGGCCTGTACTCCCAGGTCGTGATGCCACTTTTGCGCCAGCGCAACCCCACCGCGCGGGCGCGCGCGCACGAGGACCTAGCGAAGTTGGCCGAGCTTGGGACCTCGCTGCAGGCGTGCTTCTCCCGGGCGATCCTCCGCGACCTCACCGGAGGATGAGCGAGCCCGGCTCGACCGGGTCACTGGTGGTCTCCGGCGAGGAGCTCGCGGCCATCACCGACCGGCTCGGACGCGAGATCACAGAGGACCATCCCGAGGGCATCGTGCTCGTCGGGCTGTTGAAGGGCAGCGTCTGCCTGGCGGCAGACCTCGTCCGCAGCATCGAGGTGTCCTGCTCGATCGACTTCCTCTGCCTGACGCCGTACGGAGCAGGTGGTCAACGCGTCCACCTGTCGAAGGACCTCGATGTCGACGTGACCGGCAAGGACGTCGTGCTCGCGGTCGACATCGTCGACCGCGGCCTGACCGTGAGCTACGTGCACCGCCTCCTCACCGAGCGTGGGGCTCGCTCTGTCGACGTGTGCGCGCTCCTCGACCGGCGTGTGAAGCGCCTGCTGCCGGTGGAGCTCCGCTACGTCGGGCGCACGATCGGCGAGGAGTACGTCGTCGGGTACGGCCTCGATCTGGACGAGCGCTTCAGGAACCTGCCGGACCTGCGCGTGATCGACCCTCAGCAGATGAAACATGCTCCTCCTGCGAGCGTGGAACTGCTCTTCGAGCGGTAAGTTTCACGCATGGTCGAAGTTCGACTCTCAGCCGTTCGAGTCGATCTGCAGTCGAGCACCCCGGTCGTGCTGCTCGAGGAGACCGAGGGAGCCCATCGCTCCCTGCCGATCTTCGTCGGTGCGCCGGAAGCCACCTCCATCGCGTTCGCCCTCCAGGGTGTGGAGCTGCCCCGGCCCATGACTCACGACCTCATGTCGCAACTGCTCACGACGTTCGGCGCCCGCCTCGAGCGCGTGGTCGTCACGAAGCTCGTCGAGTCCACGTTCTTCGCCGAGTTGCAGCTGAGCTCCGGTGGCGCGAGTCATGCCGTCTCCTGCCGTCCCTCGGACGGCATCGCGCTCGCTCTGCGTGTGCACGCGCCTCTCTACGTC
Source organism: Actinomycetes bacterium (assembly GCA_021838945.1). Classification (GTDB taxonomy): domain Bacteria; phylum Actinomycetota; class Acidimicrobiia; order Acidimicrobiales; family Bog-793; genus JAKCCH01. Next base: position 13,340 of record JAKCCH010000010.1, read on the forward strand.
GCCGACGAGCTCATGGACGCCGAAGGGCTCATGATCGAGCCGGACGAGGACGACGTCTCGGATCAGTCGAACCCTGAGGAGATCGTGGGGGAGTTCCGGGAGTTCCTCGACACGGTCCGCCCCGAAGACTTCACGGGCTGACGCACGTCATCACCGGTTCCGCCGTACCGAGACGATCGCGATCGCGAGCAGTCACGCCCAAGCGTCAAGCTCCGGTCGAGGTTCGGCCCTCGGCCTGATCGCGCCAGCAAGCACCCACCGGGCAACGGCAACTCCCAACCGGTGATCGACGTTGACTGTTGGCCTCCTGACCCTTAACCTAGTGACGCAGGTGTAGTTACGACGCTGTCGTCCGGATCTCCTCCTTCGGGGCGACCGGCAACCAAGGAAGTGGGGGCCGAGATGCCAGGTGCAGGGTCCGAGCAGGGCTACCGGGGACCCCAGGTCTGCAAGATCGTCGGCATCACCTACCGGCAGCTCGACCACTGGGACCGCACCGGTCTGCTCCGCCCGTCTCTCGCGGCAGCGCGGGGCAGCGGCACCCAACGCCTCTACTCGTACAAGGACGTCGTCGTCCTCAGGATCATCAAGCAGCTGCTCGATTCCGGGGTCACGCTGCAGCGGGCACGGAAGGCGATCGACTTCTTCCGCGACTCGGTCGGCGACGACCTCGCCTCGGCCAACCTCGTGCTCGGAGCGTCGGACTCGGTGCTCGCGAGGGACGGCGACGAGCTCCTCGACCTCCTCCGGGGCGGGCAGGGCGTCTTCAACGTGGTCCCGCTCTCGGGTGTCGTCGACGACGTCCGGCACCGCATCGTCGAGCTCGGCGCCGAGGCGCACGAGGCGACCGCCACCGCTGAGCCGGCTCCGGAGAGCACCCGCCAGCAGCACGGCCCGACGGATCGGCAGGCCCGAGCTCGTTGACGCAGTTCGCTCACGACGCCGAGCGTTTCTTTGCGGAGCTGCTCGACTACTACCAGGTCGCCTGGGAGTACGAGCCCGTCGAGTTCGTCCTTGCCTGGGCCCCCGACGGAACGCCGGCGGCGGGTTTCCGGCCAGACTTCTACCTCCCGGCGCACGACATGTTCGTCGAGCTGACGACGCTCCGCCAGGACCTCGTGACCGACAAGAACCGGAAGGTGCGAGAGCTCGAGCGCCTCTACCCGGGCGTCAACGTGAAGATCCTCTACCGGCGCGACGTCGAGGACCTGTTCGAAAAGTACCCGTGGTCCTGCCCCATTAGATTGGCCGGGTGAGCCCGAAGCACAGTCCGCTGGCTGACGAGCACGCTGCGCTCGGGGCCAAGCTCGTCGACTTCGGCGGCTTCGAGATGCCGCTCTCGTACCCCGAGGGCACGATCGCCGAGCACCTCGCCTGCCGGCGCGCGGTTGCGGCCTTCGACGTGAGCCACCTCGGCACGGTGCGCGTCACCGGCGTTGCCGCCTTCGACCTCTTGCAGGAGAGCCTCTCGAACGACTTGCGCAAGGTCGCACCCGGTCGCGCGCAGTACACGCACCTGCTCGACGACGAGGGCGGCGTGCTCGACGACATCATCGTGTGGTGGGTCGACGAGGACCGCTTCGATGTGATGCCGAACGCCTCGAACACCGATCGGGTCCGGGCTGCCGTCGGTGGTGATGACGTCACGGCCGAGCGTGCCGTTGTCGCGGTGCAAGGCCCAGCCGCACGCGAGACGCTCGCGAAGGTGGCGCTGGAGGCGGCAGGGGTGAGGCGTTTCGGGGTTGTGGGGTTCGACTACGAAGGAGCTCGGTGCGTCGCCGCCGGCACGGGCTACACCGGCGAGGACGGCGTCGAGTGCGCCGTGCCGGCCGATGCCGCTCCGGCGTTCTGGCGCGCCGTGCTCGCTGCAGGCGCGCAACCGGCGGGCCTCGGTGCACGCGACACGCTCCGGCTCGAGGCCGGACTCCCGCTCCACGGCCACGAGCTCGGCCCGGGCATCACGCCGCTCGAGGCGGGTCTCGGGTGGGTGATCGGCTGGGACAAGCCCACCTTCCGAGGCCGCGCCGCCCTCGAGCGCATCCGGTCGTCGGGTGGTCCTGCGCGCCGCCTCGTCGGGCTGCTCACCCACCAGCGGCGGCCGCCTCGCGAAGGCGACGTCATCCTCCGGGCGGGTTCCGCGATCGGCCGGGTCACGAGCGGGAACTACTCTCCCGTGCTGGAGCGGGGGATCGCACTCGGGTTCGTGCCGGCTGCAACGGCAGAGGGCGACGAGGTCGAGCTCGACCTTCGGGGCAACCCGGCTGCGGCCCTCGTCGTGAAGCCACCTTTCCAACGCCTCGATCCCGACACCGGAGCCCCTCGCACGTGACCGCACCCTTCGTGCCGCACACCGACGCCGAGGTCGCCGCCATGCTCGGCGATCTCGGGCTCGAGAGCCTCGACGAGCTGTTCGCGACGATCCCGGCCGCCCTCCGCTTGGCGGGCGGCCTGGACCTGCCACCGCAGCAGAGCGAAGCCGACGTCGTCGATCGGCTGGTCGATCTCGGCGAGCACAACCGGCCCGCCGGGCGGTGCGCCGGTGGCCTCGTGTGCTTCGCCGGCGCAGGCGCCTACGACCACGAAGTCCCCGCCGCCGTGCGCTCACTCGCCTCTCGCTCGGAGTTCGTGACGGCTTACACCCCCTACCAGGCCGAGGTGGCACAAGGGGTGCTGCAGGCGCTCTTCGAGTACCAGACGATGATCGCCCGGCTGGCGGGTCTCGAGATCGCGAACGGCTCGCTCTACGACGGTGCCGCGTCGCTCGTCGAAGGGGTCAACCTCGCCGTGGCGGCGACCGGGGACCGGCGCGTGCTCTGCTCGGCCGGAGTCAATCCACGTTGGCGGGCTGTGCTCGCCACGTTCTCGAAGGGTTCGGGACACGATGTCGTGACCCTCCCGTTGCGCGACGGGGTCACGGACTGGTCGGCGGCAGTCGCTCGACCCGCCTCGGCCGGCGCCGTGGTCGTCGGCTTTCCGAACTACCTCGGTTGCATCGAGGACCTCGCTGCCGCCCGCGACCTGGCCGACCGCACGGGAGCGCGGCTCGTCGTGTGTGCCGATCCGATCGCGAGCGGGCTGCTCCGCACGCCCGGGAGCCTCGGTGCGGACGTCGTCGTCGGCGAGGGGCAGCCTCTCGGTATCGCGCTCGGCTACGGGGGGCCCTACCTCGGGCTGTTCGCGTGCCGCGCCGCCGACGTGCGGCGCCTCCCCGGTCGCCTCGTCGGCGAGACCGTCGACGCCGACGGGAAGCTCGCCTACGTCACCACCCTGCGGGCGCGCGAACAGGACATCCGGCGTGAGAAGGCATCGAGCAACGTCTGCACGAACCAGACGCTGATGGCGGTGACCGCCGCCATCCAGCTCGGCTGGCTCGGCACCTCCGGCCTCCGCGAGATCGCGTTGCGCTCCGCCCGGGCCGCCCGCTACGCGCACGACAGCCTCGCCGCCATCGACGGCGTCGAGCCCCTCTCGCCGCATCCCTACCTCCGGGAGTTCGCTCTCCGCCTGCCTGTCGACGCCGAGGTCGCCATCGAGCGCCTCGTGGACGAGGGATACCTCGCCGGTGTCGCCGTCAGGGATGGCTTCGCAGGCACGGATGCAGAGGGCTGCCTCCTCGTCGCCGCCACCGAGCGTCGCACGCGAGGTGAGATCGACGGCTTCGCGGCAAGCTTGGAGAAGGCGATCCGATGAGCAGTCAGACCGATCCCGCCTCGAACGGCCAGCCGGGCCCTCGGCCGATCAGCGCCGTGGCGGGCGGCCGCGCATCGAGCGCACCGGTCGTCGGGCGCGACACCGAGCCCACGCTCTTCGAGCTCTCGGTGCCCGGGCGCCACGCAGCGTCCTTCCGCACGACGCAGATCCCCGAGTGGGCGGCGGAGGAGCTGGTGCCGGCGCAGTACCTCGCCGAGACTCCGGTCGACCTTCCCGACGTCTCCGAGCGCGACCTCGTGGCGCACTTCACGAGGCTCACCCATCGCCAGTACTCCGTCGACCTCGGGGCCTACCCGCTCGGGTCCTGCACCATGAAGTACAACCCGAAGGTCTGCGACGAGGCGGCGTCGGCGGCCGCCTTCGCGAACGTCCACCCGGCGGCGCCGCCTGCCTGCACCCAGGGATGGTTGGAGGTCCTCGTCGAGCTCGAGGAGAGCCTGTGCGCCATCACGGGCATGTCGGCAGCCACGCTGCAGCCGGCGGCCGGCGCGGCGGGTGAGCTGACAGGGCTGTTGCTGATGCGGGCTTACCACGAGTCACGCGGCGAGGACCGGACCCGCGTCATCATCCCCGACTCGGCCCACGGGACGAACCCGGCCTCGGTGACGCTCGGCGGCTACGAGGTGACGACCGTCGGCACGAACGACCGCGGCGGCGTCGATCTCGACAGCCTCCGTGCTGCCCTCGGCCCGGACGTCGCCGGGATCATGCTCACGAACCCGAACACGCTCGGCCTCTTCGAGGAGGACATCGTCGAGATCGCGACGGCTGTGCACGAAGTCGGCGCCCTGCTCTACTACGACGGCGCCAACCTCAACGCGATCCTCGGGGTGGTGCGGCCGGGCGACATGGGTTTCGACATCGTCCACCTCAACCTGCACAAGACGTTTGCGACCCCTCACGGCGGCGGCGGACCCGGAGCCGGACCCGTCGCCGTCAGCGCACGTCTCGCCGACTTCCTGCCCGGGCCACGCCCCGCTCGCCTCGACGACGGGAGGTTCGCCTGGGCGCAGCCGGCGGCCTCGATCGGTCGGATCCACGGCTGGCACGGCAACGCGCTCGTCCTGCTCCGTGCGTGGACCTACATCCGGCTGCACGGGGCCGAGGGGCTCCGGGGTGTGGCGGAGACCGCCGTACTCAACGCCAACTGGCTGAAAGAGAAGCTCCGCGGCACCTTCGACCTGCCCTACGACCGCCCGGTCATGCACGAGTGCGTCGTCTCCGCCGAGTCGCTCGACAAGGCGACCGGCCTGCGCGCGCTCGACGTCGCCAAGCGCCTCCTCGAGCTCGGCTTCCACTCCCCGACGGTGTACTTCCCCCTCATCGTCCACGAGGCCCTCATGATCGAGCCGACCGAGACCGAGAGCCCGCAGACGCTCGCCGCTCTCGCGGACGCACTCCTGCTCGTCGCACGGGAGGCGACCGAAGAGGGAGCGGCCGGCGAGGCGAGACAGGCACCTCGGACGACGCCCGTCCGGCGGGTGGACGAGGCGAGAGCAGCGCGACGACTGGTCGCGACCTACGACCAGCGCTCCTGAGGCGCTCTTCGACGCGGGGCTACGCGGCCTGAGCAGGCCTACCGCTCGGGCGAGATCCCGCCCATGTCGCGCACGGAGCATCCCGCTTGCCGGGCTCAGTCGAGCAGGTCGGGCTGCTCCCTCACGATGCGCTGGTAGAGCGGCTGGAAGCTGAACCACCCGGCCAGGTGCGAACCCACCTGGGACTGCGTGAGCTCGGCCATGTCGGCATCGATGAGCTTCGGGGTGCCGGCCGCTTCGGCCAGGAGCTGGACCTGGCACGACCGCTCCATCGTGATGAACCACCAGGCGGCCTCGTCCACGGAGTGCCCGACCGTGAGCAGCCCGTGGTTGCGCAGGATGACCGCCTTGTTCTCACCGAGAGCGTGCGCGATGCGCTTGCCCTCCTCGATGTCGAGCACGACGCCGGTGTAGTCGTCGAAGACGGCGTGGTCCTCGTAGAAGGCGCACACGTCCTGGGTGATCGGGTCGAGGCGACGACCGAGCGTCGACCAGGCACGACCGTACGTCGAGTGAGTGTGCGCCGCCGCCACGACATCAGGACGGGCGGCGTGCACCTGGGAGTGGATTGCGAAGGCGGCACGGTTGAGCGGTGCGTCCTCTCCGATCACGTCACCGTTCTCGTTCACGAGGATGAGGTCCGAGACCCGGATGTGGCCGAAGTGCATGCCGAACGGGTTGACCCAGAAGTGGTCGGTGAGGATGGGGTCCCGCGCCGTGATGTGGCCGGCGACACCCTCGTCGAATCCGAAACGGGAGAACAACCGGTAGGCAGCCGCCAACTTCTGCTTGCGCTGGAGGCGCTCCTGCTCGAGGTCGGCCGCGCCCGGCTCGATCGGGACGTTCATCGACTCAGCCATCGGCTCCTCCTCGATCGCGTCTCACCGAGCTCGTGGCACACGAGGCTAATGCAAGATGTTCGCGACCCTCGCAACGACGATCGCGGCGGTGACGAGCGAGATCCCCGACTGCACGAGGAAGAGCATCTTCGCCCAGCGCGACAAGGGCATGGTGTCGGTGGGGCTGAACGCGGCTGCGTTCGTGAACGACGTGTAGAGGTAGTCGAAGAACTCCGGCTCCCAGTCGTGTGACGCCATGTCCGGGTTCACCTGCTGGGGGAACATCAAGTCGGGATGCGGTCGGAGGCCCGCCGCACGTCCGGCCGGGCCGCCGCGGTCGAACTCCCAGTACCAGAAGCCGAACACGATGACATTCGTCCCCCAGATCGATGCACCCGACAGCAGCAGCGGACCCGCCTGGCCGACGCTGTGCTTGCCCTCGAGGAGGGCGTTCAACAAGAGGACGAGGGACCACGCGTTCGCGATGCTGATTGCAGCGACCAGCATGAGGGTGACGATGCGCAGTGCCTGGGAACGCCGGACGATACGCCCTGGGTTCGCGACGACGAGCGCCACGAGGATCAGTCCCTCCAACACGGGCATGAGCCAGTGCGGCTGCATGCCCAGGTCCGACGGCAGCGCGATCTGCAGCCCGATCGCGACGAGGACGGCGACCGCCATCTGCCCCCGGTGCTCGCCTCGTGTCTCGCGCCGCCAGGCGGGCAGGACGTGCGGATAGCCGTGATGGAGAGCTTGCGGGCGCTCCTCGGGCGTTGCCACGTCCCGCGACACGACTGCAGCGTAGGTGACGGGGGCGGGAAAGAGCAGGAGGGGTGGCTCGCCTACGGTCAGCAGAGGCCGGTAGCCTTGTCCCGGTGCGCGCCACCTGGCTCTCGACGCGGGCGATCAAGCTGCACGCGACCCTGATCGTGGTCGTCGCCGCCTGCCTCTTCCTCGGGTGGTGGCAGCTGTCGCGAGCGCTCGGCGGTAACGGCTTGAGCTGGGTCTACACGTTCGAGTGGCCCTTCTTCGCCCTCTACGCCTTCTACATGTGGTGGAAGCTGCTTCACGAACCCCTCTCCGAGACGCGTGCCCCCGAACTTGCAGCCTCCCGGAAGCGGGAGGAGGCTCACCGCATGCTCGTCGATCAGCTCCTCATCGAGCGCCCGCTCGAGGACCGCGTGGAGGGGCTGGGCTTCGACCCGTACGACGAGTCGGATCCGGAGCTGGCGGCGTACAACCGCTATCTCGCCAGCCTGCACCAGGCCGATGTGAGCAGCCGCGGGCGCGCAGCGGCGAGTCGCCCGGCGGCCCAGTCGTGAGCATCCGGTCGTGAACGCCCCGCGCGAGCTCCTCACGGACAGGGGCTTTTCGGGCGCGCTCTTCCGCTACCGGGTCATGGCCTACGTCGTCGGCGTGATGCTGCTGTTCCTCTGCGTCGTGGCGATCCCGCTCCAGTTCGCGGCAAACTCACCTCAGGTCGCGAACGTCGGTTTCACGATCCACGGCATCCTCTACATCATCTACCTGCTGAGCGTGGCGGACCTCGCGAGGCGGGCGAAGTTCCGCCTCGGCGAGCTCGTCGCCCTCGTGTGTGCCGGATTCCTTCCAGGGCTGGCCTTCTATGTCGAGCACCGCACCGCCTCGCGGTTGCTCGCCCGGGACGAGTTCTCCGAGATCGACGCCTGACCGCCGGCGCAGCCGCCGCGCAGGGTCAGCCGACGGTTCCGAACACCTCCGCCAGCTCCGAAGGGACCGCTGTCTCGAGCTGGTCATAGCGGCACGAGAGCGGGTCGCGGTCCGTTCGCCAGCGCAAGAAGGTGGTGGCGTGGCGGAACCTGTCGCCCTGCAGGTGGTCGTAGGCGACCTCGCAGACGAGATCGGGCCGGAGCGGCTCAAAGGAGAGGTCCTTCCCGGCGTTCCAGCGGCTGTGAGCACCGGGCACTCGCGACGGCGCGACCTCCGGGGGCTGCGCCCAGGCCCACGGATGCCCGTCGAAGTCGGCCATGCGGTAGGGCTCCAGCTCCTCGATGAGCTCGAGGCGCCGCGCGTCGGTGAACGACGACGTCACGCCGACGTGCTGCAGGCGACCGGCGTCGTCGTAGAGGCCGAGCAGCAGCGAACCGATGCGCCGCCCGGTCTTGTGCCACCGGAAGCCGGCGACGACGCAGTCCGCTGTCCGAGCGTGCTTCACCTTCGTCATCACGCGCTTGTCCTCGCAGTACTCGAGCGACTCGCTCTTCACGACGACCCCGTCCAGCCCCGCCCCCTCGAAACGCGAGAACCAATCCGCCGCCACCTTCACATCCCGGGTCGCCGGCGTGACGTGTACGGAGCCCCCGGCGCTCCCGAGGACGGCCTCAAGGCGGCGCCGGCGCTCCCCGAAGGGCACGCGGCGCAGGTCCTCGTCTCCGATCGCAAGCAGATCGAAGGCGACGAACGACGCCGGCGTCTCACCGGCGAGCTTGCGGACCCGGGAATCGGCCGGGTGGATGCGCTGGAGGAGGGCGTCGAAGTCGAGGCCGTCGGGTCCGGCGATCACCACCTCGCCATCGACGACGCACTGGCCCGGCAGGCGCTCGAGCAGCTCGGCGACGAGCTCGGGGAAGTAGCGCGTGAGCGGCCGTTCGTTGCGGCTGCCGAGCTCGATCTCGTCGCCGTCACGGAACACGATGCAGCGGAAGCCGTCCCACTTCGGCTCGTACACGAGCCCGGCTCCCTCGGGGAGCGTCTTCGAGAGCTTCGCCAGCATCGGTGCGACGGGGGGGTTGACGGGGAGGTTCACCTCTCGCTCCTGCGGTGCACGGCGTGGACCCTTGCCTGGTCCCGCGGGCGGATCACGATGCGGTCGATGTCGACATGTGAGGGGCGTGTCACGACGAAGGCGATGCACTCCGCCACGTCTTCGGCCCGAAGCGGCGTCATCCCCTGGTACACGGCCTCGGCTCGTGCCTCGTCCCCGCCGAAGCGCACGACGGAGAACTCCGTCTCCACCATTCCGGGGGCTATCTCGCAGACCCGCACCGGTTGGCCGAGCAGCTCGAGGCGGAGGACGTCGGTGAGGGCGCGGAGGGCGTGCTTGGCGGCGTTGTAGCCGCCGCCGCCCACATACGGCTCGAAACCCGCCACGGATCCGACGTTCACGACGTACCCGTCCCCCGAGGCGACCAGCTTCGGCAGCAACGCCTTCGTCATCCGGAGGGTACCCATCACGTTCGACTCGTACATCGAGCGCCACTTGGACTCGTCGGCCGCCTCGATCCGCTCGGCACCGAGGGCCCCGCCGGCATTGTTGACGAGGACGTCGCACCGTTCGACCGTCGCGCAGAAGTCGTCCACCGAGGCCGGATCGGCGACGTCGAGCCGGCGCGCCCGTGCCGTGGCGCCACCATCGCGCTCGAGCGCGAGCTCGGCCGCAAGGGTCTCGATTCGATCGACCCGGCGCGCCCCGAGCACGACCTCGAAGCCGTGCGCTGCGAGCAACCTTGCCGTCGCGGCCCCGATACCGCTCGAGGCCCCCGTCACCACTGCCGTGCGAGCCATAGGCGGCGACCCTACCGCCCCCCCGCGCTGTCGAGAGGAACCCGTTCAGTGGGCAAGGGCAGTCGCCCCGTCGACGACGAGCTGGACGGCGATGGCGGCGAGCAGGAAACCGAAGATCCGGGTGAGGAAGTGCAGCGCGGCCGACGGGATCCATGTCGCGAGCTGCTCCGCGACGAGGAAGACGAGCGCGATCACGACGACCGTCGCGAGGATGCCGAGGTACACCCCGACGTGCGCCCCGACGCCCGGCTGCTGGCGCACGAGCACCATCACCGTCGCGATGGCGCCCGGTCCGGCGAGGAGCGGCGTCGCAAGCGGAACGAGCGCGATCCCGCCCTCGCCCTCGGGCGGCGTCCCGTGGCCCTGGAGCATCTCGAGGGCGACGAGCACGAGCAGCAACCCGCCGGCGATCGACAGGCTCGCGAGCGACACGTGCAGGTAGTTGAGGACCACCTGCCCGAAGAGGGCGAACACGAGCACGACGGCCATGGCGGCAAGCGACGCGGCGAGCGCGGCCCTCTGTGCCTGGCGGTGCGGCTGCTCGCGAGTGAGGGACAGGAACACCGGTGCCGTGCCGATCGGGTCCATCACGACGAACAGCGTCACGAACGTCTTGCCGAAGGCGGCCCAGCTCACGCCTCCTGTCTAGTTCGCCTCTCGGCGGGCTCGCGGCTCCTGCCCGACCCGGTGAGCACGGCGAACCTCAGAGCCCGAGCACCGCCCGGGCGATCCGGTCCTTCACAGCGGGAGGCGTGAGCGGCAACACCGCCGCCGCCAGGTACGCGTCCGGGCCGACGAGGTAGCGCGCCCGGGGGATCTTCGCCTGCAACGCCCCTGCGATCACCCGCGCGCAGGCGGCCGGGTCGCCGAGCAGCGGAGCAGCCAGCTGGATCGCCTTGTGCACACGCTCGTACGCCGTGCGGTAGCGCTCGCTCGGGCTCGCTATCACCTGCTCTTCCCAGATCTCGGTCCGGAACCCTCCCGGCTCCACGAGGATCACGTGAACGCCGTCGCCCCCGACCTCGGCCCGCAACGCGTCGCTGAGCCCCTCGAGAGCGTGCTTGGCAGCCTGGTACCAGCCCGACAACGGCGTCGTGGTGCGGCCGTAGATCGAGGAGATGTTGACGATGCGGCCGCCCCCTGCGGCACGTAGGTGGGGAAGCGCCAGCCGGCAGAGCCGTGCCGGCGCGAGGACCATCGTCTCGAGGATCTTTCGCGCTTCGTCCTCCGAGGTGTCCTCGACCGCGCCACGAAGCCCGAAGCCGGCGTTGTTCACGAGCCCGTAAAGGGACCCGTGACCGTCGACGACCTCGTCGACGACCTCTGCACAGGCTTCGGCGTCTGTCACGTCGAGCCGCACGGCGTGCACCGACACGCCGGCGCCGTGTGCAGCTTCCTGCAGCGCTTCGAGCTTGTGCTCGGAGCGGTACGTGCCCACCGAGTCGAAGCCACGCTTCGCGAGCTCGATCGCCGTCTCGAGGCCGATCCCGGAGGTGGCGCCGGTGGTGAGGACGACTTTTCGTGTGGGCATCACGATCCACCGTAGGGCGAGAGGCGATGGCCCCTGGCAGAGCATGCCGCTCTCGCGCAAGGATCACATGCATGAGATGGCGAGTCGAGCGATGACGGGCGTCGAGGGGCTGCTGCCCGACCTGGTGGCCGAACACGAGGAGCTCGACGCCGTGGTCACTGACATCGAGCCCGAGGAGTGGGTGACACCGACTCCTGCCGAGGGATGGGCGATCCGCGACCAGATCAGCCACCTGACCTACTTCGACGCCTCGGCCGCTCTCGCCCTCGTCAACCCGGAGCGGTTCGAGGAGCACAAGCGGGCGCTGTTCGCGGGCGAGCTCGGGCCGACCCCCGACATCGCCCTCGGTCGTGAGGTGGAGCCGCAAGAGCTGCTCGAGCACTGGCGCACGGGACGGGTCGACCTCGTCGACGCCGCAGGCGCTGCCGAGCCCTCCGTTCGCGTGCCCTGGTACGGACCACCCCTCGGCCTTGCCAGCTTCATCACTGCCCGACTGATGGAGACCTGGGCACACGGCCAGGACATCCGCGACGCCATCGGCCTCCCCCCGTGCGTGAGCGACCGCCTCCGGCACATCTGCCACCTCGGTGTGGCCGCTCGGGCCTATGCGCACGCCGTGCACGGAGTCGAGGACGACGGCACCCCGGTCCGGGTCGAGGTCGTCGCGCCAAACGGGGCGATCTGGGCATGGGGACCCGAAGAGGCCGCCGACCGCATCGCCGGCAGCGCGCTCGGGTTCGCGCTCGTCGTGACCCAGCGACGCCATCTTGACGACACGGACGTGCGGGCACAGGGTCCGGCCGCCACCCGCTGGCTCGCGATCGCTCAGGCGTTCGCCGGACCGGCCGGCGCGGGGAGGGAGCCCGGGCTCGCCGTTCCCGGGCTCCGGAACGGCTGAGCGGGCGAGGTGCCGGTCCTCAGGTCCTCACTCGACACGGCGAGCGAGGAGTTCCAGGCGAACGACTCGGCCATGCGCGAGATGCTGGCGGAGCTCCGCAGGCTGCTCGAGGAGGCGGAGGCCGGAGGCGGTCCGGACTCGACCGCGCGCCTTCGCAGCCGCGGCAAGCTGCCCGTGCGCGAACGGGTCGGGCTCCTCCTCGATCCTGATTCTCCCTGGCTCGAGCTCTCTGCTCTCGCCGGCAACGCGACGAACTACGCCGTCGGAGGCGGCCTGCTGCTCGGCATCGGCCTCGTGTCGGGCACCGAGTGCGTCGTGCTCGGCAACGACCCGACCGTGCTCGGCGGCGCGATGACTGCCGTGGCCTACCGCAAGATCGAGCGCGGGATCCAGGTCGCCCGCGAGAACCGCCTCCCGTACGTGCAGTTCGTGGAGTCGGCCGGCGGCGACCTACGTGGTGGCGGCGGCGGGGGAGGCGACCCGGAAGCGGCTCTGCGGGCGAACATGGGCCATTTCTCTGAGACCGGCAGCATCTTCCACGACATCACCGAGCTCTCGGGTCTGCGGATCCCCTCGGTGTCGGTCGTCTTCGGCAGCTCCACGGCCGGAGGCGCGTACCAGCCCGGCTTGTCGGACTACAACATCTTCGTCAAGCGCCAGGCGAAGGTGTTCCTCGGTGGTCCGCCGCTCGTGAAGATGGCGACAGGCGAGGACTCCGACGACGAGGAGCTCGGCGGAGCCGAGATGCACGCCGCCGTGAGCGGCCTCGCCGACTACCTCGCCGACGACGAGCACGAGGCCATCCGAATGGCCCGTGACGTGATCGCTCACCTCCACTGGCGAAAGCTCGGTCCCGGGCCGACCGAGCGGCCGGACGACCCGCTGCACGATCCCGAGGAGCTCCTCGGCCTCGTCTCACCCGATCTCCGGGCTCCCCTCGACGTGCGCGAGGTGATCGCGAGGGTCGTCGATGGCAGCCGTTTCGAAGAGTTCAAGCCCCTCTACGGGTCGACGCTCGTGTGCGGCTGGGCGTCCATCCACGGGTTCCCGGTCGGCGTGCTCGGCAACAACGGCGTGCTGTTCTCCGACTCCTCGCAGAAGGCGGCGCAGTTCATCCAGCTGTGCAACCAGATCGACACGCCGCTCCTGTTCCTGCAGAACATCACGGGCTACATGGTCGGCCGGGACTACGAGCGCGGCGGCATCGTGAAGCACGGGAGCCAGATGATCAACGCGCTCTCGAACTCGACGGTGCCGCACATCACCGTCATCCTCGGCGCGAGCTACGGCGCCGGGAACTACGGCATGGGCGGGCGTGCCTTCGACACCCGCTTCGTCTTCCTCTGGCCGACGGCGAAGATCGCCGTGATGGGGCCCCGCCAGATGGCCGGCGTCATGTCCATCGTCCGCCGCCAGCAGGCGGCGCGGCGCGGCGAGGAGATCGACGAGGCCGCCGAGGAGATGCGCACAGCCTTCGTCGAGCAGATGGCAGAGCGGGCCTCCCTCGCCATGTACGCCACGGGCCGCGTGGTCGACGACGGCGTCATCGACCCGCGGGACACCCGCCACGCCGTCGGCATGGCCCTGTCCGCATGCCACTCCAACGTCGTGCAGGGGGCCCGCAACTTCGGGGTGTTCCGGCTGTGATCCGGCGCCTCTTCGTCGCCAACCGCGGCGAGATCGCCCGACGCGTCATCCGCACCGCTCATGCGATGGGGATGACGACGGCCGTGGCCTTCGCCGAGAGCGACGCGTCGGCGCCGTTCGTCGCCGAAGCCGGCACCGCCGTCGCCCTGGCAGGCCGCACCGCAGCCGAGACCTACCTCGACCAGTCGGCGCTCATCGAAGCGGCCCGGCGGGTCGGAGCGGACGCCATCCATCCCGGCTATGGCTTCCTCTCCGAGAACGCCTCCTTCGCCCGGGCGGTCGAGGGAGCGGGGCTCGTCTTCGTCGGGCCGCCGCCCGACGCGATCGAAGCGCTCGGGGACAAGATCACCGCACGCGAAGCCGCCGCCGCGGCCGGTGTCCCCGTGCTGATGGCGGCGCCGGACGAGCACCTCGTGGCCCTTCCCGTGATCATCAAGGCGGCAGCAGGCGGCGGAGGCAAGGGGATGCGGATCGTCCGTCGCCGCGAGGACCTGGACGACGCTCTCGGCGCCGCCCGCCGGGAGGCGAGGTCTGCTTTCGGCGACGAGCGCGTCTTCCTCGAGCCGTACGTCGAGCGGGCTCGCCATGTCGAGATGCAGATCTTCGGCGACAGCCACGGCAACCTCGTCCACTGCTTCGAGCGCGAGTGCTCGATTCAGAGACGGCACCAGAAGGTCATCGAGGAGGCACCCTCGAGCGTCGTCGACGAGGGGCTGCGCGAGACGATGGGCGAGGCCGCCCTCCGGATCGCGAAGGTTTTCGGCTACACGAACGCCGGGACGGTGGAGTTCCTGCTGGCAGAGGACGGACGCTTCTTCTTCCTCGAGGTGAACACCCGCCTCCAGGTCGAGCATCCCGTCACAGAAGCGATCACGGGACTCGACCTCGTCCGCGAGCAGCTGCTCGTGGCCGAGGGAGAGCCGCTCTCGTTCGACCAGGGCGACCTTCGCATCGAAGGTCACGCCATCGAGGCGCGGCTGTACGCCGAGGACCCCGAGCACGGCTACCTGCCGGTCGCAGGCACCGTCGAGCTCTGGCGGCCAGCCACCGACCCGTTCGTCCGAGTGGACTCCGGCATCGCGACGGGCTCTGTCGTCGGGATCGAGTTCGACCCGATGCTCGCCAAGGTGATCGCGCACGCGCCGTCGCGCCGGGAGGCCGCCGCGCGCCTCGCTCTCGCCCTCGCCGGAACGAGCGTCCTCGGGCTCAGGACGAACCGGGACCAGCTGATCTCGATCCTCGGTGACGAGGCTTTCCTCGCCGGCGACACGACGACGGCATTCCTCGAGGAGCGCCCCGTCGCCACCCGGCTCCGCCCGGCGCGAGACGACGTGCGGCTCGCTGGCGTGGCTGCAGCCCTCGCCGCCGAGGTGGCATCGCTCGCCGAGCGCCGCCACCTCACGAGCCTGCCGAGCGGGTGGCGCATCAGCGCCATGCCGCCACAACGCCGGGTCTTCCGGGTCGACGGCTCGGACAGCGACCTGGCGGTCGACTACGCCCGCCGGCGGGACGGTCGATACGCCGTCACAGTGTCAGACGGTGCCGGCGAGAACAGCGAGTCGGACCACATCGTCGAGCGCCGTGAGTCCGGCCTCGTCGTCGACGGCCTGAGGCCGGCCATACGAGTCGATCGCCTGGCGGGGAACCGCACCGTCGTGAGCTTCGACGACGGCGCCTGGGTCGAACTCCACGAGCGCTCCCGCTTCCCCGAGCCGGAGACTCCGGAGTCACAGGGTGCGCTCGTGGCGCCGATGCCGGGCACCGTGCTGTCTGTCCATGCCGACGTCGGCGACGTCGTCGAGATTGGGACGCTCCTCGTCGTCGTCGAGGCGATGAAGATGGAGCACCGCATCACCGCGCTCTTCGCCGGCACGGTCCGGGCAGTGCACACCGCGCCCGGCGCGCAGGTGGCGAGCGGAGACATCCTCGTGGCGATCGAGGCGCACGAGACGCGGGAGCATGCCTGAGATGGCGAGTGGGAGCGGTGCGGCGGCGCTGCGGGTGGCGAACTGCAGCGGCTTTTACGGAGACCGGCTCACAGCCGCCGAGGAGATGGTGAACGGCGGCCCGATCGACGTCCTGACGGGCGACTGGCTCGCCGAGCTCACGATGCTGATCCTCGCCAAGAGCCAGATGAAGGACCCTGCTGCCGGTTACGCCCGCTCCTTCCTGACCCAGATGGAGCAGGTCATGGGCACCTGCCTCGACCGCGGCATCAAGGTCGTGTCGAACGCCGGCGGCCTCACGCCGGCACGCCTCGCCGAGCGCGTGGAGGACCTCGCGGGTCGTCTCGGTCTAGAGCCCGTCGTCGCCTACGTCGAGGGCGACGACCTGCTCGGCAGGCTCGCCGACCTGCGGGACGCGGGTCACGATATGCGCAACCTCGACACCGGGGAGTCGATCGGCGAGCGCCAGATGATCACGGCCAACGCCTATCTCGGTGGCTACGGGATCGCGGAGGCGCTCGCGAAGGGGGCGGACATCGTCGTCACCGGGCGGGTCACCGACGCTGCCCTCGTGGTCGGGCCGGCGGCATGGCGCCACGGCTGGAAGAGGGACGACTACGACGCCCTCGCCGGCGCCGTCATCGCAGGTCACGTCATCGAATGCGGGCCACAGGCGACCGGCGGGAACTACTCCTTCTTCGAGGAGGTGCCGGGCCTCGAGCACCTCGGCTTCCCGATCGCGGAGGTGGAGCCCGACGGCTCCTCGGTCATCACGCTGCATCCGGGCCACGGCGGGCTCGTCTCCGTCGAGACGGTCACGGCTCAGCTGCTGTACGAGATCGCGGGACCGCGATACGCGAACCCGGACGTGACGGCGCGCTTCGACTCGGTCGAGCTGACCGAGGACGGCCCGAACCGGGTCCGCATCACGGGCGCCCGCGGGGAGCCGCCGCCGACGACCGCCAAGGTCGCGATGAACTACGTCGGCGGCTACCGGACGACGCTCACGATGATGATCACCGGGCTCGACGTCGAGGCCAAGGCCGCCGCGTTCGAACGGGCGCTGTGGCAGTCCGTTCCCGGAGGAAGGTCTGCGTTCGCCGACGTCGACGTGCAGCTGCTCCGCACCGACCGGGAGGACCCGCCGAGCAACGAGTCGGCGATGGCGCAGCTGCGGATCACAGTGAAGGACGCCGACGAGCGCAAGGTCGGGCGGGCATTCTCCTCGAAGGTGACCGAGCTCGCCCTCGCGAGCTACCCGGGGCTGTTCGGCGGCGGTTCGCAGACACAGGCGTACGGCGTCTACTGGCCCGCAGCGATCCCCGCCGAGCTCGTCTGGCAGGAGGTGGTGATCGGGACGGAGCGCCACCTCGTCGAGTCGGTGCCCGGCGCGACTCCGGAGCCCCAGCGCGAGAACCCTGCCGCCTCGCAAGGGTCACCCAGCGGGGTCGAGACGGAGGAGACGGCGGCGATCCCGCTCGGGCGCATCGCCGGTGCGCGCTCGGGGGACAAGGGCGGCAACGCCAACGTCGGTGTCTGGGCACGCACCGACGCCGTCTACCCCTGGCTGCGGACGTGGCTCTCGACCGAGCGGCTCCAGGCGCTCCTCCCGGAGACCGCCCCGCTTCGCGTCGACCGGTACGAGCTCGGCAACCTGCGGGCGGTCAACTTCGTCATCCACGGCCTCCTCGGCGAAGGGGTCGCCGCCTCCTCGCGGGTCGACGCGCAGGCAAAGAGCCTCGGCGAGTACCTGCGGGCGAAGGTCGTCGATGTCCCGAAGGAGCTCCTCTCGTGACGACGCCGGCGCCGACGCGCTACGAGCTGCACGACGGCATCGCGACGATCACCCTCGACCAGCCCGAGAGCCGGAACGCACTCTCCGTCGCGCTCGTCAATTCGCTCGGCGACCACCTCGTCGAGGCCGCCGAAGACTCCCGGTGCCGCCTCGTCCTCCTCACGAGCAGCGGACCGGCCTTCTGCGCCGGCGCCGATCTCAAGGGTGGGACGTCCTCTGACACTCCCCGTCACAGCCTCGTCAGCATCCTCACCGCCATCCTCGACCACCCGCGACCGGTCATCGGCCGCATCGCCGGGCACTGCATGGGCGGCGGCGTCGGCCTCGCGGCAGCATGCGACATCTCGGTCGCGTCGAGCGAGGCGCGTTTCGGCTTCACCGAGGTGCGGATCGGGGTTGCTCCGGCCATCATCTCGGTGGTCTGCCTGCCGAAGCTCAGTGCAGGCGACGCCCTCGACCTCTTCCTCTCCGGCGAGCGGATCAGCGCCGAGCGGGCGGCCGAGGTCGGTCTCGTCAACCGGGCCGTGCCTCCCGATCGGCTGGACGAGGCCGTGGCTGCCGTCGTCGACGCGGTGCTGCAGGGCGGCCCGGGAGCTCTCACGGCGGCCAAGCAGCTGGTCCGCCGCGTCCCGGGCCTCACCCGCGACCAGGGGTTCGAGTGGACCGAGCAGCTGTCCGGCGAGCTGTTCCGCTCTGCCGAAGCATCAGAGGGCATGGCGGCCTTCCGCGAGAGACGGCGGCCGAGCTGGGTCCCGAACGGCACGGATGGAGTAGGGCCAGGCGGGGGAGGCGCGGGGGGAGGCTCGTGAACGTCACGGTCCTCGGAGCGGGCTCATGGGGTACGACGATGGCCTCTCTCATCGCTCCCCGCCGTCCGACGATCCTCTGGGCGCGGGACGAGGACGTGGCCGCCGAGATCCGCCACCACCGCACGAACGACCGGTACCTGCCTGGCTTCTCTCTACCGAAGGAGCTTCACGCCACGCACGATCTCGCCGGGGCGGTCGCCGACGCCGACATGCTCGTGGTCGGCGTGCCGACGAAGGGCTTTCGCGAGGTGCTCGTGGCGGCCAAGGAGTCGGTGCGGCCGTGGATCCCGATCGTGTCGCTCGCGAAGGGTTTCGAGCAGGAGACGTACCTGCGCATGACGCAGGTGATCCGCGAGGTGTTCCCTGGTCACCCCGCCGCCGCGCTCACCGGGCCGAACATCGCCCGCGAGATCATGGAGGGCAAAGCGGCAGCCGCCGTCGTGGCGACCGAGGACCTCGAGGTCGCCGCTCAGCTGCAGAAGGTGCTCACCCGGGGTGTCTTCCGCGTCTACGTCAACCACGACGTGATCGGCTGCGAGGTCGGTGGCGCGCTCAAGAACGTCATCGCCATCGCAGCAGGCATCGGGCAGGGGCTCGGCGTTGGCGACAACACCAGGGCCGCCGTCATGGCCCGCGGCCTGGCGGAGCTGACCCGCCTCGGGGTGGCGATGGGCGCCGAGCAGCCGACGTTCGCCGGACTGGCCGGCATGGGCGACCTCGTCGTGACGTGCATGAGCCCCTACTCCCGTAACAGGCTGGTCGGCGAGCGCCTCGGGCGAGGCCAGAGACTCGACGAGATCCTCGCCGAGATGCACATGGTTGCCGAGGGCGTGAAGACCGCCGAGCTCGTCCTCGACCTCGCAGAGCGCTACGGGCTCCAGCTGCCCATCTGCCAGGTGATCCACCAGGTCGTGATCGGCGAGATCGAGCCGAGCGGCGCCTACTGGGGCCTGCATCCAGCCGGACACGAGCTCGACCCGGGCTGAACCCCTCGATCCGGTAATCTGGCAGACCACCTTTTTCCTGATCGCCGTTCGCTGTTCTGCGCCACCTGCCGCCCGAGCCGGCTGGGGGCGGCATGTAGTTGAGGCAGGGGAGACGTGATCCACCCAGAAGTCGAGTCCGAGCAGGCCTACCTCGATCATGCTCACGAGCGCCTCGATGCCATGCGCGAGGCCGCACGAGCGTTGAGCGCCGAGGTGGTGGGGGAGGGCGCCGGCGGCACGTTCGCCAACCGGGTCGAGCGCGACATCAGGGTCGAGCTCTCGGGACGGCGGCTTGCCCAGCTCAACATCGGCGACGCCTCGGTCTGCTTCGGGCGGCTCGACTACCTGGACGGACTGACTGCCTACATCGGCCGCATCGGGGTCTCCGACGAGAACGGCGACCAGCTCGTGATCGACTGGCGAGCTCCGGTCGCCGAGCCCTTCTACCGCGCGACGCCCGCCGAGCCGCTTGGCGTGGGACGCCGGCGTCACTTCCTCTTCCGCGGCCGCACGATCGTCGGGATCGACGACGAGCTGCTGTCGCGCGAGGCGGCCGGCGAGCTGGTCCTCGTCGGGGAGGGGGCGCTGCTCGCAGGTCTCGAGCGGGCGCGCACCGGCCGCATGCACGACATCGTCGCCACGATCCAGCAGGAGCAGGACGCCGTCATCCGCTCGGACCTTGCGGGGATCCTCGTGGTCCAAGGCGGTCCGGGGACCGGCAAGACGGCGGTGGCCCTCCACCGGGCTGCCTACCTGCTCTTCACGTACCGCCAACGCCTCGAGCGGGACGGGGTCCTGCTCGTCGGTCCGAACAACGTCTTCCTCCGCTACATCGAGCAGGTGCTGCCCTCGCTCGGCGAGCACACGGTCGCGCTCGCGACACCGGCGGAGCTCTACGCCGGCCCCGCCCGCGCGAAGGCGACGGAGCCGGGAGCGGTCACCGAGATGAAGGGCGACCTTCGCATGGCGGCGGTGCTCGCCAACGCCGTGGCGACGCGTGAGCGGCCGCTCCGCCACCCGCTCACGATCCGGTACGGGCGACATGACCTCACCATCGGACCGGGTGAGATCCGGCGCATCGTCGAGACGGCGCGCGAGCGTGGCGGGACTCACAACGCCCGTCGATCACTCGTCGAGCGAATGCTCGCGCGGGCAGTCGTCCGGGTGTGGCGACAAGCCGAGGACCGTGCCGCCCGCGCTGGAGCTCGCCGCCCCGTCGAAAAGGAGGAGCACGCGCAGGTCGCTGCTGGCATGGCCGCCGAGCTCCGGAGGGATGTGGTGACCCGCCAGGCCCTCGACCGGGTCTGGCCGATCCTCACACCCGAGGAGCTGCTGCACGACCTCTTCGGTGCCCCCGCGCTCCTGCACGACGCCGGGAAGGGGGTCCTCACACCCGAGGAGGAGACGCTCCTTTCTCGGCCCCGCTCAGCATCGCCCGCTGAAGTCCCCTGGACCGAGGCCGACATCCCGCTCCTCGACGAGGCGGCGCAGCTTCTCGGCCCTTCTCGGCGTCCCGGTCGCGGTAGGGGGCGCCACCGCGACGCCAGCGCCGAGGAGGCCGACGCCTGGATGCTCGATCGCATCGTCGACGAGGTCATGCCGGACTGCCCCGCCTGCGGGGCGCCGCTCGAGCTGACCGGAGGCGAGCGTCCCTGGCACTGCGAGCGCTGTGACCGCCGCTGGCGCGAGGACCAGGTGAGCGGCGCGGTCGACGTCAACACCTATGCCACCCTGCGCAGCCGCCTCGCGGCCTTCACGAGCCAAGCCGGCCCGATCCTCGAGAAGGGCGCCCGCGTCTACGGCCACGTCGTCGTCGACGAGGCACAAGGTGTCTCGCCGATGCAGTGGCGCGCTCTCTCGCGCCGTTGCCCGGCGGGATCCTTCACGGTCGTCGGAGACCTCGGTCAGGCGAGCTCGGTACGCGCGCCGGCCGACTGGCCGGAGGCACTGTCCGAGCTCCGGAGCCGCTCCGGCCTTCGCGTCGAGGAGCTGACCGTCAACTACCGGACGCCGGCAGAGGTGATGCGGCTCGCGGCGGCAGTGCTCGCCGAGGCAGCGCCGACGCTCAAACCGCCGAGCTCCGTGCGTGAGGCGCACCAGCAACCTGCCGTCATCCGGGCCGACCCAGACGAGCTCCTCGCGCGCTGCGTCGCCACGAGCGTCGCGGAGCGGTCCGCCATGACGGCCGCGGTCGGGTCGGAGCAGGGAAAGCTCGCGGTCATCGCCCCCGTGGCGCTCCTCGACGAGCTTGCCGAGCGCCTCGGGGCACCCGCCGCCGGCAGCCATGGCGGCCTCAGCTCGGCGGACGCCCGCAGGCTCCTCGACGCTCCACTCGCGGTGCTCGGCCTCGACGCGGCCCGCGGCCTCGAGTTCGACTGCGTCGTGCTCGTCGAGCCGTCTGCTCTCGTCGCCGAGCACTCACACGGCCTCCGGGCGCTCTATGTCGCGCTCACGCGCACGACGAGGCGTCTTGTCGTCGTCCATGCCGATGCCCTACCGAAGAGCCTCGAGCGCGGGATCAGGCAGATGGAGCTGGCCGAGCAGGCTGCTGCGAACGGCTCCGGCGCTTCCTAGCCCGCCGCTCGGGGTTACGCGCTGACCGTCCGGTCCTCGATCCGTCTCTCATCGCCGGCAGCGGCAGTCGCGGCGACTTCGTCGGCGATGCGCGACCAGAGAGGCCGAGGGAGGTCGTGTCCCATCCCGGGCAACCCGACGAAACGAGCACCCGGTATCGCCCTCGCCAGTGCCCTCCCACCGCTCGGGTTGACGAGCGGATCCGCCAGCCCGTGGATCACCACGGTCGGCACCCGGACGCTCTTCAAACGCACCGTCCGGTCGGACTGCCTGAGGACGGCACCCATCTGCCGGTAGAGGCCCTGCGGGTCGTAGGACCGGTCAAAGGAGCGGCCGGCCAGCTCACGGAGGCGTGCCTCGTCGAAGGGATAGCCGGACGAGCCGATGAGCCGGGAGACGCTCAGCACGACTTCGATCGCCTCCTCGCGCCCGGCGGTGCGGCGGTCGCGGGCAAGGAGGGGGATGAGCCGCACCTTCGGACGTCCCACCCGGAACGAACCCGTTGAGGTCATGATGAGGGCCAGGCTCCGCACCCGCTCCGGGCGGCGGATGGCGATCACCTGGGCGATGAACCCACCCATCGACGCCCCGACGACGTGGGCGCTCCCGATCCCGAGGGCGTCGAGCAACCCTATGGCGTCCGCTGCCATGTCGCCGAGGCGGTAAGGAGGTCGCTCACGGCGCAGCATGAGCCGCACCGGGTCCGGGGTCCTCACGTCGAGGTGGCTCGAGCGACCGACGTCCCGGTTGTCGAACCGGATGACGAAGTACCCGCGCGAGGCCAGGTCCCGGCAGAAGTCGTCGGGCCAGGCGATCATCTGGGTCCCGAGCCCCATGACGAGCAGGAGCGGCGCCGCCTCGGACGATCCGAAGGTCTCGTAGCAGATCTCGATGCCGGTGCTCGGGACGAGCGTCAGTTGCTCAGCCATCGCCTGGAGCGTAGAGCGGGCGCCGAAGCTGCAACAGGAACGCTTCCTGGGGCAGCATGTGGCCGTGGATGCCCACGCAGCAGAGAAACGAGCCGCCGCCGAGCACGCCGCCGGGATCCCCGAGCCCGGGATGACGCTCGGGCTCGGTACGGGGAGCACCGTGGCCTTCCTGCTCCCGGCGCTCGCCCGCCGGCAGTTGGACGGCCTCGTCTGTGTGGCGACCTCTCCGGCTACCGAGCAGGCGGCGCTGGCGCTCGGCATCGACGTCCGCCCGTTCGACGAGATCGATCGGCTCGACCTCGCCATCGACGGAGCGGATCAAGTCTCTCCGGGCAGCTGGATCGTGAAGGGTGCCGGAGGTGCGCACGTGAGGGAGAAGGTGGTAGCGAGCGCGGCGGAGCGTTTCGTCGTGATCGTGTCACCGGACAAGCTCGTCGAGGCTGTGCGTGCTCCGGTCCCGGTCGAGCTGCTCGAGTTCGGGCTTCGCGCGACGATCCGCTCCCTCGGCGACGTGCGCCTTCGGGTCGGAGCACCGCGAAGCCCCGACGGCGGGCTCATCGCGGACTGGTGGGGGAGTGGAGGTGCGGGCGCCGGCGCCGAGCTCGACGTCGACCCGGCCGAGCTCGCAGTAGCGCTCGACCGCGAGGCAGGCGTCATCGGGCACGGCCTCTTCCCACCCGAGCTCGTCCACGACGTCATCGTCGGCTACGCGGACGGGCGGACCGAGACCCTCTTCGGGTAGTACCGATGGGTTCACCGTGATCCAGCTCGGTACCGACGGCGGCCCGTTGTAGTAGGCGTAAGGCATGGATATCCGCCAGCTCCTCGAGAGCCGCTCCGCACGCGCCCTCGACGAGGACGACGCCGGTCGCGTCCTCATCGCCTCCGATCTCACCGGAACGTTCCAGCTCTACGAGCTCGACACGACGGCCGACGGGTCCGGCCAGCTGCGCAAGCTCACGGACTTCGCCGAACCGGTCTCCGGACTGTACGTGCCGAGCACGAGGCAGGTCGTCGTGATGATGGACAGCGGTGGCAACGAGCGCCATCAGCTCTTCCTCATGAGCGCAGAGGAGCCCCCGCTCGACGATCCCGACTCGCTCGTCCCGGTCACCCGGTCGCCCGAGCATGTCCACCGTCTGATCGGTGTCCGACAGGACGGGCGCCAGCTCGCCTTCTGCTCGAACAAGCGCAACGGGGTCGATTTCGACGTCCACACCTACGACCTCGAGAGCGGCGCCGTCAGCACGGTCTACGACGGCGGCGGCTGGGTGCAGGAGTCGTCGGGCTTCTCGCCATGCGGCCGGTACCTGGCCTTCGGGGTCCCAGGCCCGCGCCCGCTCGACATGGACCTCGCCTTGGTCGACCTCGAGACGGGCGCCACGTTGCATCCCCTGGCGCACCCCGACGAGGCCGCACTCGTCGGTGATCCCTCATGGATCGGCGACGACGCCTTCGTCGTGACCTCCAATGTCGGGCGCGACCGGGTCGCTCTCGTGGCGCACGACATCACGAGCGGCGAGTCGTCGACGGTGCTCGAGGCTGATTGGGACCTCGAGTGCTTCGCAAGCGGCGACGGTTCCATGCTGCTCGTCGTCGCGAACGCCGGCGGGGCGTCGGAGGCGAGCTGGAACGAGATCGGCCGGGACGCCGAGGGGCGAGTCACGCTGACCCGGCTCGGTGCAGTCGCGCTCCCGGGCCGCGGCGTGATCTCCGGCTCCCTCCTCACTCCGCGGCCGATCGTCAGCCGGGACGGGCGTCACGTCACCTACACGTTCACCTCGCCGACGGTTCCCGGCGACGTCTGGCGCGTCCAGCGCGGAGTCGCTGCTTCCCAGAGGCTCACCACGAGCCCGGGTCCGGACCCTGCCGAGGATCGCCTGGCAGAACCGACCGTCGGATCGCTCAGGAGCTTCGACGGCGAGGAGGTGGCGGTGTTCACCTACCGGCCCCGCCATGGGCGTGACGACGCCCTCCCCGCCGTCCTCTACGTCCACGGGGGGCCGGAGAGCCAGTCGATGCTGACCTGGAACCCGGTCGTGCAAGCTCTCGTGGCGCGGGGGTTCGGTGTCGTCGTCCCGAACGTCCGCGGATCGACCGGCTACGGGAAGCGCTTCGCCTCGCTCGACGACACCACCCGGCGACTCGACTCGGTCCGCGACCTCGCCGCCATCCACGACTGGCTGTCGAGTGCCGGGTTCGACCCGGGGCGTGCCGCCTTGTTCGGCGGCTCGTACGGCGGCTACATGGTTCTCGCCGGCGTGGCGTTCCAACCCGATCTGTGGGCAGCGGGGGTGGACATCGTCGGGATCTCGGACCTGGTGACGTTTCTCGAGAACACGTCTGCCTACCGGCGCTCCCACCGGGAACGCGAGTACGGCTCGCTCGCGCTGGACCGCGAGTTCCTCGAGCAGGCCTCACCGTTGCGCCGGGCGGACGACATCCGTGCACCGCTGTTCGTGATCCACGGCGAGAACGACCCGCGCGTGCCGGTCTCCGAGGCCCGCCAGCTCGTCGCCTCTCTCGAACGTCGTGGGATCGCGCACGAGCTGCTCGTCTTCGACGACGAGGGACACGGGCTCGCCAAGCTCAAGAACCGCCTCGTCGCCTACCCGAAAGTGGTCGAGTTCCTCGAACAGCACCTGGGGGTCGCCGGTCCCGACGCGTCACGGGTCTGAGAGAGGAGCGGCACCGGCCTCGGTGCCGGTTCAGCCTCCCGGGCGTGGCGGCAGCGGAGGAGGCGTCCGGCTCGGACGGGTTGCCAGGTCTGGTGGCACCGCAGCCGGCCGCTCCTCGAGCAGGCCGAGCACGACTTCGATCGCCCTGTCGAGCTGCGGATCCCGGTCCGCCGCCCAGTCCTGAGGCGGCATGCGGACCTCGATGTCGGGGTCGACGCCGTAGTTCTCCACATCCCAGCCGAACCCGTAGAACCAGAACGCGTAACGGGGCTGAGTCACGGCCGTGCCGTCGACGAGCTGGTAGCGACCGTCGATGCCGATCACGCCTCCCCAGGTGCGGGTCCCGATGACGGGCCCGAGCGCGCGCTGGCGGAACCCTGCCGTCACGATGTCGCCGTCCGAGCCCGCCTGCTCGTTCGTCACGAGCACACGAGGGCCGCGGGGCGCACCCTGCGGGTAGGTGTCCGACCCGAGGTGGCGGGCGACCTCCCACGCGTAGACGATCCGGCCGAGCTTCTCGAGCACGAGCTGGGAGACATGGCCGCCTCCGTTGTCGCGGACGTCGACGATCAAGGCCTCGCGGGCCACCTCCACCCTGAGGTCACGGTGCAGCTGCGCCCAGCCGGCACCCATCATGTCGGGGATGTGGATGTAGCCGATGCGGCCGCCCGTCGCCTCGTGCACGGCGTGCCGGCGGCCGGCTACCCACGCCTGATATCGCAGCGGCCGCTCGTCCGGCAGCGGCTCGACGACGACCTCGCGGGCCTCGGAGCCTCCGGCGGGTCGCACCGTCAGCTGCACCGGCTTGCCGGCCGCGCCGACGAGGAGCGCCGCCGGCCCGATCTCCGCCGGAACCGGCCGCCCGTCGACTGCGAGGATTGCGTCACCGGCACGGACTTGGACGGCGGGAGCCGAGAGCGGCGATCGTGCGCTCGGTACCGAAGACTCGCCCGGGAGCACCCTCACGACCCGCCAGGTGCGGTCCTCGCCTCGCTCGAAGTCGGCTCCGAGGAGGCCGAGCCGCCGCTCCGCCTCGACCGGCCGCTCGGGCGGCATCTCGTAGGCATGGGAGGAGCCGAGCTCACCCTGTACCTCCCAGAGCAGCTCGGAGAGGTCATCACGTGTCGCGATGCGTTCGAGCCATGGGCGGTAGCGCTCGACGACCGCATCCCAGTCGACGCCCGCCATGTCCGGCACCCAGTAGTGGTCGCGCATGAGCCGGGCGGCCTCGTCGTACATCTGCGTCCACTCGGCAGGCGGATCGACTTCCACCCTGAGACGCTGCAGGTCCACCTCGACGCGCTCCGACGGGTCGGGCTCGGCCCCGGGACCGGGACCGGCCTTGTGGTCGGCCGGCAGCGCGAGGAGCTGATCCCGGTCGCGGACCACGATGGTGTTCCCGTCGCCGCTCACCTCGTAGGTATCGAGCGCGTCGACGAGATCGGCCTCCCGCTCCTTTGCGAAGTCGAGGCGGACGAGCCGCGGCCGCACCGGTTCTGAGCCCGGCCGAGGCAGCTGCTCTCCGAGCACCCCGCTGAGCGGCTCCGCCAGCCAGCAGAAGCCACCCTTCGCGGCTCGAAGCCGTGAATAGCGTCCGGCGGCCACCGGAAATGGCACGACCCGCTCGGAGATGCCGTCGACGTCGATCGAGACCTCGGGCCGGCTGTCGCCTCCGCCGCCTCCGCCCCCTCCATCCTCCTTGTCGTGTTCCGCCTTCGCACCGGGGCGTGGCCGTCCGCCGAGCTCGGCATCGAACGGCGACGGCGTGGATGCCGCGAGCGGCACGAGATAGGGCCGGGCGCCGGCCTGGAACGACATGTCGAAGATGTGGACGTCGTAGACGGGGTCGAACGTCCTCACAGACAGGAAGGCGAGGTACTTGCCGTCAGTGCTGAACACCGGGTCCGTGTCGCGGAAGCGGAGCGGCGTGACGTCGATCTCGAGGCCGGCCGAAGCATCGACGGCGGCGAGCTTGATGTGGCGAAGCGGCTCTGGTTCCATGCCACCCGCGCCAGGCTGTGACCAGGCGAGATACCTGGAGTCCGGCGAGAAGCACAGCCCGCTCGCGTCCCCGTGCGCCGACTCGCCGATCGTCCTCGCGGAGCCGTCTTCGAGATCCACGAGCAGCACGCGACCGTCGTGGGTGGCGACGGCTGCATGCGAGCCGTCGGGGGAGCCGGCGAGGTCGAGCACACGGCCGATCTCGCCGGTCGCAAGGCGCCGCGACGCTGCCTCCCGGCCTGCTCCGATCGGCACGACCTCGAGAGCGTCCTCTCCCTCTGCGTCCGTCACGAACAGCACGAGCGGCTCTTCGGCCGAACCGACGATCCGCGGGAGCCTCGCCCGCGAGCCGCGGCCGCCCCCCAGGTGCCGGGACGGTCCCTTTGCGTGCGTCAGCCAGTGGACCTCCCCGCGTAGCTCGACGGCGCTCGCGCGCCCGGTCACGTCGGGGGCGAACTCGCCGAGAGACTCGCTTGCCTTCAGCACACGACGCGACCGCCCGCTCCGGGGCGCCCCGAGCTCGACCTCGATCCGAGTCGGTACCGAATCGGGAGTGAGAGCTCCGACGCGGTAGATCTCGCCGGCGCACTGGTAGACGATCGTCTCGCCGTCGCTCGAGGCTGCTCGTGCGTAGAAGTCCGCATGATCGCTGTGCCGGCGAAGATCCGTCCCGTCCACCCGCGCGGAGTACAGGTTGCCGACGCCCTCGTGGTCGGACACGAACGCGATCCGGTCCCCGACGAACATTGGATCCTCCAGCTGGCCACGGAGATCGGTGAGGAACGGGCGGAACTCCCCTGAACCGTCGGGGTCGATCCAGAGAGCGGCAGACGTCCCGCCTCGGTAGCGCTTCCACGACGCGCCTCGCGACCTGCTCTGGTTGACGCCGAGGACCACGGCGCCGGCGGCCCCGCGGGTGACGGCCGTGACCGGACCGTACGCCAGCCGCTCCGGCGGCGCACCGTCGGGCGAGATCGCGTAGGCCCACGTACGGCTGCGAAAGGGCTCGCCGGCGGACGAGATCGCCAACACACGCCCGTCCTCGGTCCATCCGATCGTGCGGGTCGACCGGTCGCCGAAGTAGCTGAGCCGCTCGAGGACGCTGCCGTCGGTCGCCGCGAGGAAGACTTCGGGGATGCCGTCCTTCTGGCTCGTGTAGGCGACGAGAGCGCCGTGCGGCGACAGGCGCGGCCAGGCGGCCGGAGCACGGTCGCTCGTGAGGCGGCGTGCCGTCCCGCCGCCGACGGGCACGAGCCACACGTCGTCGTCGGCGACGAAGGCGACCTCATCGCCACGGACGGATGGGAACCTGAGGTAGCACGGCTCGGCAGGCATGGGCGCCACCGTAACCCAAGCCAACGACGTGAACCTCTGCCGGCGGTGACCCAGCTTCCGAGCGCCTCGGTGGGGACGATGGCACCGCCGCCGTACGCTGGCGGCCGCATGAAGATCACGTCCACCGGCCATGCCGGGCTGTTCGTCGAGACTCGAGCCGGCTCCGTCCTCTGCGACCCGTGGCGGAACCCGGCGTACTTCGCCTCGTGGTTCGTGTTCCCGGACAACTGGGACGTCGACTTCTCGTCCCTCCGACCGGACTACCTCTACGTCTCGCACCTGCACCGCGACCACTTCGACGCCGCCCTGCTCCGCGACGCGATCCCGAAGACCACGACCGTCCTCCTCCCGGACTATCCGACGGCCGACCTGCGGGAAGCCCTCGAGGCGCTCGGTTTCTCGAAGTTCGTGGAGACGAGGTGCAACGTGCCGGTAGAGCTGGACGGGCTGCGGATCATGCTCGACACGATGTCGTCGCCGGCCGACGGCCCGCTCGGGGACTCTGCCCTCGCGCTCGACGACGGCGAGCACCGCATCCTCAACCAGAACGACAGCAGGCCCCGCGACCTTCAGCCGCTGCGCGACTTCGGCCACTTCGACGCGCACTTCCTTCAGTTCTCCGGCGCGATCTGGTGGCCCGTCGTATACGACCTCGCCGAGGCCACGAAGAGCGCGCTCGGCAAGCGCAAGCGCGAGAACGGGATGGCGAGGGCGATGCGTTTCGTCGAGGAGATCGCCGCAAGCCACGTGTTCCCGAACAGCGGGCCGGCCGCCTTCCTCGACGACGACCTGTTCGCCTTCAACGACCTCGACGGCAGCGACGACAACCCCTTCCCGGACCAGCAGGTGTTCATCGACTACCTGGCCGCGAACGGCCACGGCAACGCCAGGCTGCTGATCCCGGGCAGCTCGGCCGCTCTCGAGGGCACCCGGTGCACGATCGAGCACCCGATCCCCGACGACGAGGTCGGCCGGATCTTCACCGACAAGCGGGACTACCTCTCCGCCTACGCCTCCCGCCAGCGAGCTCGGATCGAGGAGGAGAAGGCGAGCTTGCCACGGTACGGGGGTGACCTCGTCGAGGCACTGGCCGACTGGTTCGAGCCCCTCCTCGCCCTCGCCGACCGCATCGGCCCGGGGGTCGGTGGCCCGATCCAGCTCGATGTCGGTGACGAGCAGATCATCGTGGACTTCACGGAACGACAGGTGCGACGGCGCACCGACGAGGAGTGCCGCTACGCCTTCACGATCGATCGCCCGCTCGTCGAAGCACTCGTGGCCGAGCACCAGATCGACTGGGTGAACAGCCTCTTCCTCTCACTGAGATTCCGTGCCTGGCGGCGAGGGCAGTACAACGAGCACATCTACACCTTCTTCAAGTGCCTTGCGCCCGACCGCCTCTCGTATGCCGAGGGCTGGTACGCGGAACAGGAGCCGGTCGAGTACGTGCAGATCGGGGACTACATGGTCCAGCGGCGCTGCCCGCACTTGAAGGCGGACCTCACCCGTTTCGGCGAGCTGCACGGCACCGTCCTCAAGTGCTGCATGCACGGGTGGCAGTTCGACCTCTCGACCGGCAACTGCCTCACGTCCGACGCTCACCGGATCGACTGCCACCCGATCGCGGGGTCCGGCGGGTCCGCCGGGTCCGCCGGGTCGGCCGGTGACGAGGTGGATGCGGCGGAGGAGCGGGTGGGGTAGCGGACGGCGGTCGCGTCTGTGACCTCGGCAGTGGAGCTAGAAGGACTCAGTGAACCGGCGATCCGATGGGGCACGCCCGCGGGTCGTAGGGCGGTAGCCCCTGGCGAGAGGAGCTCACCGGCCGAAGGATCGGGAACGGGTTGCTCGAAGCGGACGTGTGGTGGTGCCCAGCGTTGTGCTTGTGCGTCGCCGGCAGCACCACATGAGCGTTCGTGCCGGTGACGACGGTGACGTCGGCGCCGTCGAGAGTCGGGCCCTCGGCCATCGAAGCCATGCCCCAGAGCGACTGCATCACCCGCTCGGCCTGCCGCAGGTGACCGCGCGAGTAGTAGACGTAGGTCTCGGAGATCGGGCCGACGGGCGTCGTCGATCCGGTGCCCGTGACGTGGTAGCCGAGCGTCGTGAGCCTGCTGGCGAACGTCGCTGCATTCGGAGTGGTCGTCCCGTTCTCGACCGAGACCGTGATCGATCCCGGTGCGAGCGTCGAGCCGGGAGGACGCGACCAGCCCTCGAACTGATCGATCGCTGCTTGATCCTGCGGATAGGAGGGAAACACGACCGACCCGAAGTCGATCCCGTTCCAGGAGTAGAGCTGCGTGTCCTCGATGTTCGGCATCGTGAGCTGTGGCTGGCTCGCGGCGTTGACCCCGTGCAGCGACAGCACGAGATTCACCATGTCGCTCAGTGACAGGCTCGAGTCGATCGTGAGCTGCGGCGCGAGGGCGCCGATGAGCGCGTTGTCATGGAATGGGTTGGAGAGGCCGCGCTGCTGCAGAGTCGTGGCCAGAACCCTGAGGAACTCGTGCACGCGGATGATCCGCCCGAGGTCGCCAGAGCCGTCGTACTGCCACGTGTTGCCGACCTTGTACCAGAGATGGCGTGCCCGGACGACTGCGAGCGCCTCGAACCCGTTCAAGTGGTAGCAACCAGCCGTCTTGATGTGAAGCGAGGAGTAGTCGTCGTACTCCGGGTACGGGAAGTACATGTTCACCCCGCCGAGCGCGTTCACGACGTTCTGGAAGCTGTCGAAGTTGAGCTCGGCGAAATGGTTGATCGGGATCCCGAAGTCCTGTTCGATGACGTTCACGAGCTGGCTCGGCCCTTGCGCCAGCGCTGCATCGATCTTGTAGAAACGCTGCTGGTCCTGCCTCACGTTCTCGAGCACCATGTCCCGCGGGATCGACAGGATCGAGATCGTGTGGGTGGCCGGGTCCGCCCGCAACAGCATCGTGACATCGGAGTTCACACCGGTGATGCCTTGCTGGCACGTGCCGAACGCTTGGCTCTGGTGTGCGAGCGCACAACGTGACGTCGATCCGATGAGGAGGAAGGTCTGGACTCCGACGTCAGGGCCCTTCGTCGCCACCTGAGAAAGGTGTTTGACGGCGATCCGGTGGATCTGGTGGTTGCGGTAGGCGAGGTAGATGGCCTCGGCGCCCACGAGTGCGACGATGAGCGCGACGACGACACCGAGGCTGATGAGGGAGCGCCGCAACCATCGGCGGCGCTTCGGTCTGGTTCCGGCGGACTCCTGACCGGCCGGGTCCTGCGCGGCCGGGACGGCGGCGCCCGGTCGAGGGGATGCTGACCTTCTCCAGGCGCGCCGAGGTCTCATTCGAGCCGATCATGGCTATCGAACCTGAAGGTTTGATGAAACCCCGCTGAAGCTCAGCCGTTTGTGGCCGGCGCGTGCCGCACGTCGGACTCGTCGAGAGTGCGGGTCCAGGCGGCGAACTCGAGCAGGATGCTCGCACTCGCTCCTCGACGTTGTCCCACTCGAGGCGGCAGGAGCCGGCTCTGGCAGCGGTAGAGGGCGTCAAACGATCGCAGTCGCGTGGCCGGCCCAGTACTTGTCCCGGAGCAGCCGCTTGTAGAGCTTCCCGGTCGGCAGCCTCGGCAACTCGTCCACGAAGTCCATCGACCGCGGGCACTTGAAGTGGGCAAGGTGCTCTCTGCAGTGGGCGATGAGCTCGCGCTCGAGCTCAGGGCCGGGCTGGACGCCCGGCGCCGGCTGCACGACGGCCTTCACTGCTTCACCGAGGTCGTCGTCGGGCACGCCGATCACGGCCGCGTCGAACACCTTCGGGTGTGTGACGAGCAGGTTCTCGGTCTCCTGCGGATAGATGTTCACGCCTCCGGAGATGATCATGTAGCTCTTCCGGTCGGTGAGGTAGAGGTAGCCCTCGTCGTCGAGATAGCCGACGTCGCCGACCGTGGACGTGTCTCCGATGTCGTTTCTTGACTCGGCAGTCGTTACAGGATCGTTGAAATATTCGAAGTTGGTCGCACCTTTGAACCAGACGGTCCCCGGCTCCCCGGTGGGGCAGGGTTCACCGTTCTCGTCCAGGATCAGCAGCTCTCCTACAAGGGCTCGGCCCACGGTCCCCTCGTGCCGCAGCCAGTCCTCGGAGTCGACGAACGTGAAGCCGTTCGCCTCGGTGGCGGCGTAGTACTCGATCAGGACCGGGCCCCACCATTCGATCATCTGGCGCTTCACCGGGACCGGGCAGGGGGCTGCGGCGTGGATCACCACCTCGAGCGAGGAGGTGTCCGCGCTGACCCGCACCTCCTCGGGCAGCTTGAGCAGGCGCGAGAACATCGTTGGGACCATCTGTGTGTGAGTCACCCGGTGCCGAGCGACGAGATCGAGGAACCCGGCCGGGTCGAAGTGCTCCATCACGACCACCGTCGCCCCGAGCCGGAGGGAGATGGCAACGCTCGCCTGCGGCGCGGAGTGATAGAGGGGAGCGGGGTTGAGGTAGACCATGCCCTCCCGGAGGCGCCACAGGAACCTGAGCCCCTCCATGACGGGGATGTTGTCGCTCGGTGCCGCCTCCGGCAGCGGGCGAAGGATGCCCTTCGGGCGCCCGGTCGTGCCCGACGAGTACAGCATCGGGGTGCCGAGCTCTTCATCGGGTATCGGCGTCGTGGGGTAGGGGTCGAGGGCCTCGTCCCAGTCCTCGTAGCCCTCGTGCGCGGCGGTGCCGGCATCCACCATCAGCCAGCGTTTCACGCTCGGGCAGAGCGCCGGGAGCTGAGATGCCACCTCGGCCTTGGCGGCGGTCGTCATGACGACCTCGGACTCGGAGTCGTTGATGATGTATGCAGCCTCCTCTGCCGAGAGGTAGGAGTTGACGCACGTGTAGTACAACCCGCAGCGCTCGGCGCCACCCTCCGAGATGAGCATGCGGTGATCGTTGCTCATGAAGATCGCCACGTGGTCCTGGCGCTGCAGACCGATGTCGCGGAGCAGGTGCGCGACCTGGTTGGAGCGTGCCTCGTACTCGGCGTACGTCACGACCTTGCCCCCGCTCGCCATCACGATGGCGGGCTTGTCAGGAGTCTCTGCAGCGTGGCGGGCGGCGTACATGAGCGAACCGTAGCCTGTCGCCTGTCTGCGGGTCCGCGAGGTGGGCGGATGTGCTGAACTCGGTCCATGACTGGAAGGCTGGAGATCTCGCGCGACATCGCCGCCCCGCCGGAGGCGGTCTATGCGGCCATCTCGGATGTGACCCGCATGGGCGACTGGTCAGTGGAGTGTTACGCGTGCGAGTGGCACGACGGTTATGACAGCCCTGTTGTCGGAGCCACCTTCGACGGTCACAACCGTCACGGTGAGCGCGAGTGGACCACTCAGGGCAAGGTGATCGAGGCGGATCCCGGGCGCGCCTTCGTGTTCGAATGTTCGCTGTTCGACTTCCACTACGCGACCTGGGGGTACCGCATCGAGCCGGCGGAGTCCGGCTGCCGCGTCACGGAGTGGAGCGAGGACTTGAGACCGGAGGCGACCCGTGAGATGAGTGCGCAGATCTCGGGGATCGACGACCGCGCAGAGCGCAACCGGCAGACCATGAGCGGCACCCTCGAGCGTCTCGCCGCAGCGCTGGAAGGTTGATCGAGACAGCCTCACCGAGAGTTGTATACGTCCAGGAGTCGGTCACGATGCCATGGAAGGGGTTGATACACCCTCTTGTCATACTGACTCCATGAGCGTGACGAAGCTGCGGGGGGCGCTGGACGAGCTGATCGAGCGGGCCGACTCGTACTGCGACGCCGAGTCGGTCACCGCCTTTTACAGGGAGCTCTCACGCCTCGAAGCCTTCGTGACAAAGATCACCGCCGGCTTCGACGCGAGCGGGGACTGGGCGACCGCAGGCGCCCGCAACTGCGCCGCTTACCTCGCGACCGAGACGCGCCTCCCGATGCGCGAGAGCAGGCGGCGGGTCCGCACCGGTCGGCGCCTGCGGGAGATGGCGCAGACGGCAGAAGCCTTCGAAGCGGGCGAGATCAGCCCCGCCCACGTGGAGGTGTTGTGCTCGGTGCGCAACGAGAGGACCGAGAAGCACTTCGAGCGGGACGAGACGATGCTCCTCGAGCAGGCCAGGAGGCTTCGTTTCTCGCAGTTCGCACGTCTCGTCTCCTACTGGGAGCAGCACGCCGACGAGGACGGGACGAACGATGCGGCAGAAGCTCGCCGGACGCGCCGTGACGTCTCGCTCCAGGCGAGCTACGACGGGATGTTCCTCGGCAGGATCATCCTCGATCCGGTCTCGGGGGCGATCGTGCACGGCGAGCTCGACCGCCTCGAGCGTGAGCTCTTCGAAGTGGACTGGGCCGAAGCAAAAAGGCGCCTTGGACGCGACCCGATGTCCTCTGAGCTCGCCCGTCGCCCCGAGCAGCGGAGAGCCGACGCCCTCGTCGAGATGGCGACCCGCTCGCGCACGGCTCCGCACGACGGTAGGCGGCCGGCACCTTTGTTCAGCGTCTTCGTCGACTTCGAGACCCTGTCGGGGCGCATCCTCGAGCTCGCCAGTGGCATCGTCCTCACCCCTTGTGACCTCGCCCCCTTCCTCAGAAGGGCAGATCTCGAGCGTGCCGTCTTCACTCCCGAGCGGCGCGTCGAAGTGGGGCAAAAGAGCCGCTTGTTCACCGGCGCCACGAAGCGGGCGATCGAGCTTCGCGACCGGTGCTGCACCCATCCGTACTGTGAAGAGCCGCTCGATCGCTGCCAGGTCGACCACATCCTGCCCTACAGCCAAGGTGGCGAGACGACCCAGGAGAACGGGCGGCTCCTCTGCGGCTTCCACAACCGGCTGCGGGTGACGAGCCCGGCGAGGGGCGACCCGGGCGGTTGAGGTCGGCCGTCGTGTCGAGCCTGCAGGGTGATGTGCGTCAGCCCAGGCTGGGACAGCGAGTTCGCGCCGCCTGCGGCAGGACAAGGCTTGTGGCACAATCTTGACAGGAGGGGAAACCGTCCCTTCGGAGAGGGGCTGTAGATGGGCCAGACGCCGTTCGACTCGCTGTTCCCCCCGTTGCCGGAGGGGTTCCTGATGCCGTTTTGGTACGCCTCGCTGCAGTCGTTGTGGGTCTACTACCCCGTGGAGCCCGACCTCCTCCGGGAGCGCATCCCCGTGCTCGACGGAGAGATGGCTCTCGAGCCAGCCCTGTTCGACATCGGGGGGAGTCGGCTCGGCCTCGCGTCGGTCGACTTCCAGATCTACACGAGCCATGGTGGGACCTATCTCGCCACTGTTCGAGAGGTCGAGTTCAACGTCTACACCTACCCGAAGGCGCGCGAGCCACTGGTCCCGCGCATGACCCTCGACCAGTACCTCGCCGGCGAGGACCAGACGAAGTCGATCGGCGGTCTGCGCCTGCACGTGCCGTGCGACAACCCCATCGCGGTGCAGGCGGGGCAGAAGCTCTTCGGCGAGCCGAAGTACCCGGCGATCTTCACGTACACCGCTCCGACCTTGAACGATCCGAGCGTCACGTCCTGGCAGTACTCCGTCTACCAGGACGATCAAAGCAAGCAGGGGGACCTCATCTGGTCGATGTCGGTGGAACTCGGCTCGGTGCCCGTCGTCCAGGACAACCCTTCGCCGCTCGTCGAATACGGCGTCGTGCTCGAGACCGGTGGTGTGCGCCGGCTCGTGGGCAACGAGTGGAGCTTCTACGGGCCGTTCCAGGGCTACCGGTTCGACAGCGCGAACCAGCCGCCGATCACGATCGACTACGGCAACCCCGCGACCGACCCGACGAACACCATCGCCGACCTCCAACTGCTCATCGGCCAGACGCAGCCGGTCGCAGCACAGGCGTTCCAGTCTGCTCCCGTCTCCTCCGAGTGCCGCGCCACCTATGCGGTGCCGGCATGAACCCGGTTCAGACCTTCCTCCAGCTCTCGGTCCACTTGACCGGGTTCAGCGAGACGGAGCTGCTCGGTAGCGGGCAGGCTCAGCCGTTCCTCGACGAGATCACGTCCATCGCAGGCGAGCGCGCCGCCGGGCAGCTGCTCGGTGTGGCCGGTCGGATCCTCGAGCAGGGCGGTGACCCGAACCAGGCGATTCAGGTCGAGATCATGAAGGACCCCTATCTCGGTCCCCTTGCTCGCAACGTCATCGTGATGTGGTACCTCGGGCAGTGGGACCAGCTCCCGCGAGCCTGGCGGGACGCCTACGGCGCCAACCCCTCCGACATCACCCACATCGTGTCTGACGCCGCATATCGCTCCGGACTCGTCTGGGTTGCGATCGGCTCGCATCCCTCTGGGGCCAAAGCACCGGGATACGCCTCCTGGGCACAACCGCCGGCGGCGTCGCCGGCACCCCCCACCGGACCGGTCGCCTCGAGCTCGTCTCGCCCATGACGGACTACGACGTCGTGATCGCCGGTGCCGGGCCGGTCGGCGCGATCCTCGCCCGTCGCTTGACCAGAGCGGGCGTCTCGGTGCTCGTGCTCGAGGCCGGCGCCGCAACCGGAGCCACCTGGGAGGGCTACCAGGGCAACGTGCTCACGCACCAGTCGGCCATCGCGAAGGTGCCCAACTCGCCGTGGCCCGACAGCCCGTTCGCACCAGAGCCGTCGGTGCTCGACATCGCGAAGATCCCGCCGGGTGGAGTCGACGCCAACCACTACCTCGTGCAGGCAGGTCCGATGCCCTTCGGGAGCGACTACACGAAGACGAGCGGTGGCACCACCATGCACTGGCTCGGCACCTCCCTGCGAATGGTGCCCGCAGATTTCGAGCTCCGCTCCCGCTACGGCCAAGGGGTCGACTGGCCTCTCTCCTATGACGACCTCGAGCCCTACTACCGCCAGGCTGAGCTCGAGCTCGGCATCGCCGCCAACGTAGAGGATCAGCGCTATCTCGGCATCTGGTTCCCGGACGACTACGTCTACCCCATGTTCCGCATCCCGCCCAGCTTCAGCGACCAGGTCTTCGCCGCTCAGTTGGACGGGTACACGATCTCGCTCGACGGCACGACCTGCGCGCTGCAGGTCACGAGCACCCCGCAGGGCCGGAACTCCATGCCCAACCCGGCCTACGACGGCGGACGCGGATACGAGCCACTGGGAGCGGTGGGGAACCCGCACCGCGGCCTTCGCTGCGAGGGGAACGCGAGCTGCATCCCGATCTGCCCGGTGCAGGCGAAGTACAACGCGCTGAAGACGCTGGCGGCAGCGGCGGCCGAACGGATGGATCTCGTCACCCAGGCCGTCGTCTCGAAGGTGCTCCTCACGTCAGACGCCAAGCGCGTGTCAGGGCTCGTGTACCAGACCTACGACGGCTCGGGTCCCGGATCCACGCCCGTCACGGTGACGGCCGACGTCTACGTCCTTGCGACGAGCGCGATCGAGAACGCGAAGATCCTGCTCGCCTCGAACGCTGCCAACAGCAGCGGCCAGGTCGGGCTCAACCTGATGGACCACCCGTTCGTCATGACCTGGGCGCTCATGGGGGAGAACATCGGCGCCTACCGGGGCCCCGGCTCGACCTCGGGGATCGAGATCCTGAGAGACGGGGCGTTCCGCAAGGACCGGGCTGCGTTTCGGGTGGAGCTCGCCAACTGGGGCTGGGACTTCCCGGCCTTCGGGCCGTATCTCCAGCTCGAGGAGGCGGTCGCGGGGGGAGCCTTCGGGCCGAGGCTGCGCCAGCAGATGGCAGAGGACGTGCCGCGCCAGATCCGCTTCGGTTTCGTGACAGAGCAGCTCCCGTCGCCGGCGAACAGGGTCGAGATCTCGAACGCGTGGACCGACGCCCTCGGCAACCCGCGGCCGGTCATCCACTACCAGCTCGACGACTATGTCCTGAAGAGCTTCAAAGCGGCCCGGCAGCTCAGCTCGCAGGCGTTCTCCCGGCTCGGTGCCATCGAGATGACTTCCTACAGCCCGCTGTCGCCGACCTGGATCACCTACGACGGCCAAGGGTACTCGTGGAACGGCGCGGGACACGTGATGGGCACCCACCGCATGTCGGACCGCGCCGACCAAGGAGTCGTCGATCCCGACCAGCGGAGCTTCGACCACGACAACCTCTTCGTCGCCGGTGGCGGCTCGATGCCCACGTCCTCCGCCGCGAACCCGACGCTCACCATCGCCGCGCTCGCGTGCCGGACAGCCGACCGGATCACGGCAGATCTCGGCCGAAAGGCGTCCTGATGCCGATCGACAACCTCGACCAGCTCATCGAGCACTTGCAGCTCGCGATCGAGATCGAGCACGTCACCATCCCTCCTTATCTGTGCGCCCTCTGGTCGATCCCCGAGGGACGCAACGTCGAAGCGGCCGTGGTCATCCGCGAGGTCGTCATGCAGGAGATGCTCCACATGACCCTCATGGCGAACGTCATGAACGCCCTGGGCCACCACCCGAAGATCGCCGAGCGTGCCGTCGTCCGCGACTACCCCACCACACTGCCTCACAGCGACAAGTCCTTCCTCGTCGACCTCGCTCCATTCAGCCGCGACACCCTGGAGAGCTTCCGCAGGATCGAGCAGCCCGAGGCGATCTGCGCTCCGCCCGAGGCCGACGACTACCGGACGATCGGCCAGTTCTATGCCGCCGTCGCCGATGGACTCACGCAGTTCGCGAGCGACCCGTCGGTCTGGAAAGGCGACCCCGCGTGGCAGGTGCTGCCGGGGACGTACTTCTACGGCGGTGGCGGCGACGCGATCCGCGTCGAGGGGCTCGAGAGCGCCCAACAAGCGATCGAGACCGCTCGCTGCCAGGGCGAAGGCATGCTCGTCGATGTCTGGGAGAACAGCCCGTCGAGAGAGGTCGCCCACTACTTCGCCTTCGACGAGCTCTGGCGCGGTCGCATGTACGTGGACGGTGACACCTATGACACCGGGCCGAGCGGGCCATATCTCTACGTCGACTACGACTGCGTGAGCCCGATGCATCCGAACCCGAAGGCGCGGGACTATCCCGTCGGGAGCTCGCAACGCGAGCTGACCGAGGTCTGCAACCGCACCTACACGAGCCTGCTCCAGCAGCTCGATGCCGCCTTCAGCGGCACGCCGTCAGCGCTCATCGAGACGGTCCCGACGATGAAGCAACTGGAGTACGAAGCCCTTGCCCTCATGCAGATGCCCTACGGCGACGGCGAGCACGTCGCAGGCCCGGCCTTCGAGTGGAGCGACGGGCCCTAGCCCGCCTGTTTCACGCCGAGCCCACGAGTCGGCTCGAACCAACAAAGCACCGCGGTGCGGTGCGTGCGGAAGGTCGGCGATCGTCGCGTACCCGCTTTGAGGCGCGAGGCATCAGAGGTCTGCCG
>JAKCCH010000101.1 GCA_021838945.1 Actinomycetes bacterium
GCTCTGGCACGGAGGCCGCTGCCTCTCCTACGGCGAGGGGGTGACCTTCTGGGCCCTGGCGGAGATGGTGCGCCAGCGGCTCTCGATCGCCGAGGACGACCCGAGGGACGTCGCCGCCACCAAGCTCGCCGAAGGCCTCGTCCGCCTCGTGCCGGAGCCCGAGCGGGAGTACGTCGGGGCGCGCGTCGCCCGCCTGCTCGGTGTGGAGGGCCCCGAGGCGAGAGAGGTGCCCCTCGCCCGTGAGGAGCTCTTCGCCGGCTGGCGGCTGTTGTTCGAGCGGCTCGCCGGCGTGGCGCCCGTCGTGCTCCTCGTCGAGGATGCCCAGCACGCCGACTCGGGCCTTCTCGACTTCCTCGACCACCTGGTCGACTGGATCCGACAGCTGCCGATCCTCGTCGTCGTGCTCACCCGACCGGAGCTCGCCGACGCCTACCCCGGCTTCGGCGTCGGCAGGAACCGGTCCGTGCTCTCGCTCGACCCGTTGGACGCGCCCTCGATGGACCGTCTGGTGGAGGAGCTTCTGCCCGGGCTGCCGCCGCCCTCGCGAGCCCAGATCACCGCCCGGGCGGAGGGCGTCCCTCTCTTCGCCGTCGAGACGGTGCGCTCCCTGCTCGACTCGGGGGTGCTCACGAGCGAGGGGGAGGGGACCTACCGTCTCGCCGGCGAGCTCGGCTCGTTCCAGGTTCCCGACACCCTGCAGGCCCTGCTGGCGGCCCGGCTCGACTCGCTCGGCCCGGGCGAGCGGGAGTTCGTCGGGATGGCGGCCGTCCTCGGCTCGAGCTTCCCCGCCGAGGCGCTCGTCTCGATCTCCGGCCGTGGCCCCGAGGAGGTGCGGGCCGCTCTCGGCGAGCTGGTGCGGCGCGACGTCCTCGAGGTGACGGCCGATCCGCTCTCGCCCCAGCAGGGCGACTACCGCTTCGCCCAGGAG
The DNA here is from genome assembly GCA_021838945.1 of Actinomycetes bacterium. GTDB lineage: Bacteria > Actinomycetota > Acidimicrobiia > Acidimicrobiales > Bog-793 > JAKCCH01. The sequence goes on from JAKCCH010000101.1 coordinate 929, forward strand.
CTGCTGCGCCAGGTCGCCTACGAGACGCTGTCCCGCCGGGAGCGCAAGCAGCGGCACCTGGCCGTGGCCGCCCATCTGCGTGCCGCCTTCTCCGACGACGGCGAGGAGGTCGTCGAGGTCGTCGCCCGGCACTACCTCGACGCCCTCGACGCCGCCGGCGCGGACCAGGACGCCCCCGAGCTGCGGGCACAGGCCCTCGTCATGCTCGAGCGCGCCGGGCGGCGGGCCGAGGCGACCGGCGCCCCTGCCCGGGCGGCGGTCAGCTACGCGGCGGCGGCGAAGCTGGAGGACGAGGACGGCGTCGGTGGCGATGTCGCTCGAGCGGCCGCCCTCTTGGAGCAGGCGGCCTCAGCCGCGACCCTCGCCGGCCGACTCGACGTCGCCCTCGAGCACGCAGCGGCGGCCTACGACCGCTACCTGCGGGCGGGAGACGAGCGCAGTGCGGCGCGGGCCAGGGTGCTCACCGGTGTGACGCTCGCCAGAGCCGATCGCGACGGCGAGGCACGGGCCGAGCTGCAGGAGGCGCTCAGCGTCCTTCAGAAGGAGCCGGACGCGGCGACGGTCGACGCGCTGGCCGGACTCGCCAACGTCGAGGTGTTCTCGGGGAACCTCGAGGAGGCGGACCGGCTCAGCCGGCGCGCGCTGTCGCTCGGCCAGGCTCTCGTAATTGGCGACGGGCAGATCGCGAGGTTGCTCATACTGCGCGGGGTCTTCCACGGGATGCGGGCCGAGACGGCAGAGGCGACCGCCTACCTGCGTGAGGCCGCCCAGCTCGCCGAGCGCGCCGGCGACACCTCCGAGCTCAGCCGCGCCCTGCTCAACCTCTCCGACCTGCAGGCGGGCTTCAGCCCTCGAAGTTCGGCGGAGGTCGCCCGGATGGCGCTCGAGCACGCCCGTCGTGTCGGCGCTGCTGACCCGATGGCCTACGCGATGGTGAACCTCAGCGTCGCCTTCCTCGAGCTCGGCCAGTGGGACGAGGCCGTCGATCTCTTGCGACACGGTGTCGAGAGCGACGGTTTCGGCGAGCCGGTGGCCGGGATGCTCGTGCACGCCTCCGCCCTGCGGGGGGATCTCACGGGGGCGAACGCCTATCTGGCCGAACCGTCCGCCGGGCTCGAGAACCTCCAGACCCGGGCGACGGCGGATCTCGTCGCCGGTTCCGTCATGGCCGCTTCTGATCCCGAGCGTGCCCTGGCGCACGCCCGCAAGGTGCTCGAGGCGTCCGGCCGGATCGGCGTCCGACACGACACCGTCCGCTGGGCCTGGCCGCTCGCCGCCAGGCTGGCGGCGGACCTCGGCCACGTCGAGGTCCTCGACGAGCTGATCGCCTTCATCGACGCCCAGCAGCCGGGCCACCTGCCGCCGCAGCTGCGGGCGGAGCGGGAGCTCGCCGACGCCCGCAGGGCCGACCTCGAGGGCGAGGCCGGCGCCGCTGGCGCCTACGGAGACGCCGTCGCCGCCCTACGAAGGCTGGAGAGCCCCTACCGGCTGGCGAACGGCCTGCTCGACTGGGCCGACTTCCTGCAGCGCGGCGGCGAGGCGGGCGAGGCGGACCCGATGATCGAGGAGGCCAGGGCACTCGCTGCTGGCCTCGGCTGCCGTCCCCTCGTCGAGCGGGCGCAGACGCTGGCGAGCAGGGTCGCCGCCTCGCACTAGGTCCACCGGCCCGGCGTCGACGCCACGTGCCGAGGATCGCAGCCGGTGGCCAGTGACCTTTGCCCCTACTGGTCGCCGGTCCGGATCCGTATCGTCGGCGTCGGGTCACCGACAAGGAGGTGGATGATGGGCTGCTGGTGCGGGCACGGGCAGTGGCATCGATGGGGGCATTGGCACGGGCACCCGGGATACGGCTACGGCGCGGGCTACGGATACGGCCCCGGGTACGGTCCCGGCTACCTGCGCGGGCCGGGACCGAGGCGGCTCAGGATAGAGGACCTCGAGGCTCACCTGAAGGATCTCGAGGCGGAGATCGCCGAAGTCAAGGAAGAGATCGCACACCTTCGCGAGCACGCCCCAGCGGAGTGAGCCGAACGGCTGAGGCGGCGGCCGCGCTGGCAGCCCGACACGCGCTCGTCTTCCTCGCCATGACCCGTCGGCGCCGGTCCGACTTCCGACGGGCTGCGTCGGCGGGCCCACGCCGGCCCCTTGCTGCACGCCGGGGCATCTCGTGAGAAGCGCCCGGGATCGCGGGTCCGAGCCCACCTGACGAACCCCTCTCTGGCACCACATTCGCCCCGGGGAGGTGGCGATCGCCAACTGCGGACCGGGCCTCGAGGCTCACGCCCTCCGGGCCGCGAAGCTGGACGGCGGCACCGTCCGGGCGGAACTCTTCCAGGTACGGCGCCGCGGGGAGCGACCGTCGCCGCCTGTTCTCGTGCCGGACCCGGCGCTCTCGCCGGCGCCGCCCCGAGGAGCGGCGGGCGCGCCACGAGCCGCGGGTAGGGGCGCTCGGGGGGCCTGTCCGCTGCTCCGTCGCAAGCATCCGGCCAGCCCGCGGAGCTCTTGGCGGTGCGGCGCGCTCAGGTCCGTCCCGCCAGGAACGCCGCCTCGTCGCTGAGCGCGATGACGAGCTCGCCTGCCGGCGTCGGGTGGAACGGCGCCGCCTCCCCGAGCCCCTGCACGTAGGGCACGGAGGTGCACAGGCCGTGGCCCGAGAAGTCCGGCTGGACGGACTTGAAGCCGGTCGCCTGGGCGCCCTTCGCGATGACGGCGTTGAGGGCGTCCAACTGCTGGACGAGGACCCGCTGCTTCGCCGGGGTGAGGCCCACGTGATCGAGGCAGGAGAGCGACGGGTCGAAGGGGTCGTAGTACTGGTTCACGATCACCTGCGGATGCCCGGGGAAGGCTGCGAGCTGCCCGAGCAGCTGGTAGTAGTCCTTCGTGAAGCGATAGAGCTTGCGCTGGAAGTAGGCGGTCGAGGCGGAGTTGTCGCAGCTCGGGGAGACCACGCACAGCCGGATGATGGTGTCCCATCCGACGTCGTCGGCGCCGACGCTGACGAAGATGGCCTTCACGCCGCTCGCACGCCTCGCCACGGCCAGCTGCGGTGGGACGACGTGGGTGCCGACAACCTGCGGCCCGAGGATCCCGTCGGGGATCGTTGCGCCGCTGCACGCCAGGTTCCTCACCTTCCATCCGTTCACGCTGGCGAGGTCGACGGCGTAGGCGTCGGAGCTGCGAAAGCATGCCCTGTCGATGGCGCTCGGGTGGGTGACGAGGGGGTTGCCGAGACCGGACGCGGTCGAGTCGCCGAGCACCACCCCCTGCACGCCCCTGATCGGAGGTCCGCTCGCCGGCGCGATGAGAGGTTGCGGGCTCTGCCCGACGAGCTGGCTGAGCGAGCGCACCTTGGAGAGCACACGAGGAGCGCTGTAGGCGGTCTCCATGACGAAGCCGAGGTCGATCCCCTCGGCGACGACGACGACGAGGAGCATCGTCAGGAGGCTCCGGCGCCACGAGCGCCGGCGGAGGCCCACGTAGGCGAGCGCGAGGAGGGCGGCGCCGATGGCGACGAATGCCGCCTGCCAGATGAAGTACCTGGTCCAGCCGCCCGCGAGTCGCCGGCCGAGGGTCGCCGTTGCCGTCGTGCCCTCGGCGGCCGTGACGAAGCTCGCCACCTGACGATTGATCGTGATCTTGGTGAGGTCGAGCTCGGGGCGGACGGGTCCGGCAAAGCGCGCCTGTGTCGGGATCGACTGGCCGAACAGATCGAGCACCCCAGGCCCCGAGAGGGTCAAGGTCGGGCTTGCCGCTCCCACCTCGACCTGCTGGCCGAGTGTCGACACCGACTGGGTGGGGGTCACCCGGAGGGAGAAGGCGATCGCCGCCGCTGTGGCCGCCAGCAGGCCGACCACGACGGCCAGGGCTCGCAGGAGATGCTGAAGGGTGCCGGTGCGCTGCAAGGTCACACGTCAGGCTAAACGGCCTCCTCCGGGTGGCTGGCGGTCGGGTTCCGGCTGGCCATGGAGGACGGTGCGGCGAGCGGGAGCCAGGTGACCGTGACGGGCTGGCCGAGTGGCCCAGTGAGCAGCCGAGCTTCACGACTCACGAGGTCGTTCTCGCCGTCGGTGAGGTGCCGCCAGGGAGCGATCGTCACGCTTGCTCCTCGACGGCTCCATGCACCGACGACTGCACCGTGCAGCAGCACGCGGCCGACGAGCGCGTTGACGGCCCGCGTGGGCAGGCCCGACCGACGCTGGGCGTCGGCGAGGCCGGACGGCGCTGCCGTCGGCGGCAGCCCGGCGTGGGCGTAGAGATAGGGGTCGCCCGGCGCCAGCAGCCTGGCGCCAGACACCCGCTCGGAGGAGAGGAGCAGGTCCAGCGAGGATGCGAGCACGGCCCCCTTGCCGGACGGACCGGCGATCACCGCGATCTCCGGCTCCAGCGCTCTCCACGTCTGAGCGGCGTCGGCTTGGCTGATGCCGGACCAGCGGGAGAACTGGCGGACCGATGCCGGCCCCAGCCACGAGAGGAAGCGCCGCGCGAGCTCCCGTCGAGCTTCTTCCTCGTCCATCTCGGGCGGTGAGGTGGGGATCACCCTGATCCTGCTCGCATCCCAGCGGAGTGCGACCTTCCCGGTCGCGCTCGTGAGCCGCACGTCCAGTCTGCCGGAGAGCTCCGGCGCTGCTGCGGCAAGCTCCCGATAGGACATGGCATTGCCACCGCAGGCGGACACCACCTGGTCTGCCAGATGCTGCAGCGCTGCGGCGGCGTTCGGGTCGCGCGGGAGCGCACCGAGAGTGAAGACTGCGAGATCTGCCCGGGGAACCAGGTAGGCGGCCTTCCGGAGCCAGAGCTGGACGAAAGACGGGTCTTCCCACGCTCGCGGCGTGATCGAGTGGACCCTGGCGTGGAGCGCGAGCAGCGCCGAGCGGGGAGCGCTGTCCTGGAGGCCGCCCCAGGCGGCCCTCGCGCGGGCGCGCGGGTCCAGCCGGTCGTGCAGCCCGGTGCTGAGCGCGCGGAAGGAGGCCACCTCATCGATCCCGACCGACAGCACCGCACCAGTCTTGCCCGCCATCTCTGACCGAGGAGGGGTTCTGGAGTCGGCTCCGCCAAGGCCGCGGCGCTCCGTCAGCGAGAGAACTCTTGCCGCCACGGCGTAGCGCTGCTGTGATGTGAGAGACGACGAGGTCGGCGTTCTCTCGGGATGCCCGGACCGCGACGAGCTCAGCCAACGGGCTCCTCAGCCAGCTCGCCGACCGCCATGGAGGTGGCAGATGCCCTACGAGAAGGGACCATCCCTCGAGGGTGCACGGCTCGAAGACCTCGACCTCTCGCATGCCCGTCTGCACGCTGCGAACTTCGAGGGCGCCAAGATCACGGACGCGTGGTTCTGCAACGCCGACATCTCGGGCGATCTCGAGGGCCTCCTCCTGAACGGGGTCGAAGTGGCTCCCTTGGTGGCCGCCGAGCTGGAGCGCCGGTTTCCCGAGCGCGTCAAGCTGCGAGCAACTGACCCGAGGGGCCTGACCGAGGCATGGGCCATGGTCGAGGAGCTGTGGCAGGCGACCGTCGCTCGGGCACAGGATCTGCCGGAGCCGCTGCTGGACGAGCGGGTCGACGACGAGTGGAGCTTCGTGGAGACACTCCGCCATCTGGTCCTGGCTACGGACTGCTGGCTGCGCCGCATGGTGATGGGCATGGATCGCCCGTACCATCCTTGGGGGCTCGCAGGGTCGTGGCTCGCCGATCCGGCCGCCTGGGGAATCGACCCCGACGCGAGGCCTTCTCTCGAGGAGGTTCTCGAGTTGCGAGGAGAGCGCATGGATGAGGTCGGACAGACCATCCGCGCCGTCACCGATGGTGAACTCGATCGCGTCTGTGTCCCCCCTGCCTTTCCTGGCCATCCCAGTACCGACCACACCGTTCGAGAGTGCCTCCACGTGATCTTGAACGAGGAGTGGGAGCACAACCGCTACGCCCAACGGGATCTCGGCATCCTCGAGGCCCGATGAACCCTGTTCCGCCAGCAGCTTCGACTGCCGACCGTCGCCGCCGTGTCAGGGGCGCGAGCGCACTCGCGGCGGACAGCACGTGCCGTCGCCGGCTTGCTCGGGCCGCCAGCCCGTCCGCTCGTTCGGTCCGGCGAAGGAGGCACGTTCTTTCCTCGACCGTCACCTCTGACGGCTGACCGAGCAGCCGTTCACCGGTTGAGCGGCCGCAGCTCGCGATTGCTTCTCCCGGTTCGCCTTCGCCTCACGAAGCGGGGGCGTTGGCCGTGTGTGCGTGAGGCCTTCACGTCTTGCCTTCATCAGGGCCTCGTATCCGGGCTCGTCGCGAATCAGGGTTGAGGCCGTCACCGCGAACGGGGTGAGCATCCACCCCTGAGGCGGCCTCCGGCCCCCAAACTTCGGTTGTCCAACCAACTGAAGAGAGGAGCCGAAGGCCCTGGCTGACGGTATCAACCTGCGCCTCAGACGGCGGGACACGAACGTGTTCAGGACGATCGACGAGGAGAACAAGCGCCCATCGTGCACGTGGCGGGGCGTCACCCCGTCGCTCTCTGCCCGAGCTGCCGCCGGCCATCGGCGACGACGAACGGCACGGGCTGGCGCGACGTCATTGACGTCGTGCGTACCCTCGTCACCCTCTCGATCTGCGTGCGGCGCTTTGTCTGTGAGTTCGAGGACTGCGCCCAGCGGAGCTTCGACGAGCGCTTCGAGGGGATCGATCGCGGCGGGGCGACCCACCGGGCGCTCGCCTTCTTCGCCGACTTACAGCGGGGCCGGGCGACGCGTCGCACCGCCATCGACCTCGGCGTGCCCGAGCACTACCTGCGAAAGGCCGTCGGGGCAAGGCGACGAGCCGTGTTCGCGCGCCGGCGCGGGCGGCTCGGCCGCCACCTCGCCATCGACGAGTGCAGTGTGAGGAAGAACCACGTCTATGCCACGGTCTTCTCCGACTGAGAGCGGGGTGTCGTCATCGACCTCGCTCCCGGCCGGGACGCCTCGGCGGTCATGTTCTTCGCCCACCTCTACTCCCACTCCGAGCGCGCCAGAGTCGAGGACGTCACCCACATCGACAAGAACCTCGCGCTCGCCTACGAGCTGAAGGAGGCCTTCCGGGCCGCCATGGCGCTTGGCAAGTCCGGCGACGTCGCCGACTTCGCGCTCGCAACCCGGATGTCGAGCATGCTCACGCGGCGCCACGGTTCCGCTCCTGCTCACCCGTCGGCGGATGCGGATCGAGACGCGCAGTTGTGCGCGTCGCCGGTCCGTCTCACCCGTGCGAGCGATCAGAACGAGCCGTGGACAATGCGTCCTCCGATGACGGTCATGTCGACCGGAAGGTCCCTGATCTCGTCCGGTGGGCAATCGAACAGCGGGCCGCCGACGAGGACGAGGTCGGCGAGCTTCCCGACCTCGATCGAACCGCGCCGGTCTTCGGCGCGGATGGCACCCGCAGCGCCAATGGTGTGCGTTCGAACGGCCTCTTCGACCGTCAGCGCCTCCGCAGGGCCGATCGGTGCGCCGTTCAGAGTCTCCCTCTGGACCGCTGCTGCGATCGTGTCCAGCGGGCGGTAGGACGCCACATCCGAGTCGCTGCTCAGTACCACGCAGACACCCTGGTCGAGGGCACTGCGGAGGGGTTGCAGCCGGTGCGCCCGCGCTTGGAGGCGCTCGAGGAAGTCGTCGCCGCTGTCGCGCAGGTAGCTCGGCTGAACGACCATGATCACCCCCAGTTCGCTCATCTGACGAAGCTGTCCGTCGGTCGGAAACCCCGCGTGCTCGATGCGGAACCGGGGATCGTCGACCGGACACGCCCGGCGCGCGCGCTCGAAGGCATCGAGGACGATCCCGATCGCCCGGTCTCCTTGCGCATGGACCCCGATCTGCCATCCGTCACAGTGGGCTTGCGAGATCGCGGCGGAGAGCTCTGTGGGCTCCCAGAACAGAAGGCCCGAGTACTCTCCGTGGGCTCCGTACGGGGTGCTGAAGGCGGCCGTGCCGCCGATCAGGCTCCCGTCGCAGTAGAACTTCATCGGGCCGATCGACAGCCACTCGTCACCGAGCGGTCCGGCCAGCCCGATTGCCTCGCAGGCGGCGAGCTGGTGCGAGAGCGGCATGCAGACGGTTCGGACGTGGAGGCGGCCCTCGCGTCTGGCGTCGCGATAGGCACGCAGCTCACGGCTCGTCACCTGCGCGTCACACACGGTGGTCAGCCCTGCCTCGAGGAACGCACGCCCTGCGATCTCGATCGCCGCAACCAGCTCAGCGGCCTCCGCGGCGATGTGGAAGTTCGGACCGTGGTGACCGACGTCGACTGCTGTCGGTTGCACCAGACCCATCGCCGAGTCACGGAACACCCCAGTGAGCCGTCCGTCCGAGCTACGGTCGAGGACGCCGCCGGGCGGGTCCTGAGCCTCCTCCCGGATTCCGGCTCTTTCCATCGCAAGGGTGCTCGCCAAGACGTAATGACCCGAGACGTGGCTGACGAGCACCGGAGTGCGAGGGGCCGCCGAGTCGAGGTCCCAGCGGGTGGGTGGGCGCTCGTACTTCGCGTCGTCGTAACCGTACGCCCGCAGGAGCTCGCCCGGGCCCTTGGCAGACGCCGCATCCGCGATTGCAGCGGCGAGCTCGGCCACCGTGCGCACCTTCGGGAAACGCACGTCCAGGGTCGTCATGGACTCCCCGGTTGCCAGGAAGTGGTTGTGCGCGTCGATGAAGAGA
>JAKCCH010000011.1 GCA_021838945.1 Actinomycetes bacterium
GAGCGCTGCCGCTCCTGGGCGGACTCATTGACGGTTTCGACCGTCTGGAAAGGAAGAGCGATCTGTGGGGGGGAAGCTCGCCTGCCCAGTTCGTCGTACTTTCCTTGCCAGGTCACCTCGGGCATCCACGAGACCCCTCCGGAGGAGAAAAACTCACCGGATCGGGCGGTCTCCTGATCTGGCGTGCCCGGCTGCTGGAGCAGCTTGATGACCTGACCATCGTCGAGCTTGAGGCGGACCGTCAGGGGATCACGGGCCGGAACCTCGACCTTCTCGATGGTTCGGCCGACGACCGCTTCCACCTCGAACCCGAGATCAGCGGTGCGAAGCGCATCGAGCTGAATGAGCGCGTAGCGGAGCTGCTTCCGAGCCGCCTCGGTGATCGAGGCGATCTTGGCGACGTCAAGGCGGTCAATGGTGCATTGGTAGGTGAGATCGGCGACGCACTCGGCGACGAGGTTGTCGGGATGCGCCGGAACCGGCAGGTAGCCGATGACTCTCCCCGCAAGCAGGTTCCCGCGACCGCCACGAAGGTCTCTCGGATCGACGAGCGGACTGACGACCAGGGTGCGGTCAAGGCTCACGTCTGAACCGGCCTCAAGCTCGGCACGTTCGAGGGCCAGCCCGCTTCGCTGAAGCTCCCGGACTCGCTGATTCCACTCCTTGTCGAGCTGGCAGTCATGCGTCACCACCATCGCCAGGCCGATGCCAGCTGCGATGCCAAGCGAGCGTCCGGTCTCCCAGGCGTCATCGATCTGCACGAAGTGAGCATCGAGCGACTCCCACTGCGAAGGACTGTGGCGATCCCCCGCGATGATCCGCGAGACGCCGCAGAGCACGATGTCGCCCTGCCGGGGCTCGTCGTGCCACTCGTAGAACTCATCCGGAACCATCATCGGTAGCCCCTGCGGCTCCTTCGGACCGGCTCGTCGGGCATGAGGTGCTCGGCTCGCGAAAGGTCCTGTTCGTAGTCCGATTCAGGATGGATGGTGGCGGCACGTCCGAGGGGACGAAGCTCGCCCCGCAGGTAGGCGTCGAGTGCGTTCTGATGAAGCGGACGCTTGGCCGATCGGCGATGCACGATCGTCACCGAGGGCGATCCCCGCAATGATTGCCAGTCACGGGGATGCGTGAAGCGACCAGCGGCTATGTGATCGAGAAGGTCCTGTCCTCCGGTGCGGCTCAGCAACACCTCCGTGGCACTTCCTGGTTCGGTGGCATCGATGTCCCGGACCACGTCTGCCAGAAGTTGCAGACGTTCCAGCTTGTCCAGGCCGGGGGCAGTTTCGCCTTTGACCCAGGCGCTCAGTGAGCGGCGATCCACGCCGAGCGCCCGAGCAATCTGCTCGCGGGTGAGGCGCGTTCGACGAGCGATCTCATCACGGAGCCTTTGCACCTCCTCGCGCACTGGACGAGGAGTACTGGTGTACGTGATCCCGGTCTCGGTGGAGCTGACATCGATCCGCCAAAACTGGTCGCTCCAGCTGATAGCTCCGCCAGTCATCCGTTCCGCACCGAGGAGCAAGTCGTCGAGATCGTGAACGAGAAAAGGCATCCCGAGTCGCGTCGTCGTCGAGGACTTCCGCTCAAAGAGCGTGTCAGCGATCGGAAGGATTGCCCAGGGTCCTTCAACGTCAGGATCGTCGAGACGGGTGCTCGGTCGTGCTTGAACTTGGGGGCTCATCGCTCTGCTCCGAACTCATCGAGGAACGTATCGGTGACTGCCCAGCGGAAGAACGTGTAGATACGATCGCAGAAATCGGCGACCTTCCCGCCAATCGTGGCGAGGTCGAAGTCTTCGGGCTGCGCGGTGTAGTGGTCGAGATCGAGCACCCACGACGATTCCCGCGCTGGCTCGATGCCTGGGTCATACGTCGCACCGGCGGGAAGCCTGCCCCATCGTCCCCGGAGCTGCGAGGAATCGTCGAGGCGGAACAGCGTGTCGGACAGGGCGTGTACGACCTCCGCACTGCCGAGTGCAGCCTCATTCCCTGCGACGCCAAGGATTTCCGGACGGACGAGCGTGCTGATGCGAGCGAGCTGCTCACCTGTCACCCGGTCCACATACCGGACGCCGATGCGGTCGCAGACGTTCGGATGCAACCAGCCTTCGAGGGCATGGAGCACGACCGTCAGGCGAGCAAGGAGGTCGCTCCGGCGCGTGTACCGCTTCGCCGAGAGCGACACAAAGGTCGGCGCAAGCGTCACCTGCCAGGCATCCGGGTCCTTCGTCTCGAAGCGCCACACGGTCCCAGCATCCTGCGGCTGGACCCCTCCCGGCCCGATCAGGACGCCGAGCTGCCGCTCCGGCCTTAGGATCGGGTAGTCCTTCCGGATCGCCTCCTGGAAGTTCGCCACGAAGGCACTGTCCTCGATCTTCATCACGGCCGGGAAGCGCACCTGAGCGATGACGTTCACCAGGGGTGCCCTGGTCAGCGGCACTTCCTGCACCGACGGTCCGAACGGGGTCATGGTCATCGTCACCTTCCCAGTATACTTCCCATGACATCGGCTGGGAACCCACGGAGGTGTAACAGCATGGCCGAGACCGAGAAGGGCAAGAAGATCGTCTACGTTCACCTGTACAAGCGGGCAGACGGGACGCGGGTGCCTGCGCACGAGCGCTCCACGCCCCACACGTCGAAGGGGGCAGCGCCTCGCCCGACGACCCGGCGGACGAGTCGCCGGTCGTCCCGCTGAGCAGCGTCAGGAGCGGCCTGACCTGGCCGAGCTGCAACGCCCGTCAGCCGACCACCACGACGTGGTCGACCACAGCGAGCCCGTGGCGGGCGCAGGCAGTCGCGATGGCCCGGAAGGACGCCTGCTCGGCTTCCGTGGCGCTGAGCGGCCCGGAGGGGCGATAGCGGACGAGGATGACGCCGCTCGCCCGGCACGCCTGCGCTCCGAGGAGCACCGGGTGGGCCGCAAGCCGAGCAACCTGGACCCAGCCCACGGCGACCACGGCATGACCGACGAAGCGGTGGCGGTCGTCCAGGTAGAGGACGAGCGTCACGTCCTCACGGCGGGAGCGGAGGAGGTCCCTCGCGACCCGTGCAGCCGATGCCGGGTCGTCGATCCGGCGGGGCAGGTTGAGCCCTGCCTCCGGTACAGCGTCCGGGTGGCGGACGCCCCGTCGTGAGCGGCGGGTGAACGTCCGGATGAGGTTGAAGGTTGTCGGGACCATCGAGGTGCCCTCCAGTGAGAGTGGATTCATGGAGGTGACTGACCGCCCCCGGCCAGGGCGGAGCGCCCGAGGGGGACTCGTCTCCCGAGCACGTCTTGAGGCCGGAGCCCCACTGCACGGGGTGGTACGTGTCCAGGAGTGAAGCCGCTCGACTGGCTGGGGTGCCAACGAGGCCGACGCGCCGCTCATCACCGGCGTTGACCGTTGCCACGAGAAGGCGCTACACTGTGTACACAAAGGAGACACAATGGGCAAGGTGAAAAGCATCGGCGTCCGGGAGTTCCGCAACAACGCCAGCACGTACCTGTCCGGATCGGAGACGATCGCTGTCAACCGGCACGGCAAGGTGATCGGGTTCTACATCCCGCTCGAACGGGACGAGGACGAGGTTCGGCGTGCTGTCGCCCAACTCGGTGCTGCTGTCGGCCAGGTCCTCGAAGAGACGGGTATGACCGAAGAGGAGCTGGCACGGGTGTTCGACCTGCGACGGCCCATGCCTGAATGATCATCGTTGCCATCCCAAAAAAATCTTCAAAACTGCGGGGATCGTGTCAGATGACCGTCCGCTGCCCGGAGGTGGTACGAGCTACATAGGTCCAGCTCAGAGGCCAAATCTGGCATACACCGGACCACCAGATAACACCGGCCAGATCAGGGTTTGTGGTCTCATAACCCGAAGGTCGCACGCTGGTCGGTGGCTGGTGATCCCCGCCACCACGACTGCTGGACAGGCGTGCACCTGGTGCAGGGGTTCAGGCGCTTGACCAGGAGCTTCGCGTTCGGGCCAGCGTCGGAGATCCGAGTTTCTCAGACGTCTTCTCAGTTGCCCGGCTGCGTCGGGTCCGGAGCGGCCCGTCTCGGGTGGTGAACAACGCCGCGACCCGATCCATCCCCGGTGCACAGAGAGGGCGTGCGCTCCTTCGCCCACCTGCATGTGCACACCACCTACAGCGTTCGAGACGGGTTGGCCAAGCTCGCCACGATGGTCGACGCCGTCGTGGCCGACCGCCAACCGGCTGTTGCGACGACCGACCACGGGAGCCTCGGGGCGACCTGGAAGATGGCCGGGCTCTGCGCCAAGGCTGGGGTGAAGTACATCCCGGGCATCGAGGCCTACCTCGCCTTCGGCGATCGGCGTGAGCGTGAGGGTCTCGCTGCGCCCGCCGGTGCCGCCGAGGGGGCTGGGTCGGACGCCGAGACGGCCTCCACCGGCACGAAGAAGTACCAGCACCTCACCGTGCTCGCCGGCTCCACCGAGGGCTGGCGGAACCTGCTGCTCATCTCCAACGCCGCGCACGACCCCGAGGCCTACTGGTCCAAGCCCAGGGCCGACATGGAGCTGCTCGCCGCCCACGCCGGCGGGCTCATCGTCCTCACCGGCTGTGCCGGCGGACCGGTGGCGGGGCGGCTCCTGCGCGGCGAGCCCGAGATCGCCGAAGCGAACCTCGCCGAGCTCGTCGACGCCTTTGGCCCCGAGCGGGTCTTCGTCGAAGTCATGGACCACGGCATCGAGGCCGAGCGGAGGATCCTCCCTGGATTGGTCGGCCTCGCCCGGCGTTTCGGGTTGCGGGTCGTGGCGACGAACGACTGCCACTACACCCGTCCAGACGAGCACACGGCCCATGACGCGCTGCTCTGCCTCGCCGGCGACGACAAGACCCTCTCTTCTCCCGACCGCTGGCGCTTCGACGGCTCCGGTTACCACCTGCGCAGCGCGGCCGAGATGCGGGCCATCTTCGACGACCAGCCGGGCACCGAGGAGGCGTGCGACACGACGCTGCACATCGCCGAGATGGTGGAGGACCGCGTCATCCCCGAGGCCCGTATGCACCTGCCACGCTTTCCACTGCCCGAGGGCGTGACGGCCGAGCGTCGGCTGTTCGAGCTGGCGAAGCAGGGTGCAAAGCGCTTCTTCGGCGACCCGTACCCAGAGCGTGTCCGTGAGCGCCTGCGTCACGAGTACGCGGTCATCACCGAGAAGGGCTTGGCCGACTACTTCCTCATCCTGGCCGATCTCATCGCGTGGGCCCGTGATCGTGGCATCCGGGTGGGGCCGGGGCGAGGGAGCGCCGGGGGCAGCGTCGTCTCCTACTGCCTCGGCATCGTCACCATCGACCCGATCCGCTACGGGCTCTTGTTCGAGCGCTTCCTCTCGCCCGACCGGGTCGGCATGCCCGATATCGACACCGACTTCGAGCAGGGCCGGCGCGAGGAGGTCTTCAGCTACCTGACGGCGAAGTATGGGATCGACTACACGGCCCACATCGGGACCTTCACCTTGCAGCTCACCAACGCAGCTCTGCGCAACGCCGGGCGGGTGCTCGACGAGCCGGGGCTCGGTGCGAGGCTCGCTGCCAAGGTCCCGAACGGCGCCGGCGGCAAGCCGGTCTCCCTCGCCGTGCTCGAAGACGAGCACCAACCGGCCGGCGCGGAGCTGCGGGCAATGGCGGCCGCAGAGCCCAGGGCGCCGGCCGTGCTCGAGATCGCCCGGGCCTTCGAGGGCAACGTGACCGCCGAGGGCATCCACGCCTGCGGCTTCCTCATCTCCGACGAGCCGTTGGCGGGCCTGGTGCCGTTGCGCCGCGACCGCCGCAAAGGCCGCGACAGCCGGGGGCTCGTCACCGAGTGGGACGGCACGGACTGCGACGCGGCCGGGATGCTGAAGCTCGACGTGCTCGGCATCCGCAACCTGGACGTCATCGCCGCTACCGAGCAGATCGTCGCGGAGCGCACCGGCGAGCAGGTCGATGCCGAGACGGCTACCGACGACGTCGACGACCCCGACCCGGTGGCGAGAGCGCGGGCGCGGGCCGCCTGGCAGCTCGTCGCCGAGGGGCGCACGGCGGGGGTCTTCCAACTCGAGAGCGCCGGGATGACCGAGCTCGCCCAGAAGGTCGCACCGACGAGCATCAAGGAGCTCTCCGCGATCGTGGCGCTGTTCCGCCCGGGCCCGCTCGGGGCAAGGACCCACGAGCGCTACGTCGAGCGCAAGGCCGGCCGGGAACCGGTCGACTACACCATCTTCACCGACGACCCCACCGAGGCCGAGGTGATCACCGACGTCCTCGGTGACACCTACGGGCTGATGATCTACCAAGAATCGATGATGCGCATCGGCCAGGTCGTCGCCGGCTTCGATGCGTACGGCCGGGACCGGCTCCGCAGGGCGA
This sequence comes from Actinomycetes bacterium, assembly GCA_021838945.1. Classification (GTDB taxonomy): domain Bacteria; phylum Actinomycetota; class Acidimicrobiia; order Acidimicrobiales; family Bog-793; genus JAKCCH01. Next base: position 6,355 of record JAKCCH010000011.1, read on the forward strand.
TCGGCAAGAAGCTCGCTGCTGAGATGCTCGCCGTCGGCGAAGCCTTTCTGGCCGGGGCCGTGTCGAACGTCGACGCCGAAGGGCGCCCGAAGCTCGCTTTCAAGCGCTCGACCGCCGAGGCGCTCTGGCACGGCATGGAGAACGCTGCGAGCTACGCGTTCAACAAGGCGCATTCGGTCGGCTACGCCAGGCTCGCCTACGAGACCGCCTGGCTGAAGGCCAACTGGCCCGCTGCCTTCGGGGCCGGGCTCTTGTCCGTCACCGGCGCCGAGGACCGCCGTGCCCCGATCCTGCGCTCGCTCGCCGCTGAGGGGATCTCGGTGTCGACTCCGGACGTGAACCTCGGCGAGGTCCATACCACCTTGGGCGCCGACGACGTGGTGCGACTCGGCCTCGCCGAGATCAAAGGCATTCGCAACGACGACGCCCTGGCGATCGTCACCGAGCGGGCACGCGGGGGCCCGTTCGTCTCGCTCAGGGACCTGTTCGCCCGCGTGCGAGTGGAGCGCGCTGCCAGCTCGCCGTCCGACACAGATACGGCGGACGCCGACCCAGACGACGCTGCGACAGCCGATGACGGACCCGGCGCAGCTGGCGTCGGCTCGCCGATCTCGCTCGGGTCGCTGCGTGCGCTCATCGAGGCAGGGGCCTGTGACGCCTTCGGCCCACGAGCCGGGCTCGTGCGGGCCATGCGGGCGCTGCGGACAGGCGACTGCCCGGTGCCGGTCACCGAGTGGGGGGTGATCGAGCGGGCGAGCCGTGAGCGGGAGCGTCTCGGCGCGACGATTTCGGGCAACCCGTTGAAGCTCCTCTCCGAGCAGCTGCGTTCGTGGCGCTCGCCGAAGACGGGTGCAAAGCCAGTCCCGCTGCATCGGATCGAGGAGCGATGCCCGAACGGTGGGGCGGTCTCGACCGTGGGCCTCGTGGCGAGCTTCGAGATCCGAAAGAAAGGCCGTCGCCGGGCGCAGATGACCCTTGAGGGCTCGGTCGGCTCGCTCGAGTGCGTCATCTGGTCCGACCAGCTCCAGGGCCTCGAACGCGCCGGCCGGGTCCCTGCCGTCGGCTCGGTCGTCGGCGTCGATGCACGGGTGCGCAAGACGACGATCGTCGTTACGTCAGAGGTCGTAGACGACGCTTCCGGCGACGACGACGGCGAAGCTGACGGTGACAGCGCGGACGTCGCGGGTGAGTGCGCGCCGGAGACGATGACCAAGACCGAGCTCACGGTGAACGACATCTGGACCGGCGAGCTGGACGACGAGGGGCGGAGGGCTCTCCCGCTGCTGCGGGTGCCGAGAGCGGGATGATCTCGGCGCGATGGCCGAAGCCGGCCGGACACGAAGTGGGCGCGAGGCGGCAGGACGAAGTTATACGATGTGCTATAATAGCATTCAGTGGAACGACCTCCTTACCGCTTCGGCGCTCCAGTCGCTCCGCCGTGGTTCTGCGACCGGGAGGAAGAGCTCTCGACGCTCGTGTCGCGCATGCGCTCTGGCATCCATGCCTTCGTGCTCTCGCCACGCCGGTACGGCAAGACCTCGCTCGCACGGCGGGCGCTCACGCTCGTCGAGGAGGGCGGCGGACGCTGCGCCTATGCGAACCTTCTCTTCGCGACGTCCGAGACGGAGCTGGCTGCGACGATTCTCCAAGCGGTGCTCCGTGGCGTACTCGGGAAGGCAGGTCGGGCAAGGCATTCGCTCGAGAGCATCTTGCGGCAGGTGCGGATCACGCCCAAGGTCTCCTTCGGACAAGACGGATCGTTGGACGTTGGCATCGACGCGCGCTCCATCGACATGCCCTGGCAAGAGGTCGTGGGCGATGCCATCGGTGTGCTTCGCAGGTCCGCCAAGCGCGAGCCCGCGGTTCTCGTCCTCGACGAGTTCCAGGTGGTCGCCGGGATCGGCCGCCAAGGCCTTGGTGGTGCGTTCAAGGCGATCGCCGACGAGGTCAGCTCGACGAGCATCGTGTTCACCGGGTCGCATCTCTCGATCATGGAGCGGCTCACCAAGGGCCACGGTGCCCCGTTGCACGGCATGGGCGAGCGGATCGTGCTCGACGTCGTGCCCGAAGAGCCGATGGTCGCGTACCTCTGCGAGCGGGCGGAGGCCGTCGGCAGGCAGCTCGACGTTTCGACGGCGACGGCGATCTATCACGCGGCTGATCGCATCCCGAACTACGTCCAGCAGCTCGCCCTTGCCGTGCTAGAGGCCGCCGACGAGGCGACGGTGCGGCCTAGGGATGTCGAGCGCGGTGTTGCCACCGTCGTCGAACGAGAGGCGAGCACCTTTGCCACGCAATTCGAGGACCTCCGTCGATCACCGGCCCAGCAACGCATCCTGCGGGCGCTCGCCCGGCATTCGACGACCTCGGTGTACACCCGTGCGTTCCTCGACGAGGTCGGCGTCGCGAACGCCAACGCGGTGACGACTGCCCTTCGTGCCCTGGACGGCCGTGAGCTCGTCGTACGCCGTGGAAAGGTATGGGACGTGGCCGACCCCTTCCTCCGCCGCTGGCTGCTCGAGAGCTAAAACCCCTGGTAGAAGCCGAGATCCGACCCGATTCGAGGGGCCCTGCATAGAGACAGACGTAACCGCCACGGCGGCGGTTGCGCCTCAGATGAGGCCGACACACAAGGAGCAGTACCATGAACAGCACCATCCTCGTCGGGAACCTCACGGCCGACCCGAAGCTCTACGTCGGCGACAGTGGCAAGAAGCGGACGACGTTCTCCATGGCCATCAACGAGGGCCAGGGCGAGAACGAAAGGACGCACTTCGTCAACCTGACGGCCTTCGACACCCTCGCCGAAAACATCGTCGAGTCCTTCTCGAAGGGCATGCGGGTGATCGTCGCCGCCCGCCTCAACACGTACAAGCAGGCCGTGACGATCAACGGCGAAGATCGCCAGCTGACGATGGTGGCCTATGTCGCCACCCACGCCGGCCCCGAGATCCGCTTCGCGCTGGCGAAGGTGACCAAGGTGACCCGCGAGGGAAACGCCGACGGGGCTACGAGCCCCGCTTCAACCAACTCGAAGTCGGCTGCCGCAAAGGCTGGCGGGGCGTCCTCCAACGGCTCCGCTCCGGCCGAGGCGGCGGTCGTCGAAGCCGGCGTGGCCGCTGCCGCTGACGACGACGACTTCTAGGTCGCCGGGCTGGGGCGTTCCCCCCGCCCAGCCCGGCTGATAGCCGCCGCCACCGGTTCGCTTTGTCCCCCTCCTGGGCCGGTCGGCGGCGGCTGTCGCGTCCGAGCCGATCAGAAGCAACTTGCACAGGTATCACCGTGAACCACACACCGCTCTTGCGCACCGGACGCCAGACCGTGACCTGGTACCTGCGGACCGGAGCGCCGCTCTTGCTCGTGCTCGTCATCGGCATCGTCGTCGCTGTCGGCGTGACCCTGCGACACCCTGCGACGGGCGCCGTTGGAGAGCGGTCGAGTACGAGCCACACGACGGCTGGCGATCACCACGTCGTCCGACCACCACCACCGATCATCCCGCCGGTGACGACCCGGTCATCGCTGCCGCCGGCGCAGACCCGCCTACACGTACGCCCCCGACCTCGGCACGACGTTGCACCGAAGCCGTCTACGCCCCGACCGTCACGGCCGAATAGGAGCACCTTCCCGCCGCCGACCACGACCACTGAACCACCACCGACGACCACGACCACGACGACCACCGAACCGTTGCCGCCAACCACGACCACCACCACTGAGCCACCGCCACCACCGACGACCACGACGACGACCACCACCACCGTCTCGCACCACAGGCCAAAGCCCACGACTCGGCTGTCGCATCACCCCAGGCCGCCGCGTACGACGACCACTACCACGACGACGTCGACGACCTCGCCGCCAAGTACCACGACGACGACCCAGCCGCCGACCCCGTCGCTCTATGTGTCCGTCGAGGTCGGTTCATCCTCGGGAGGCTCGGTCGCGGTGACCGCAACCGCGACGCTCACCGAGGGCACAGCACCCGGCGCCGATCTCCCGGTGAGCTTCGACGTCGGCGGAGGCTGCTCGCCCGCTGCCGTTTCGTCCCGAACCGACGGGGCAGGTAACGCAGTGGTGCACATCTCCTGTCCGATCGGCACAGCGTCGATCATCCTCACGGCGACAAGCGCGGGGACGCAGGCTGCCACGAGCTTCGTGGCCGAGCCATGATCGAACGCATCTGCTTCGTCGGCGACGTTCATGGTGAGCGGGATCGCGCGGAGGCTGTCGTCGCCGAGACGGCAGCGCAGGGCGCCCAGGCGATCATCCAGGTCGGCGACTTCGGCATCTGGCCGGAGATGCGCCACTCGAGGCCGCAGACCGACGGCTTCGAGATCGACGTCGCCGCGATGCTCGAGCGTCATGGCGTCGAGTCGCTCTGCTTCGTCGACGGCAATCACGACTGGCATCCCTGGCTGCGTGCACTGGGTCGCAAGCACGGTGCGTCGCCCGCCGGCGCAGACGAGCCGTTGGTCGCTCGGACGGTCCCGGTCGAGAGCACCGGTCGCGTGCGCTGGGTCCCCCGAGGGACCGTGCTCGAGCTGGCCGGGTTGCGGGTGCTCTGCTGCGGCGGTGCGCCGTCAATCGACCCCGAGCTGCGGGTGCTCGGTCAGTCCTGGTGGCCGGAGGAGCAGATCACCGATGAAGACGTGACCCGCGCCTGCGCCGCGGGCCCGGTCGACGTGCTCGTCACCCACGACGTCTCGGAGCGGGTGACCGTCCAGGGCATCACCGATGGCTGGGCACCCGGCAAGGCCAGCCGCCACCGGGTAGAGCAGATCCGGGCGACGACGAACCCTCGCTGGGCGTTCTCCGGGCACTACCACAAGCGCTTCACCGCCATCGTCGAAGATGGTGGGTCGCGCACCTGCTGGGAGGCGCTTGGCTGCGAGTCGGGGCCGATCGCCGAGCACCTAGTCGTCGTGGAGGTCGAGACGCTCCGGCAAACACCTTCCTTCGACGGCCTCCGCTCGGTTGCCTAGACGAGTGATTCCAGGGGGTCCCGGCTGACGCCAGGTCCGCCGCGTCCAGGTTCGGCGTTGCTCATTCTGTCTCAGCGCTCGAGTGGAAGAGGCATTCGCCCCGGCGGCTGTACTCGCCGCTAGTGGCATAGGTCTCGACGGGCGCGCAAGCGACGTGTACCTGGTACGTGTGCTGTTCATTGGCCATGGCGAGGTCGTTCACCCGCGCGCTTGGGAACCTGCGCGCGATCGTGGTCGCTGTCAGCTGAACCCCGGTTCCGCGGCCGGCGCAGTCGCAGATTCCCGCAACAGTGCGCTGACATCTCGTCAACCGTAGGCGTCTCTGGTCGACCACGCCCGTGCTTGGGTCCCACAAGCCACTCGACCCCGGGAACACCTGCGCCGGTCCACCAAGGTCATCGACGGGCGACCAGGGCTACGCGATGGATCGGCCATCAGTAGCTGAATCGGTCCGCCTTGGTGTCCGGCGAAGTCCCCCGGGCGGTTCTCACCCTGACAGCGACCATGCCGGTACCCTTCGGTGAGGTGACCTCGATCTCTCTAGCCGAGACGACCTTGTCGATCTTCGCCGCCCCCTTGCCGAAGTGGACGGCAAGCGGCGTGCTCAGGTTCGTCCCGAAGATCTTGACCACCGTCCCGCCCGACGGTGGTCCCTTGTTTGGCGAGAGCCGCGTGACAGTGGGTGCGGGTGGAAGCTTGGGAACCTTGTAGGTGATCTCGACTGACGGCGGAGTGCCTATTGGGGCTATCCCAATCGTCACGCCTGGCGGCCCGTACGAGGAGCCGCCACCGCCACCCCCGGCGGCACCTCCGGCGCCTCCGGTACCGTTCGCGACCGCGCCATAACCCCCGCTGGCCCCGCCGCCACCGCCGTAGTAGCCCCCGCCACCGCTACCACCTTGGCCGTTGGCGTCCCCGGGTCCGCCCAGGCCGAGCGAACCAGGTACGCCCGGCTTGCCGTCGGTTGTCGGGCCCGCTCCTCCGACTCCTCCACTGCCTCCGTGCGTGGAGGTGCCCGCCCCGCCACCTCCGCCACCCATGTCACCCACACCATCCGATGTCCCGCTGGACCCCGCTCTCCCAGCGGAGCCGCCGGCGCCTCCGGCGACTGTGACAGGCGCGGGAAGGGGTCCCCCGCCGATGCTGCCACCAGCACCGCCACCGCCACCGGCGATGACCAGGCGGGAACGGAGCGAAGAGGCGCTGCCCCCCGACTGACAGCTCGAGCCGCACGACACGGTGCGCACGTCGGACGCGCCGCCGCCGCCGGCATCGCAGGCGCCTCCGGCGGTGAAACAGCTCGCGAGCTGACCGCCGCCGTTCCAGCCAACCCAGGGGCTCCCGGAAGTGCCCACGCCGGCCACACCACCGACCTCGACGTAGAGGGTGGAGTGGGGCTTCACCTTCACGGTGGCGCTGGCGACGCCCCCTTGTCCACCGGGGACGCCTCCGAAGTTAGCCCCTCCGTCGCCATGCGCTCCGACCGCCGTGACGTGCAGATTTGACACCCGGGGCAACACGAGGAACGTCTGCTCGTAACCGGTGTAGACGTACGAGCACGTCACAGTGCTCGACCGCTGCCGACAATTCGATGGAAGCGCCGCCGCCGTGCCGGCCATCGCCTGCGTCCCGGCTACCGCGAGCACCGGCACACACCAAATTGCTGCCGTCAGCAGCGCGGCCGAAACCACGCGCCATCCAGACCTACGCCATGATCCGTGCCACCTCACCCCCGCTCATCCCCTCCCCGTCGTGACGACATCCCGGCCAGCGGACCCGCTCACCCACGAGGAAGACGGCAGGGCGACACGGCGTCGGCAGCTGCTCTTCGACCATAAGTAGCGCATCGCGTGCACGTACGCAAGGGGGCCCGTCCCCGTCTCGCAGACGGGCCAGCCGGACACCGTCGGCCCAATAGGAAGAGGCTGGCCCGGATAGCGAGAACCTGCGCCGAGCTACCTGGCTACAGGACCTCGTACGGAGCTCGTGACGGAGGTGGGCCCTCGACCTTGCGACTGTGCGGTGTGGCGGCGCTCCGCCAGCTCGCCACACCGCACCAAGCTGTCTGCAGACGGATCGTCGCAGAACCGCGAGCCACCTGGCTCCTGTCGGTGTCCCGCCGGTCAAGGTCTACATCGAAAACCAGCAGTCGCCGAACAGGCCGACCCACCGGCGTCGACGACGTGCCGCAGAATGAGTCGCGGTCGCTTGACCCCGCCCTCTCGGACGGGGGTTGCGCTGCCCTCAATCTATGTGTGATACGTACCACCGCCAGAGGCGACAGTCCATTCACGCCAGCCCAGTTGGACGAACAACTCGAGCAGGACCGGCGTTTACGCGAGATCAAACAGGCTGCGTTCGCGCGCCAACTCGAGCGTGCAGAGCGTCACAACGTCTTGGTCGCCGCCGAGCGCGCGTTGGTCGACGCCGATCCCTTGCCAGTCTGCCGCCCCTAGTCCCAGTTCGGGTTCGGCGGCATCGCCGCTTCTGTTGCTGACGCCGGCACCATTGCGAGCGCCCGCTCCGGCGTCGCCGGGCCGGCATGCTCTTTCTCCCGCCGGGCAGCTGCCTCTCGCTCGCGGCGCTCGATGTCCTCTGGGTTCGTCGAGGCCGCTGCGAGGAACGCCTCGGGGATCTTGATCTCGACCGGGACGGCCCGGCCCTCCAGGTCGCAGTAGATGCCGATCGTGCCGCGCAGGGTCTTGCGGCTGACCGGGTCCCGCAGTGCCCGCATCGAGCCCCAGTTCGGTGCGCCTGCCTCGCCGGTGGTCGTGGCTCCGACCGTGGCGTTGGCCGTGATGCGTCCGATGCGCTCGGGCGTCGCCTCCAACTTGAAGAGCTCGCAGGCTGCGATCGCCTCCTGCTCGTCTCGGATCGGCAGGATGAGGCCTCGGGAGATGTAACCGGCGAGCCCTGCGTTGAGCGCGTCGGTCACCCTCTGGGTGAGAAAGATCGGGAGCACCTGCTGGGACCGGGCGAGGCGGCCGAGGCGTTCCACCTCGGTCTTGCCGGCCGAGAGGAAGACCCAGCCCTCGTCGAGCATGATCACCCCGCGGCGCTTGTTGAGCGCCATCGCCGAGCCGAAGACCATCATCCGCACGAGCGCCAGCGCGATGCGCTGGGGAAGCGTCGGCTCGAGGGCCCCGGGCTCTGGCAGGTCGAGGTGGGCGCTCCCGACCATGATGAGGGTGATCCCCTCCGAAGCCCGCAGGCGCGGCCCGCCCTGTTCCATCCCGACGCACGCTCGGAACATCGGGCTCGATTGGGCGAGGTCGAGGACCCGCTCGACCATCTCTTTCTCCTGAGGCCGCACCTGCCCGTCGCGCAGTGCCGTCTGCAGCGCCACGCCGATGCAGTCGGCTCCCGCCCTGGCGCCGTAGGAGAGCGCCTTCACGAGCGGCGTCTCGAAGTCGAACGCAGCGGTTCCCCAGGGGTTGATCGACATGAGCATGGACGCTGCGAGCTCGACGCCGGTGTCGATGGTGATGGAGAAGCGCATCGGGTCGTAGACGCCGTCGGCTGAGAGCAGGTCGTCGAGCGAGGCCACCCGGCCGCCGGAGAACTTCACTGCTTCACGGAAATCAGACCCGGCTTTCGGATCGATCACGATGACCGGCGTCTGCTCTCCGAGCCCGTTCGGCAACCTGGCGAACTGGTCGGCAAGGAACATTGCGAGCAAGCTCTTGCCGGACCCGGTCTGACCCGGCACCACGACGCAGGGCAGGCTGTCGGCGCGCGCCGCTGCGACCGGCGACAGCCACGCGGGTTGGCGGTCCCGTTCGGTGAAGCCGACGAGCGCGCCGTCCCGATCGCCTGCGACCGACAGCGATGGCAGCCCGGAGGCCGCCACGGTCTGGACCGGGAAGTCGTGCAGGTGCGGAGTCGCCCGTATCGGTGAGGCGAGCCAGCACTCGGCGAGGGCGGCCTCTTGGCGGGCCACCATGTTGACCATCGACAGCCCGCTCGTCCGCCCGACGTGGTCGAGCGTGTGGCCGAAGCGCTCGTCGTGCCCGGTGAAGGCGGCGAGCACCCCGCAGTCGACGAGGGTGGGCGGCCCTGCGGTCGCGTAGATGGACTCGACGGCGTCCAGGTCCGCGTAGAGCTCCTCTTGCTCGGCGCGCTCCATCTTCCCCTGGCTCGCTCGCTCGTTGATGTCGTCTCGGTACTGCTTGCGGCGCCGGCGCAGCTCCTCGCGGGTCACCTTGGGCGGCTCGACCTTCGCCCGGATGGAGATCGCCGCCGCCCCCTCGGCGAGCAGGACTGGCGCCCACTGGGCGAGGGGCGACTCGGCCGGCACGTAACGAAGGTCCAGCTCGTACAGGCAGCCGAGTGCGAGCGTGTGGTGACGGGGCAGCTCCGGCCAGGTAAGGCAGTCGGTGTCGTCTTCTGCCATCAGCCGGGCGGCGGCCCGGGCCGAGGAGACGGCGCCGAAGACGTGGAGATGGTCCGCGTGCACGAGGAGCGGCGCCTCGGGGCTGCGACCGCCGTTCCACCAGGAGTTGGCCAGCGCCAGGTCCTCTGGGGAGGGCACCCGCATGCCCGCAGCGGTCATCGCCCGGTCGATGGCGAGGTAGTCCTCGTCGAAGTCCGACAATGGCGCCCCGCCGTAGCGGATGGTCTGGGCGACCGAGTCGATCGCCTGGCCGATGCCCGCCTTGGACCACAGGCCGGCTTCGGCCACCTTGGCCCGGAGGCGCACCCCGACGAGCAGCACCCTGCGGTAGGTCTGCGCCGTGGCGAAGGCCTCGTGGAGATGGCCGGCGAGCGGGTGGTCACGGGGCGGGACGAAGCTGGCGGGGATGTTCACGAGCAGGATGTGCAGCTCGCGGTAGCCCCCGCGGTTCATCCGGCGGTTGGCCGGCGTACGGACGCGGGTCTCTGCGGCCAGCTGCTCGCACAGCGCGATGAGCGGGCCCGCCGCAGAGAGGCCCTCTGCCGGCGAGGCGGCGTCCACGACCGGGGCCATCGGGACGGCGCGATAGCACCACAGCGAGTTGTCGGTGCCGACCACCCGGCCGCCCGAAAGGCGCGAGCGCACGGTCGTCGGGTAGAGGGGCTTCATCGGCACCTTGTGCACGGTCTGCTTCGCGCGCGCCACGATCAGCCTCCTCCCAGCGCGTTCTCGTACGGGCGAAGAGTCGGCCCCGACCCGGGCGGCCCCCAGGCGACGACGACCGGGGCGGCCGAGGAGGCGTGCGCGACGAGCAGGTCCATCGTCGTCTGCGGCCCCGGCGGACCGCTTGTGGTCTGGCTCGGTGGCGGCTCGCGCTCGTGGTCCCAGAGCAGGTCGAGCTCGACTTCGACGATCAGCTCGTCCTGTGTCGCCTTGCCCACCGGGGCCGCGGCGACGACGACGTCGCTGGCCGCGGCCACGCCGGACAGCGCCACGTAGGTGTGCGTCGGGCTCGGGTCGCCGACCGCGAGGTGCAGCTCGGCGTCGTTGCCCGAGGTGTAGGCCGAGAGCCAGTTGTTGACGACCGTCTGGACCGCGCCGGAGACCGACGAGGTGGACGCGAGCCCCGGCCACGGGCCACCTTGGTCCCACGACCCGCTCGTCGCCTGGCTGGCGGGCAGGAACGACGGCCCGCTGAGCGCGACGGCCCCGCCGTGGCGGCCGATCGCCACCTCGACGCCGACGTACCAGATGGCCGGGCTCGTGCTCTGCGGGTGCGTGACGAGCGTGAAGGTCTCGATCGCCGCCCGAAAGGTCAACGGCGCCCCCTTGTAGCCCTTCGGGGGAGCGACCTCAGTTGTGCCGTCGTAGGAGAGGAGCGACGCTCCGGGCAACGGGGACGGTCGCTCCGCGAGCCACTGGTCGACGGCGATCGTCGCCGCCGCCCTCTGCGGGGAGCTGAGCACGGCCTGGGGTGTGTGCCGCTGCGTATGGGTGATCGCCGCGAGCGCTGCGATCAGGAGCACCGGGCAAAGGAGCACCGAGGCCTTGACGCAGCGCCTCGTCCAAGCCTGGCGCCGGGCGAGGCGGCGACCGTCGGGGAGCGCGGGGTTCGGCACCTCCTCGGCCTCTTCGTACCAGTCGAGGAACGGCTCGGCCGGGGTCGGACGGCGACGCTGGGTCACCACTCTCCGTCACCCCATTCGTCATCGGCATCGTCTCTTGGTGCCCGGGCGGCCGGGACGACGACGGCGGATCCCGGCTCGGTGCGTGCGAAGAGCGACCAGTCGTCCGCCGGCGGCTCGGTGCCGTCATCAGCTGATGCTGTCGCTCGCCGTACCGGCTCGAGCTCTGCGGTCGGGGCAGGTGCCGGTGCCACATACGGCGGATGGGTCACCGGATCGAGCTCTGCGGTCGGGTCGAGGGCCAGGACGCCTCCGCGCTCGAGCCGCTCGCTCGCAGCGAGCGCCACCCCGGCGTCGAGGTCGGTGACGAGCCGCTCGTTCAGCCGTTCAGGCACGTAGTCCTCCTCGAGCAGCATGCGCGTCCATCGCGGCGTGTTGAGCGCCAGGATCGCCTCGACGCACGCCTCGCAGCGGACGGTGACCCCGTCACGGGGGACCCTGGTAAAGCACGGTCGCCAGCAGGAACGGCACCTGCCTGGCTCGTGCCGGGGTGTGTGCGGGCGTGCCCCAGGTCGCCAGGAGTGGCACCGCCCATCGGGCGTCAACTGGCCACCCCGAGCGCCGTTCGGAGGGCCTTGCGCTTGGCGTCGGGCAGGGCGCGGGCCGAGCGGGCGGCGGCGAGCCCGGCCTGCACCGCACGCGACGGCGCGCCGGCGGGGAGCGACGGGTCCAGCGTCTTGAGCACCGCCCACAGGCGCTTGAAGGCCGCCCGCTCGCTGGCCATGCCCGTCGCGATCACCCCGGCCTCGAGGTCGGCGACGGTCGCAAGCTCGACGAGGGTCGAAAGCGTCGAGCGCGCCAGGCCTGGGTCTTCGAGCGAGGCGACCGCGAGGTCGGCGAGCGAGGCGTCGCTTCCCCGGGGGATCTCCACGTCGAGCGCGGCGGCGAGCACCCCCAGAGTGGGCGCGTCGAGGCGGGCGATCGCAAGCGTCCGCTCGACCGCACGCCGGAACGCTGAGCCGCGGCGTGATGGCCGCGTGCCACTGGGGCGGCGACGTCCGGCGACGCCGGCCGGAGGCCGGCTGCCGGCGTCCAAAACGGCCGATACCGCGTCGCCGAAGCGGGCATCCGTCTCGGTCTCGACGTCGTGTTCGACAGTCCCCTCAGCAGTGTCGATCATGTCTTGCCTCCCGTCGTCGCCGGTCGTAGATCACCATGCGGCGAGTACGAGCCCCGCCTCGTAACTCTGGGCAATTCCGCTGCCCTCTTAGAGGTACGTGAGGACGACGACGCCACGCGTACGCGCCGGGGTGCCTGCGGGCGGGCAGTTCGCGCCGATCAACCGCCCAGAGGCGACCGGGGTCGAGCTCCTCGACGATCCTGGTCCTGGCGGAGCGGCGCTCGACGGCGAGGCCATCCTCGCCGAGGCGACGCGCTGGGGCACGCGCTACGCCCGCCGCTACGGCGCGGACGCCGCCGAGGTGATCGGGGAGGTGGCCGTGCGCTTCTACGAGCGCCGTGCCGGCCTGGCGAGCGCCGCTCCGGTGCGCAACGACGTCGGCTACCTGCGCACCTTGGCGCACAGCATCGCCATCCAGGCCATCGGAGCGGAACGCAGCTACGTGCGCCAGGCCTGGCGAACCTACCAGGCTCGCTGCGACGAAGCCATGCAGAGGCTCGGCCACGGGCTGAGCCGCGCCCAAGAGGACGAGATCGCAGCGTCGGTCGTCGCCGCCCAGGAGCCCCGCAGGCGAGCACCCGCCGGCTTCCATCGCAAGCGCCACGTCGTGAGCCTCGACGGACCAGCCCACCGGCTCGATGCGCACGACAGGGGCGTCGCCATCGCCACATCGCTTCGTGGCCCGGACGACACCGAGGCGCTCGCGACCGGCCGGGACCGGGCCCTCGGGCCGCTCGGCGAGATGGCCGAGCGGCTTGCGGCGGCCGGCGACCACGCAGGTGCCCGGCGGCTGGCCTGGGACGCGTTCGCCGAGCTCGTCGGGGCACCCGCCGTCGAGGCGTCCTCTGTGACCGAGCGAGAGGCCGCTACCGCGCGCAAGGCGGTCGCCGACGCCGGCGGGGCCGGTGCGCTCGCAGGGGATCACGCAAGAGGTCTCGCTGCGCCAGAGCAGGCCGAGGCGCTGTTCACGCCGTTCGGCAAGCTCGCCGACGACGAGCGCGACGCCGTCGTGGCAGCGCTCAGCGCCCGGCGTCCGCTGGCAGACGAGCTGTGGGACCTGGCGCTGCGGGCAGCGACGAAGAGGAGAGGAGGCTCCCATGTCTGATCAGCTGCCCGACGGCATGCGGGTGGTCGTCGGCGACGAAGAGGTCGCCGAAGCGGGCGACCGCGGGCTGGCGCGGGCCGGCGCACGGGGAATGGCGATCGCAGGCGACTACGGCCGGGCTGAGGCGGGCGACGAGGGGTACGCGAAGGCGGGGATCTTGTCCTGCGCGCTGAGCGGTACACGTGGCCGCTCGCTGACCGCGGAGCGCGGCTACTCGCGCACCGGAGAAGCCGGCACCGCGATCACCGGGGAGTGGGGCACCGCAGTCGCCGGCCTCTTTGGGAAGGTGGCCGCGGGCGATGGCGGCTTTCTCGTCCTCGACGCGCTCGACGCCACCGGGAGACGCGTCCTTCTCACCGGCGCGGTGGGAACGGACGGGCTTCGTCCCGGCGTCTGCTACGAGGCGGCCGGCGGGGGCTTCGTCGAGGCCGACTGATGGACACAAAGGACCGCCGTTCAGAGCGGCTCGACGACACCCGTCGGGCGAAAGCCGAGATCGAGGACTGGCTCGCAGGACGCGGCGCCTACGTCATGGTCGCCATCTGCGTCGCCCTCGTCATCGCGCTCGTGCTCGGCCTCGCGCATGTCTAGGCGACAACCGGTGCTTCGGCTGCGACTCGCCGCATGGTTGGAAGCAAGGCCTCACGTAACGGCCGGCCCAAGAGGAGGTTGAGCACATGTCGTACCTAGCCATCCTGGCGTCCACCACCACCGTGAACTTCGCGGGCGACTGGAAGAGCGTCGACACGGCGCTCAACAGCGCGCTCGGCGGCTCGCTCGTCACCTTCCTCGGGGTCGTCGGCACGCTCCTCATCGTCTTCTCGGTGATCAAGTACATCTGGGACCGGCGTCGCACGGGGCAGGGCAACCACACCCACGTCATGTGGACCCTCGCCATCGGGGCGATCCTCGCGGTGCCCTCCGTCGTCATGCCGGCGATCCTCACCATCCTCGACGCGGTCGTGAACACCTTTCTGAAGATCCTTCCCTGACGGGCGGGCCGGCGTGCACGTCTACGACCTGACCGGCCTCACCCGGGGTGCGGGCGAGCAACGCCGCGTCGTCGTCCAGAGCTTCGACGTGCCGCTCCAGAGCCTTGTGCTCGCCATCTGCGGGTTCGTCGCCGCCTTGCCGTTCGTGATCGTGCTGTTCCCACTCCTCGGGTACGTCGCGCTCTTCGGCATCGGGCTGGTCGAGGTGGGTGTCTTCTGGCTCTTTCGATGGCGGAGCCGCTCAGGCCTGCGCCTCAAGCACTACCAGGCGATCCTCGATCGCCGACGCAGCCACGTCGACCGGTTCCTCGTCTGCGGCGTGCCCTACGACCTCACGAGGGGGCTCGCGCTGAGTGTCGTGCCGTCGTCGATCCCGGCCCCGAAGACGGAGAGACACCCCGACGACGACGTCGGGGAACTGTTCTCGAGGGTCTGCTGATGCGCGCGTTGCGGGTCTTGTTCGCCTGCGTGGTGCTCGCCATCGTCGCAGTGGTCGTCTTGTACCCCGGAGCGGTCGCCGGGGCCTCGTCGACGACCGGCAGCACAGCTGCGCCGTCGTCGTCGTTCATCTGCTCGCAGGGCGCCAGCAACGCCAGCGCCTCTGCCAACAGCTACCTGCCCATCAACCGCTGGGCGGGCGCGGCGAGCACCCAGCACAGCCGCCTCAGCCTCAACCTGTTCAACATCGGCAACCTGCCGAACGTCGTGCAGCGCGACTTCGTGGTCGGCGACGCCCAGGCGCTCGGCAACACCTTCTGGAGGGCCGGCGTCGGCCTGACCGAGGCCGCGACGAGGTTCTGCTTCGCCGACTCGGTCGCTGCGACCGCTGACGGGCTCACCGCGACCATCGGCCGGGCGCTCGCGAACGGCGGGCTGATCGCGATCCTGCTGGTCGCAGCGGCGATCCTCATCGTCGTCCGGCTCCGGCGCGGGGACAGGACCGCCCGGCACCAGATCGTAAAGATCGTCGTCGTCGTCCTCTGCTTCGCGGTCATGGTGAACGGGGCGACGCAGACGAAGACCAACGCCAACGGCTCGGTCACCTTCGGCTTCGGATCGCCGGGATGGGTGATCACCCACGTCTACAACGCCGCGTCCACCGTCGCCTCTGCACCGGCCGCGGCGCTGTCGGGCGTGGCCGACAGCCTCAACTTCGGCGCCGCGGTCACCAAACGCATCGACGCCGAGGACCCACTCTCCTGCGGCAACTACGTGAACAACCTGCGTGCCGACTACCGGGCCGCTTACGGAGCCCCGGCCACCTCGAACATGGCCGCCACCGTCCCGCTCGCGCTCGACGCCATGTGGGAGCAGAGCGGGCTCACCACCTACGCCTACAGCCAGTTCGGCGCCGCCAACGACTACGCGGCACTCGTCTACTGCCGCCTGCTCGAGGCGAACGCCGGCATCTCCCCGTCCACACAGGTGTACATCACCGGCCAGACGCCCGGTGCGGCGGCCATGCTCTCTGGCACCAAGGACGTCGGCGGAGCGTCGACGGCGCTCGCGTGGGCCTCGGACCAGAGCCTCGGCGTGAGCCCGAACGCCACCGTCGACGAGTCGATGGTCGGCTGGGCGGCCTGCCAGACGAGCTCTGCGAGCTTCACACCGATGGAGTGGTCGTCTGCGACCGGCTCCCCGGTCACCTCCGAGTGGACCAAGGTCGTCGACCCGAACGCGAACGGCAGCGTCTACGGCGCGACAGGCACCGTCACCCCGAAGCTGTGCCAGGCGTTCTTCGACCGGTCCTGGACAGGCTTCGGGCCACAAGGAACGGCCTTCGAGTGGGGCGACAACCCCTCCCAGATCACCGCTGCGGCGAACGGGCCGGGTGGCCCCTACCCCGGTTTCGCCGACTACGTGAACACGCTGCACGGGACCGCGAACGGGCCTGCAGAGATGCTCTCGATCATGTTCCTCATCTCTTCGACCGTCGACCTGGTGGTCTTCGGGGTGATGGCCGGTGCGGTGCTCGTCGCGAAGTTCTCCCTCCTCTTCCTCATGGCCTTCGCCGCCCTCCTCCTTCTCGTCTCGCTCTGGCCGGGCACGGCGGCCTCGAGCCGGCTCGCCGGGCTCACGAAGCACGCGTTCTCGATGGTGCTCTTCGTGACCGGCGCCCAGGTGATCCTGTCGATCGTCGCCATCACGACGAGCATCATCATGGACACCGGCACCGCCGTCGCCGGCCAAGGGACGTTCCTCTCGCTCTTGTGGATGGGCATTGCCCCGATCGCCGCGCTCTTCATCGTCCACCACCTCTTCAAGCAAGTCCTGAAGGCCCCGAGCCCCTTCAAGCTCTCCTCGGCGCTCGCCTGGGGGGCTGCGTCCGGCGGGATCGGTGCAGGCGTCGCCACGGGGCTCGACCGAATCGCCAACCGCAAGGCGGTCTGGGGGACGACCAAGCGCGCGGCAGGGGCGATCCAGGCGCCGTTCGCCGCCGGCAGGCTGAAGCGCCACACGATGGAGCCGATCGGCTCGGGCGCACAGGCGGCGCTCGGGACGAACGGCGCCGCGTCCGGCGCTACGAAGAACGGCTCCGCGCCCGGCGCGCTGCCCGGCGCCACGAAGGCGCCCAGCGCGCTCAACGGCCCGGGTGCGAGCACCGGCGGCTCGCCCGGCACGCTGACCGGCGCCGCCAAGCCTCGCGCCGGCGGCGGGCCGGCTGGGGGGAGGGCACCGACCGCCGCGGGCACCGGCAGGGCGACGCCGGCTGAGGGGGCGGGTGCGCTGGCTGCAGGCACAGGATCGTCGTACGACGTTGTCCGGCCGCTCACCGTCGCCCAGGCGCCTCACCAGAGGACCGATGCCACCGGGCCGGACGACACCCCCGACGGGGGCACCGGTCCCACGGGTGGTCTCGTCGTTCCCGTCGGGGCTGCCGCTGTGGGCGCTGGCGCTGTCGGGGCTGGCGTTGCCGGCATTGGCGCCGGGGGCGTCACGGCGCGTGCGCTCGCCAGGCAGCGCCGGCGCAGATGGCGCCAGAGGCAGCGGGCCCCGGGAGCTGTTCAGGGCGCACAAGATCAGACGGGGGGAGAAGGCGGGACGCTGTCGGCGGGCGGCACCGACGTAGGTAGTGCGTACCACTCTGCGCTCGAGCACCTCGCCAAGCGTCGGGGGTTGTCGCTCGGGGCCGACGGCGTCCTTCGGACCCGGACCGGTCGCGTCGTCGGCGTTCCGCGCCAAGACGAGGTCGACACCCGCAGCGCGGCCGAGCAGGTGCACGACGACCGGGTGCTGCGCCGGGCCGAGGTCCGTGCCGGGCGCGCGCTCAACCAAAATGCGCTCTCCGAGCGGGCGTCGACGAACGTCCTCAGTCGCTTCGCCCGCTCGGAGCGCACGACCGCCGCCGGCAAGGCGCTCGCCAAGACTGCCGGCGTGCTCGGCAACCGCCGCACGCTCCAGCGGGTGGCGGAGCGCACGCGCCGGGCAGCCCAGGAGCTCCGCGCAAACCCGGTTCATCGCCAGCTCGCCTCGGCTGCGAAGGTCGGCGCCATGGGCGTCGCAGCGATGGCGCTTATGGCCTCCCCGCCCGCCCTCGGAGCGGTGGCCGGCGCCTACGCGCTGCGCCGGGCGCACAAGGCCCGCTTCGGGCTCGACGCGCGGCACGCGACCAACCAGCGCCACGTCGCAACCTTCCGGGCTGCGGCGGCCGCAGATCGGGCACGGCGCCAGGAAGAGGCGAGAGGAGCCGCGCTGGAGCAGGCAGCAGCCGAGCGCCAGGCGAACACGGGAGGCGATGGCACGCCGGTCGCCAACGAGCCGAGCGCAGAGCAGCCGCCGCCGCGCGACGCCCCGAGCGACCTCGACACCGCCCCGAGCGAGTGGGTCCCGCCCACCCAGCCAGCGTCGAGCCACGTGCCAGCTGCACGGCCGGCATCCCAGGGCCATCCCAGCCAGGCCCGCCCCGGTCAGGCCCATCCCAGCCAAGCACAGCCCGCGCATACGAGCGTCCCGGCGCACGAGCCGCCGACGAGCGCCGCGGAGGTTCTGCGCGACGACACCGGCCGGCCCGGCATCGATCGCCACGACGACAACGCCGGCGGGCCACGTCCGACCGAGAACGAGAGCCGCGCCCCGAGCCATCTCGTCGGCAACCGGCTCCCGAACCGACCGACGGACGCAGACGAGGTGCCGCCCGAGGTCCGTGCGCGCTTCGACGCCGGGGACGAGACGGGTCTCGATGACGGCTAGCGAAGGACAGCGCGATGGCGAAGAGGCGTGCTGCTGGTCGGAGTAAAAGGCGAACGTTGGGCGCTCCCACCGCCTGCACCTTTCTGCCGGAGCCGCTGGGCGGCTCTGGCAGTGGGGTCATACTCGTAGGGCCGCCCGCGGAACACCCTCCTCTCGGACAGACTGCCGCCTTGATGAGTCCTTGCACCTGAAGGCAGATCATCCTCGGTGCTTGTCCGCGAGATGCGAGCCCAGCACGACGGGACGGAGGACCTCCCGCACCAGGCGGCCGACAAGGTCGTCAGAGCGCCGTCATCGCCCCTCGACGGCGAGACACGGAACCCCACGCTTCTCGCCTGGGCGCGGGCGGTCCGTCAGCCTCGGGGTCGATTGCAAGGTCGCTCGGGCGCTGAAGAGCGGGCTCGCGCCGGTCGGAGTCGACTTCGGAGTCGCCTGCTCCGCTCACCTGGCAGGAAGAGAAGACCGGGATCATGAGCAGCACCACGATGGCGACCGTGGAGAAGCGCTCTTCCTGGCACCGGTTGGTGTCGCCACGGACCAGAGATCGAGCCGGCCGGGCGCTGCACTCCTCACTGTCCCCGCACCCGTTGACGACCGGCAGCTCGTGGCACGGGTATAGATCGGATGACGGGCGCCCCGGATCACGGGCTCCGTCAGGAAGGATCGTGACCGGCCAGGAGCGACCGCCGGCGGTACTCGTAGAGACCGTCGAAGACCACGGCGCCGACTGCGACGAGCTCGGGATCGGCGAGCACGAACGACAGCCCGCGCGTCACTGCGTCGAGGCCCGGTGCTTCTGGAGCGTCGAAGCGCGAGTCGGCGAGGTCAGCCTCGTGGACGATCCTCGCGACATCCCAGAGCACGGGGTCGTCCAACCCGTAGTGGCGCAGCATCGTCTCGAAGGTGCAGTCCGGCCCGTGGTGGGAGAGCTCGACGCCGGGGACGTCGAACGCGATCGCGTGGCTCGGCAGCTCAGCGCGGTCCTCGACGAAGGAGAACGCCGCCTCGGCGTCGATGAACCGGCGGATGAGCCAGGCGCAGGCGATCCGGTCGATGTGGCAGTGGGCCCGGGTCACCCAGCGCATCAGGGCTGCTCCGGCCTGGTGGCGATCGGTCCAGTGCGACTCGGGACAGCGGTTCGCTCCTCGCGCGTATCAGAGGCGAGCGCCTCGATCGCCTGCACGGCACGCTCGCGCGCCGGCGGAGCGACGAAGTCACGCTGGCGGACCTGCTCGAGCTGCCTCCGGAGCCTCGAGCGCGCCCGCGCCCGTGAGGCACCGCTGGTCCGTGCCGCCTCGTCGGCCTCGCGGACGAGCGCCTCGTACTCAGCCGCGCGCTCTGCGCCCATGCGCTCCATGAGCAGGGCCGAGACCTGGGTCGTCGTCGGGCGGCTGGTCCACACGCTGGCCTCCCCGCCTGCTTCGACGATGCCGGCCGCCAGCCATTCGAGCTGCTCCTCGCTGCGCGCGGTGTGCGGGAGCATGGCGACGCCGTCCACGAGCCGGACCGCCCCGAGCTGGCGAAGTCGACGCCACAGGCCGATGCGGGGCGTCGAAGGCTCCCGCGGGAGACGGTAGACGAGCATCACCCACGAGCGCTCCCCGGCCATCCGAGCAGCGTAGCCTGACCCTTGTCGCGCTGTGAAACCATGGTTACACTCATCGCAGACGTCGGTCGGTGACGGCGCTACGGGAGGACACGTGTGGGGTTGACGAGGATCGCGACGGTGGAGCTGCCATCACGCGGCGACTACGACCACGCCGACGTGCACCTGCGAAGTGGCCGGGTCTACCTGGCCAACACCGCGCTCGACCAGGTCGAGGTCCTCGACGGACCGGGAGCGAGCCATCTCGACAGCATTGCGGGGTGCGCAGGCGGGAGCGGCGTGCTCGCCGTCGGCGAGGGGGTCGTCGCAGCGGCGCGCGGCTCGGGCGAGCTGCTCGTCCTCGACGGCGCAAGCGGCAGGCTGCTGCGCCGCTTCCCGGTCGGTCCCGCGCCGAACGGCTTGGCATGGGATCCCGACCGAGCCCGGCTGCTCGTCGCCGACACGAGCGAGCACACTGCTCGTCTCGTCGACTTGGGTGGGTCGGCGCTCGCCACCGTCGCGCTCCCCGGTCGCCCCCGTTGGGCGGTCCACGACGCGTGCTCGGGCCACTTCTACGTGAACGTGAAGGATCCCGCCGGCGTCATCGCCCTCGACGCCGCGAACCTTGCCACGGTCGGCTGGTTCCCGCTCGAGACCATCGGCCCGCACGGCCTCGGCCTCGACGCCGAGCGAGGCGTGCTGCTCGTCGCCTGCGACGACGCGTCGCTGCGCTGGGTGGACCCGAGCTCGGGTCACGAGCTGCACGCCGTCGCGCTCGCTGGCGAGCCCGACGTCGTCCTCGTCGACGCCCGACGAGCCAGCGCGTACGTCTGCGTCGGCGACCCGCCGACCCTGCACGTCGTAGACCTCGACGAGCGCGCCATGCGCGGGGCCATCACCACGGGCGCCGGCGCCAAGACGGCCGCCCTCGATGAAGAGCGCGGGAGGCTCTACGCCTTCCTGCCTGCAGCAGGCCAGGCGTGGGTCTACGGGCTGTGATCGGAGCGCACGGCCGCTCCGGGCACGACGGGGACCTCCACCGGATCCTTTTCGCCCGCGGCGCTCGGGGACTCGCGTCGGGGTACTTCGCCGTGGTCCTCGGCGTCGAGCTGCACCACCAGGGACTGCCGGGCATCGAGGTCGGCCTGGTGCTCGGTGCCGTCCTCGGCGGTGCGGCGTTCGCCCTGTTGGGGGTGCGCCGCTTCGCCGACGGTGCCGGTCGCCGGCGCTGCTACCTCGCCGGCTACCTCGCCCAGTCGACGGCGGGCCTCGTCCTCGTGCTCTCGCCGTGGTGGTGGCTGCTCGTCGTCGTCAGCCTGACCGGAGCACTGTCGGGCGAGATCATCGACTCGGGCCCCTTCGGTGCGCTGGAACAGGTCATGCTCACGACCGCCGTCACCGAGGAGCGGCGACTGCGCACCTTCAGCCGCTACGGCGCGGTCGGCACCGCGACGGGCGCGCTGGGCGCGCTCGGTGCCGGGCTGCTCCAGCTCGTCGGCCCTGGTGCGACCGGTCGGTCGAGCTTCCTCCCCATCATCCCGCTGGCGCTGTTCGGGGCAGCGTGTGCCTGGGGGCTGTCCGCTCGCGTCGAGCACGCCGCGATCGACGTCACGAGCGCTTCGCCCGCGCCGGCCATCGCCAAGCGGCCCGCCGGCGGCGAGACCCGCCGGATCGTGCACCGGCTCTCGGCGCTGTTCGCCCTCGACTCGTTCGGAGCAGGCTTCACGGTGCAGGCATTCGTCGCCTACTGGCTCGCCGCCCGCTTCGAAGCGAGCACGCTCTCGATCGGGATGATCTTCCTCGGGATCGGAGTGCTCCAGACGGCCTCGATGATGGTGGCCGGTCGCCTCGGCGAGCGGTTCGGGCTGCTCTCGACGATGGTGTTCACGCATCTGCCGTCAAACGGCTTCCTCGCCGCCATCGCCTTCGCCCCGACCCTGCCGGTCGCCGCGGTGCTGCTCTGCCTTCGTGCCTCCCTGTCGCAGATGGACGTCCCGACGCGCAACGCCTACGTCATGGCTCTCGTCCCGGCCCGGGACCGGACGGAGGCCGCGAGCACGACCGGACTCGCCCGGCTCCTCGCGCGCCCGCTCGGTCCACTGCTCGCGGGCGCGGCGCAGGGCCTGACGCTCGGCGCACCCTTCCTCATCTCTGGAGCGTTGAAGGGCATCTACGACGTCAGCCTGTGGCTGTGGTTCCGGCGCGTCCCGCTTCCCGAAGACGACGGTCGCCCCGCGGTCCCTGCGATGCGAGCCAAAGGAGCGAGCACATGAACAACCGCATGAACGAAGGAGCGACGACATGAAGTGGATGACCCGTGCCCGCCCGAAGACCGACCGGATCGCGTGCCCCTGGCTGATTCGGCGCTTCATCGACCCCGACGCGGCGATCATCTACGTCCCCGCGGACGAGGTGATCGAACGAGCCGGAAGTGAGGGTGCGCGCACCTTCGACGCACCGGGAGCGGAGTTCACCCACCGCGACAACAAGTGCAGCTTCGAGGTGCTCATCGACGAGTTCGACCTCGCCCGCGACAACCCCGCGCTCGTGCGGCTCGCCAAGATCGTGCACGCCGCCGACATCGCCGCCGACTCGGGCTCGGACCCCCTCGGAGCCGGGCTCGAGGCCATCGGTGTCGGCGGCCTCGACGTCGAAGCGGACGACCAGCTCCTCTGCGAGCGCGGCTCGTTCGTCTACGACTCGCTCTACGCCTGGTGCCAGCGCGAGGTCGCCTCCTCGATGTCCTGAACCCGCCCTCCGGCCAGCCAAGGTCGGCTCGACTGGCGCCTTCGGTACCGGACGCGTGCTGCTCGGTCTTGTTGGCGGCTGTCCTGGGCAGGGAGAAGCACCCGTGCCTCGGATCTCGTTGAACCGCTGCCGGCAGATGACATCACGCGGCGTGGTCACCCAGCGCCAGCGTCTTCCCGCTGCAAGGAGAGCGCGACGAAGCCGGCTCTGGCGACCGCACCGCCGCGCACCGGCTCGACGACGGGCTCGTCGCTCGGCGCCTGAAAGAGGGTCGAGCGAGCCTCGACAAGCCGGAAGCCAGCCGTAGCAAGCATCCGGCGGTGCTCGGGCAGGCTCTGGAAGCGAGCGTGGCGGTAGAACGGGTGGCCGGCGCGGCCCTTCTCTCCGTAGGAACGGCCCCAGGCGCTGTCGAGCGGGACGAGACCGACCACGAGACGGCCGCCGGGTCGAAGGACGCGGCCCGCCTCGGCGAGCACGCCTGCCGGGTTCTCGGCGAAGCAGAGCGTGACGACGAGCGCGACGGCAGCGAAGGTGGTGTCGGCAAACGGGAGCTGGTCGCCGACGCTGCGCAGCACGCGCACGCCGCGCGCCTTGGCGAGACGCAGCGGCGCCTCCACAGGATCGAGGCCGACCTCGATGCCGAGTGCGGCGGCGAAGCGTCCCGAGCCGACCCCGACCTCGAGCCGCGGGCGGGACGTGCCGTCGAACAGTGGCCGCAGGGCGCCCAGTTCGAGGTCGAACAGCACCCGTCCTGCCGCGGTGTCGTACCAGGCGTCGTAGCGGTCGGCGAGGTCCTCGAAGGCCTGTGCAGCCGGGTTGGCTTTGGTCCGCACGTGGCCTCCTCGTGGTCCAACTTCCGCGACGCACACGACGTGTATTCGCTACTATTCCATAGATTTATGGAACATGATTCCGGAAGCGCCGATGTCTACGAGCAGCTGGCGCGCATCGGCAAGGTAGTCGTGCACCCCAAGCGCATCGAGCTGCTCGACCTGCTCTGCCAGGCCGAGCGCAGCGTCGAGACCTTGGCCGAGGCGGCGGGGCTCAAGCTCACGACGGCGTCTGCGCACCTGCAGGTGATTCGCCAGGCCCGCCTGGTCGAGACCCGCCGGGAGGGGACCCGCGTCTACTACCGCGCCGCCGGCGAGGAGGTGTGCCGCTTCGTCGCCGCGCTCGGCGACCTCGGCCGGGCACGCCTGGCGGAGGTCGACCAGATCCTTCGCGCCATCGGGGCGGGCAGCGACAGCGCCGAGCGGGTGACCCGTGCCGAGCTGCTCGAGCGCGTCCGGTCCGGTGAGGTCGTCGTCCTCGACGTCCGCCCGGCCGAGGAGTACGCAGCCGGGCACATCCCCGGGGCGGTCTCGCTGCCGTTGGAGCACTTGGAGGCCCGCCTCGGCGAGCTCGACCCCGGCCTCGAGGTTGTCGCCTACTGCCGGGGGCCCCTGTGCCTCCTCGCCCCCGAAGCCGTCGCGACCCTTCGTGCCCGAGGGCTGCGAGCGCGCTGCTTGGAAGACGGGCTTCCCGAGTGGCGCCAGGCCGGCCTCCCCGTCGCCACCGCCCCAGCAGGCCGCTCGGGGCGCGACACGCCAGCCACGGCACCGACGAACGGGCACGAGGCGAGGCCGGGCCGTCGCCGATGAGCGCCGCGGCGACCGACGAGGCCGTCTACCTCGACCACAAACCCACGTCTCGTTCCCCGGCGTCCTCGGCACGGACGTCCTTGCCCGGGTCCCCCAGCTCGCGGCGTCCACCGGGTCCGCCTGCCACGCCGGCGAGCACACCGAGAACACGACCCTGCTCGTCATGGGTGCCGCCCCCGAGGTTGCCCTCGGCGCGGTGCGGCTCTCGCCCGGTCGCGGCACCCACCCGGGCTGAGATCGAAGCGGCCGCCGAGCTGCTCGCCGGCGCGCATCTGGCCCTTGTCGCCACCACGCCGTCTCCGACCAGTCCCAGCACGAGCAAAGGAACGCCCCCATGAAGATCCTCGTCGTCTTGAACGACCCGCCCTATGGCACCGAGCGCTCCTACAACGGCCTGCGCCTCGCCGGCGCGCTCTCCAAGCGCGAGGGGGTCGAGGTGCGGGTGTTCTGCTTCGGCGACGCCGTCGGCTGCGCGATAAGGAACCAGAAGGTCCCCGACGGCTACTACCACATCGACCGCATGGTCACCGCGGTCGTCCGCCACGGCGGGGTGATCGGCTGCTGCGGCACGTGCATGGACGCCCGGGGCCTCGCCGACGAGCTGCTCGCCGGCGGTGCCCGTCGCTCCACCTTGGAGGAGGCGACCGACTGGACGATCTGGGCCGACAAGGTGGTGAGCTTCTGATGGGCACCGTGCGCATCGTGATCGTCGGCGGCTCCTTCGGCGGACTGACCGCCGCCTACGAGCTCCGCCGACGCTTCAGCCCCGAGCGCGCCGAGATCACGCTCGTCTCCAGGGACGACCAGTTCCGCTTCGTCCCCTCCTTCCCCTGGGTGGCGACCGGGCGGCGGCGCCTCGAGCAGATCTCGTTCCCCCTCGCGACCCCCCTCGCCCGAAAGCAGGTCCGCTTCGCGAACGAGACGGTCACCCACATCGACACCGCCGCCAAGGTGATCGCGTCGGACGCGGGCGAGCACCCCTACGACTTCCTCGTCGTCGCCACCGGGCACCGCAGCGCGAACGAGGCCGTCCCTGGGCTCGGGCCCTTCGACGGCCCCGGCCACTCGCCGATGTCGGCACCGGAGACCGAGGAGCTCGCCCAGGCGATCCGGCGCCTCCTCGCCGAGCCGGGACCGGTCGTCGTCGGCGCGGCCCCGGGAGCGAGCTGCATAGGCCCGGTCTACGAGCTCGCGTTCTGCCTTGACCACCTGCTCCGGCGCCGCGGGCTTCGCCACCAGGTCCCCATGAGCCTGCTCACGCCCGAGCCGTTCCTCGGCCACATGGGCATGGGTGGCGCCGGCACCATCCGCCAGCTCTTCGAGGCCGCCCTCGAAGAGCGAGACATCGCCTATCGCACCTCGGTCGCGATCACCCGGGTCACCGGGGAGTCCGTCGAGACGACCGACGCGGCCCCGACGCCCTCGGTGTGCTCGATCGTCATCCCGCCCCTCGCCGGCGCCGCGGCGGTCGCTGCGAGCGAAGGGCTCACGAACCCGAAGGGCTTCGTGCCCGTCGACGACCACTACCGCCACACCTCGGCCGAGGGCGTGTACGCGGTCGGCGTCGCCGTCGCCCTCCCCCCCGTCGGAGAGACCCCGGTGGCCGTCAACTTCCCGAAGACCGGCCACATGACCGAGCAGATGGCGAGGATCGCCGCCGTCGACCTCTCGGCGCGCCTCGACGGCCACGAAGCCCCCAGGGCCGAGCTGTCGGCCCGCTGCATCCTCGACATGGGCGACCGCGCCGCCTACCTCGCCGTCGACCCCGTCCGCCCGCCCCGCAACCGCATTCCGACGGTCTCCGAAGGCCGTTCCTGGCTCGTCGCCAAGATGGGCTTCGAGCGCGCCTACCTCGCCTTCGCCCGGCGCGGGAAGCTCGTGCCGACGAGCATCGGATGGTGAGCGATGTACGAGCGGCCGGCGTGCAGTCGTCCAGCCGTCCCTGCAGGGGCGCCGACGCGCTCGGGCGAGCCCGGCGGTCAGCCTCCTTGGTCGATGACGTGACAGACGAGTCTCGGGTCGCATCGACTCGGATCGAGGCGTCGTGCCCGCCGGTGGAGGCTCGACAGCTCGTCGCGCAGCGCCCGAAGCTCGGCGATCCGGGCATCGAGCTCGGCTGCCCGGCGCCCGATCAGGTCCACCACGAAGCGACACGGCGTCTCGCCCCGGTCCCGAAGGGCGATTTGTCGGCAACCGGCTCCCAAAACCGACCGGCGGACCAAGACGAGGTGCCCCCCGACGTCCGTGCGCGCTTGGACGCCCAAGACGAGACGGGCCTCGACTCGACATAGAGTGCCCGAGCGTCGGGCACTCTGGTCCCGACAACGGACTACGGAAGCCCTTCAATGAGGGCCACGACGTCCTCACGCCGCAGACCCCAGTGGCGGGCGAGGCGGAGCAGCTCGACAGCCTGTGCGACGACGATGCCGTGCGCAGGCTCGCCGGCGACCGTGATGCCGCGACCACGCCGGAACTCCAGCACTCCCTCGTCGCGGAGCATCCGAACGGCCCGCAGGACGGTGTTGGGATGAACACCAAGCACCGCGGCCATGTCGCGCGCCGGAGGGAGGCGTCCGCCGGGACGGACCTCCCCGGCGTTGATGTCGTGCCGGATCGCAGCCGCGACCTGCTCGTGCAGCGGAGCATCTCCGTTCCGCTCGACCTCGGCATCCAACATGGTGACATGTATAGTATCACCATATGCTGACGTCTGATCCTCCCGTCCACAAGGCACCGGCTCTTGAGCCCGAGGTCGTGGTGCGGGAGGCGCGGCGGCGCCAGCGGCGGCGCTGGGCCCTTTGCGCGCTCGCCGTCTGCATGGCGGCCGGTCTCGTCGCAGGAGCCGTCGTCGTCGCCGGCTCGCCACCTCCGGCGGGCCCGCGCGGTCATAGGCCGGGTCAGAAGCAACCTCGGTCCTCCGTCGCCTCGTCGGTCTCGCATCACCCGTCCGTGCCGTTCGGATCCTCCGCCGCCTGTCCCGCCACACCGACCGGGTCGATGTTCAACCCGCTGCCTGACGGCACCTTCACGAGCTGCCTGCGGGTCGGCCCACTCTCGGCCGGCCGCTACCACGTCGTCGTCACCGGGGCCCTCACAATCCCAAGGTTCACCCGCCAGGCGCGCCTCGCTCCGCCCGAGACAAGGGTTCGCCTCACCATCGAACCGACGAGGGGAGGCCCGGGGACCAGGGTCACGGTGGCGGGAACGGTCCCCACTCGAGCACGGATCGCCACAACATACGGCGTGGTCTGCTGGGATGGCTGTGCAGACGGCCTCCAGTACACGATGGCCAAGCACTGGACGTCACCGACGACGTTCGTCGAGCACTTCAGGGTCCCGGCCGCGCCCTGGGTTGTCGCCGCACGTGTCGGGAAGTACCGGATCGCGCCCCTCGTGAGTGGGAACTACCAGGTCGGCATCGACTGCGTCGTCGTCTCGAAGGCCTGTGGCAGCACGGAAGGATCGGCCATCTTCCACCTCGTGGTGCCCCGCAGCACCCGGCGGCGTCTCTGCACGTCGCGGACTCCAACCGCGTGCATCTACCTCCAGCTCCGCCGCGACGCAGCCATGCCCGCAGAGGCCGTGCGCGTGCGCGGCTTCGTCCCGCTCACGTCCAATCTCCTGAGTCTCGAAGTGCTGCCGGGGAGTACGAAGGGCCCAGCGCTTGCCCTTCGTCGAGCGCCCAAGGGCGGCCTCACCCTGCGCTACGGGCAGGCGAACCTCACAGTCCGCGCCGCACCGACGCTCGCGAGCTTGGGGAAGCTCGAAGTCCTCGGAGAGCAGTCCGACGGCCCGGCGCCGGTCTCTGCCAATCCCGCTGCGCCGGGTCGGATCGCATGGTGCGGGCAGGGCCTGATCGGCCTTGTCGACTCGAAGGGTGCGGGGCTCGGCAACGTGTCGACGGCGGGCGTTCCTGCGGCGATCGCCGACGCGGGCATCGGCTACGGCCTGCTCGGAAGCGGGGGCATCGGCTACGACCTGGCTGCCAAGACAGTGGTGTGCCACGACGTCGCGATCCCGAGATCAGGCCCTGCGCTGTTCGCAGCCTTCAGTGTGGCGGTCGTGCCGACACGAACGGTCGCCGGGTACGTCGCGCTCGAGACGACCGATGGCGGGGGGAGCTGGACGCTCGTGCCTGCGCCTCCGGGTGCTCATGTCACAGGCTTCGGCGGCTTCCATTACCAAGACGATCGCGTCGTCGCCCTCTACACGCCTGGGTCGACAGGTGCGAGGGGTGGATACACGTCGAAGGTGACCCCACCGATCGTGGAGACCTTTGACACAGCGACGGGGACGTGGGCGACCTCCTCATTGGCGTGTCCGCAGGGGCAACCCTGTACGAGGTTCGGCTCGGCAGTACCCGTCAACTGTGCGATGAACGGAGCTCCCGAGTGGGTCCTGATCTCGACCGATGGCGGGAAGAGGTGGCGTTTGCCCACATGGCCCGTCGCCGTGGACGGCTGCACCTCCTCGTCGCTCGTCGCAACCGGCCCGTCGAGCGAGCTCTTCGTAAACGCGGCTGCCTCCTATCCCATGCTCCGCTCGACGGACGGCGGCAAGGACTGGTCGGACGTGGCGCTGCCGACGCCGCCCTTCACAATTGGCGCAATTGGCGGTTTGGGACCCGACACGATCTTCCTGCCCAACGGTGCGCTCCTCGCCATCAAGGCGGGCGCAGCCGTCGACTGGGCCCTGCTTCGGCCTCAGAGAGCTCGATGGTGCGCGGTCACCTCGATCTCCCCGACCATCGGCAGGTCGGTCGGTACGTCCGCACCGGCACTGTTTGCGACAGCACTGTGGTGGGTGAGCAGTGGGGCAAGCAGCGGCCGGCCGGCGTCGCTTCAGCGCATTGGGGTATCGAGCATCCGCTGCTGAGCGGTCTCGGACTCTAGGTCGACTAGACGATCAGATCGGGGCGCCAGGTGCGGTAGAGGGCCGCGATCGTCTGGCGCTCGCCCATGAAGAGCACTGTGAAGCTCCAGAGCGCCCTGCGCTCGCCGTCTCGCAGCTCTTGTGCGTTGTAGATGAGCATGCCGACACGGGCGGCCGTGCGAACCTGCTCGGCGGGGATCCTCCTCGGTGGCACCGAGGAGACGAGGGAATCCGTCCGCTCGATCGCCAGCCGGAGATCGAGCATCGCTTCGGTCTGCTCGAGACGTTCGGGGTGACGCCGGTACTTGCGGGTCCGAGCGAGCGCGTCGACCTCTGCTTGGAGCAGCTCGGGCGAGAGCGGAGGGCGCCAGATGCTCCGGATGGTGTAGATGCGCGTCCTCTCCTCGCGGTAGCGACGCGTGTGGTGCAGCTCGTGGAGCTGCGTCTCCATCTCTTTGTGCCGTTTCTCGTCGCGTGCTTGGACCATGCGCAGCACGTCGTCGGGCACGAAGACGTACGTCCAGAAGTCGAAGACCTGGTCGGCGTTGATGGGCGGCGGCGGGTACGCGTAGGAGCCGTCGGCGTTGTAGGCCTTGATCTGTGCCCAGTAGTCCTCTTCGGACAGATGGGCGTCACCCTCGTCGTGCTCGATCGTCATGATGAGGTCTCACTCCGAAGAGCCCTGCGGCTGCGCTACGGCTGCGAGGGAGACGAACAGCGGCAGCTCTCGGGTGACGCTGCGGCCGGAAGACCAGCTGCCCTGGTGCCCCCTGCCGCCCCCGGGGGGAGCCGAGCCGGTGAAGGGCTGGGTCGTGACGTAGAACGTCTCTGTGGTGCTCTGTCCCCGACCCACGGTGGCGTCGAAGAGGGCGTCGTAGCCGTTCCGGCGCCGCTTGCCGGTCGCAGGCGGTGCGAACTTCGCCGTCAGGCACTCGGCCTCGGGGTCGAAGCCGAGGGCGACGAGGGTGGCCGGCAGCCCGCTCTCGCCGTCGCGCCAGACGAGGACCGCAGAGCCGGGGCGGATCTTGAACGGCGTGGAGACACGGCACTCGACGAGCCCGCCGAGCGGCTTGAACGGGACGGCGGCGACGGTGTCGCCGCTGTCCAGGTAGGCCGTCCGCAGCAGCGGGTCGGTGTGCTGGACCGCCGCCCAGAGATCGCCGTGGCGGGTGACGGCCTTGTAGGCGTCGATCGCCTTCGAGCGGCCCGCGAAGAGGTGCATCATGGCTTCTTTGCCGTGATGACGGAGATTCGAGATGGCGTCGGAAATGACCTCCGTCTCGCCGGCGGCCGCCTCTTTCGCCAGGCGCACGAGCAGCTCGGGCGTGGGGAGTCCCTCGAGGTGGAAGGCCGCACGCCAGGTCGAAAGCGCATTGGCTGGGCCAGGGGGCACGAAGCGCATCGCGAGGGCGTCGGTGAGCACGGCGTACTGGCCGTTCATCGGCAGACGGCAGAGGTAGGCGATCGCCCGAGCCTTCGCCCCGCCGGCCGGCGAGCCGCCGAGCACCTTCATCGTCGCCGCGAGCGCCGTACGGTCGGCGAAGATCACCCCGGGACGCCAGGTGCCGACACGAGCGGCCACGTCGTTCGTGACGGCGTCGTTGATGGTGCCGAGTACCGACAGGTCGGCCATCGCAAGGCGCTTGCCCGCCAGGTACACGAAGGCCTCGCCAGAGCCGTCGAAGGAACAGGTGGGCGCCTTCATGCGAAGGAGCGGGGAGCCCCCTTCTGCGACCTGGCCCGGAGAGCGGGAGACGAGGTCGCTCTCACAGGGGCGGGTGCCGCCCTCGACGTCGAAGGGTGGGATCCGGTGCATGACAACACTGAGGGCGGCGGCGGGCGGAGTCCCGCGCAATGCGGCCGCCTCCTTGTCCGGCTACCGAAGGACAGGTGAGAGTGCACCGCCCTTCAGGGCGGTGATGAATCGCCGCAACGCCTGGCTGCGACGACCTCAGGCGGGCCTTTTCTGGCTCTCGATGTAGCTGCGCAACACCTCGAGCGGAGCACCTCCCACGCTGCCGGCGAAGTACGAACCCGCCCATAGGCGCTTGGCTCGCCAGTAGTGACGCTCGAGCTCGGGGAACTCCTGGCGGAGCCGACGCGAGGAGA
The DNA here is from genome assembly GCA_021838945.1 of Actinomycetes bacterium. Classification (GTDB taxonomy): domain Bacteria; phylum Actinomycetota; class Acidimicrobiia; order Acidimicrobiales; family Bog-793; genus JAKCCH01. The sequence goes on from JAKCCH010000011.1 coordinate 37,780, forward strand.
CCCCCTTCAAGCTGTTCACGAGCCGCGAGACGGCCACCGTCGGGGGGAGGCTCACGAGCAGATGGACGTGCTCGGCCTCGCCGTTGAACTCCGCGAGGTGAGCGCCGAAGTCTGCGCAGACATCGCCCATGATCTCCTCCATGCGGCGGTGATGCCGGGCGGAAAAGACCTTGTGGCGGTACTTGGTCACGAACACCAAGTGAGCATGCAGTAGAAAAACGCAGTGTCGCCCTTGCCGAATAGCCGATGATTGATACACCAACCAAGTATACTGTGATGCGATGGCGAAGAGGCGTGCTGCTAGCAAGGGGGCGAAGGCGAACGCTGGACGTACCTACCGCCTGCACCCTTCGGACGAGGTTGCCGAGCGGCTCCGCCAGTGGGGTCACGCCCGCAGGGGCATCTGGAACACCCTCCTTGCCGACCGCCGCCTTGCCGAGTCCTTGCACCTGAAGGCAGATCCGTCCTCCGTGCTCGTCGACGAGATGCGAGCCCAGCACGACTGGGTGGAGGACCTCCCACGCCAGGCGGCCAACGAGGTCGTAAGAGCGCTCGATGCCGCCTATGCCAGCTGGCTCGATCCCGAGCACCCTGCGCAGCGCCCGACCCTCGAGAAGCGGGGCTCTGTTCTTCGCTTCTCGCTCCCTGGCCAGGCGAGCGATGTCCGCCACCTCGGGCGCAAGTGGTCCGAGGTGTGGCTGCCGAAGATCGGCTGGGTCCGGTTCCGCCGCCACCGCCCCCTCGACGGCGAGGTGCGGAATCTGACCGTACGCTTCTCGCCAGGGCGCGGCTGGTCCGTCAGCTTCGGGGTCGCGTGCAAGGACAAACGTGCACCGAAGAACGGGCTCGCTCCAGTCGGTGTCGACTTCGGAGTCGCCTGCTCTGCGTACTGCTCGGACGAATCCGAGCCCCGGCTGATGCCTCCGACGCTCACCGAGGGAGAGAAGCGGAGACTTCTCGGCTTGGAGCGGCGAAAGGCTCGCCAGATCACCTACGCGAAGCGCCACAACGACGGCCGGTACTCCAATCGCCTGCGCCACACCATCAATGAGATCGCCGCGCTCAAGGCCCGTGAGGCCTGTAGGCGCAACGACTTCACCCACAAGCTCACGACCGACCTCGCCAAGAGCCACGGCATCGTCGGCATCGAGGACCTCTTGGTGAAGAACATGACCGCCTCCGCCAAGGGGACGGCCGAGGAGCCTGGCACCAACGTCGCCCAGAAAGCTGGCCTCAACCGGGGCATCTTGGACAACGCCCCCGGTGAGCGACGTCGCCAGCTCGAGTACAAGTGCCCGAAGCTCGGATCGACGCTGGTTCCAGTTCCACCACGCGGTACGTCCTACACCTGCCCAAACCCTGCTTGCGAGAAGGCCGACCCGGCCAATCGCGCCGGGTGTGGGCGCGTGTTCGCCTGCGTGTGGTGTGGCTATCAGGGGCACGCCGACAAGGTGGCGTCGGTGAACATCGAGCGCAGAGCAGCGAAGCTGTATGCAGCAGATGCCGCTGGACCGGCGGTGAACAGCAAGGGCAGGCGCAAGCCAAGTCGCCGCAAGGCAGGCGGATCCGTGAAGCGAGTAGCCCCAGCTCTTACCCGGGCTGGTCGAGACGAAAGCAGAGCTGCGTGAACAGCGCAGCCGAACCTCGCCAGGGCAGGGCCGAGAAGCCCCGCCCTTCAGGGCGGGGAGGAGTCACGCCGACTCGGGCAGCCCGGAGACCTCCGGGATCTCGTCCGAGGCGTCGAAGTTCGGGACGATCACGAGGCCGTGATTGCCCGAGCGGCTCGTCATCCGGGCCAGCTCGAGCAGGTGCAAGACGATGCGCCGGCTGCCGGCGAGCCCGGCGGGGTCGAGATCGCCGGCGCACACCAGGCGGAACGGGGCATCCCCGTCCAGCTGCACGCCGAGCAGCGCCTCGCCGAGACGGCGGAGCTCGTGGTCGAAGATCCGAAGCCCCTGCCAGGAGAGGGGCACACAGCCGTCGGCTCGTGCCCGGCAGGCCGCGGGGAAGACCATCGCGGCCAGCAGCCCGGCCGCTGTGCGGGAGAGGACGCCTGCACCCACCGCAGGGTCGAGGCAGGCTTCGAGCTCGGCCTGCCGGTCGAACAGCACCCCGGTGATCAGCTCGTGAAGGTCGATCACCGCCGGCGGGCGACCCGAGCGCTCTACCTCGTCGGCGAGCAGGCAGATGAGCCAGGCCCGCAGGTCGGGATCGTGGCCAGAAGGGCTGCCCTCGGCGACGACGATGTCGGCCAGGCGATCGACGACGAGCTCCATGTGGCTCGTGAGTCGGTGAAGCTCGGCGAGGAACGTCCCGACGTCTGCGAGGACGAGCACGTCGACGAGCCAGCGCTGCGAGTGGCGGTCAGGCGACATGGCTGGTGGTGAGCCGGTCGTGGCCGTCGGTGCAGGTGGCCTCGTGCCCGACGAGCGCCTCACGCACCGCCCGCCCCCGCACAGCGGTGATCGAGCGCCCGGCGAGGGCCTTGCGCCAGGCGGCGTCGTGGAACCAGGAGAGATGCGTCGTGTGCCGGGAGACCATGACGCACAGCCGCCCGTTCGACAGCGCGTGATCGTTTGTCCTGCTCGCGCCGACGAGAGGGTCGAGGGCGACGATGATCGGGTACTCGGCGCCCTGGATACGGTCCGCCGTGCTCACGATCACCTCGGGGAGCCCTCGCTCGACGAGGAGGCCTTTCACGATGGAGACCTGGGAGTTGCGGGCCAGCACGACGGCGATGTCCGACTCGGAAACGTGCCGGGTGGCCTCTTTATTCTCGCTGCCGGCAGGGTCGGGCCAGTACAGCCGCGTGTGCACCAGCTCACAGGCACGATCGACGATCGCCCGGAGCACCGAGAGGTCGTCGGGCGAAGCGGCCGGCGGCATCTCGATGGCCTCGATCTCGCCGTAGGGGCGCCCCCGGTTGGCCTCCCCGGCCCCGACGAGGCGTCGCGGCACGCCAGCCGAGGTGAACGGGAAGTTGTAGAGCGGAGCGATGGCCGCAGCGCTGGCCGGGCCGAGCCGGAAGGTCTTGTCGAGCGAGAAGCATCTGGCGTCCTTCAAGCCGGTGAGGACCTCGGGCGCGGGGCGGTGCGGGGCGTCGGCCATGTGCTGGAAGATCGAGGTGTCGATCGTGATGACCGGGCCGATCTGGCCTGGATCGCCGACGCAGACGATCTGGGGTGCACGCGAAGCCCCGAGCGCGATGTCGGCGTAGGTGGCCTGGTACGCCTCGTCGACGACGACCACGTCGAAGTCGGACGGCGGGCGGATCGCGCAGGACGCCACCGTCTTCACGGTGACACGGGCGGGCTCGACCTTGGCGCTCCGGGCGCCGCTGTAAAGGCCGGCTGGGAGCGAGCCCGGCTCGACGTTTCTGATCGCGATCTCGACGTGCCTGGGTGCGATCTGCTCGACGAGGCGGTGGGCGAGGGCGACGCCCTGGTTGCGGGTGACGACCTGGACGAGGACACGAAGCCCGGCGTGCTCGCTGAGCTGGGCCACGAGGCTCACCACGCCCTGGGTCTTGCCCGACCCGGGCGGGGCGTTGACGATGGTCACGGACGCGCCGGACCAGACGGCAGCGAGCGCCTTTGCGACCGGGGAGCCGGGCACGAGCGGGGTGGCCGAGGGCTCGGGTGGCCCAGAGCTCGATGCTGCGCCGGCGGGCTCGGGCTCCTGGCGGGTGGACCTCGGGCGGATGGCTGCGACGTCGATCGGCATGGTGACTATGAGGGCGGCGGCGCAGGTCGCTCCGACACCTGGGCTCGACGATACAAGTAGACAAGGCATATCCGCTTTATGTTGCGTATCTGATATCTTGGTGCTACGCTCACACCCATGACCGACGTTGCTCGACTGCTGGCCAGAGCCCGGGCATTCAGCGGGCTGAGCCAGCGCCAGACCGCGGCCGTTGCCGGTGTCTCCACCTCCACCGTCAGCCGGATCGAACGAGGCGAGCTCGATCCAACCATCGCGACCCTCGAACGAGTCCTTGTTGCCTGTGGCTTTCGCTACGGCGACGGGCTACGACCGAACGTCGACGTCGACGCCGTCCGAGCGGCGCGACGCGTGCTCGAGCCTGAGCTCGAGATCCCGGCGACCCTCGGCTCGGACGAGTGGTTCCGCCGCTGGGAGGCTGCTGGGCTCCTGCGGGCGAGGACCAAGGAAGAGCGTGTCAACGAGCTCTGCGTCAGGGCAGCCCAGCAGGCCGAGCTCGGCAGGCGCCCGGGCGCCCGGCTGTTCGTGGACCGTGGCTGGAAGGCCATCGCCCGAGACCTCAACGCGGCAGGTGAGCCCTGGGCGCTCACCGGAGCCTTCGCCGCCTTGGCGTACACGAAGATCGCCGTCGCGGTGAGAACGGACCTCTACGTCGCCGACGTCGAGCGCGCGGCATGCGCTGCGGGTCTCGAGTCAAGCTGTAGTGGACCCTACGTCGCGCTGATCCCCTTCGACGAGGTGACCTCTGCGGGCGTCCAGCAGCTCGACAGCGGTGTGCGCCTTGCCTCGTACTGGCAGATTGCCATTGACTGCTTCGCCGGCAACGACCGGATGCCAGACCAGGCGGAGGACATGATCCGAAAGGCGGTGTTCGACTGATGTCACCCCAGCCACGCCGTCCCGCAGGGACGCCAGCCGGTGGTCAGTTCGCCCCCACTTGGCGACCGGAAGCCGAGGGCATCAGCCTCGTCGATGAGACGATGCTTGCCTCCCCCGAGCTCGTGAGAGCGCGACGCGTGCTGCTCAAGGGGCTGAGGGTGCTTGCCCCGCAGCGTGAGGCGATTGCCCTCATCGGTGCGCAGGCGGTCTACGAGCACACCGCGTCGATCGCGTCCATCCCGGCAACGCTGACCACCGATGGTGACACCTGCGTCATCCCTCAGTACGCCGTTGTCGGCTTCGACATCGGCCAGGCGCTTACTGACGCGGGCTTCACCACTCACCCGGACAGGCCGGGGATCTGGGGCATCGATATCGACGGCGAACGGGTCGCGCTCGATCTCCTGGTGCCAGAGGCCCTTGCCGGTCCGGGTCGACGCGGCGCAAGGGTCCCCGGGCAGAACAAGCGAGCGATCGGTCGAGCCCCCGGCCTCGAGCTGGTGGTCGTCGACAGGGAGCTTCGCACGCTGGCCGCTCTCGACGGCTCCGGCGATGCCGTCGACGCGTACGTCGCCGGACCCGCTGCGCTGCTATGCGCCAAGGCGCACAAGCTCATGGAGCGGATCGGCGAGCGTGACAGAGGTGGGCGCAACCGAGTCAAGGAGAAGGATGCCGGTGACGCGTGGCGCCTGATGTCGGTCTCGGATCCAAGCGTGGTGTCGAAGACCTTTGCAGACGGGACCAACGATCAGGTCATCGGCTCTGCTGTCGCGCTCGGGAGGAACTATCTGATCGAGCTCTTTGCTCCTGAAGGAGACGGCCTCGCCCTGGCCGTGCGTGACCTGGGTCGGTACACCGACGAGCGCAGCATCACCGCTGTCACTGGATCCTGGATGGAGGCGTTCCGAGCAACGGCGTAGGACTGACAGGCCCGCCGTTCAGGCCGCCGAGGCCTCCTCGTCCGGGTCGACGGCGACGACCGTCGCCCAGCAGGGGGCCGCCTCGACGAGCCGTGACAGGTCACCTCGTCCGACGATGCAGACGACGACAGGGATCCGCGGCTTCACGTCCGGCCAGGGCGTGTAGCCGTCGGTGATGACGACCACGACGGTCGGCCGGGGACGCATCGTGGCGGCGAACGCGATGCCCGCCCCCATGTCGGTCCCGCCCCGTCCTGCCACCTCCTCGAGGCTCGACACCCCGCGATAGCCCTTCACGGCACCGACCTCGACGTCGACGTCGAGGATCCGCAGCGCCTCACCGCGCACGCCGAGCTGCTTCGCGATCCCCTCGACCTCGACGCTCACCATCTGCAGCTCGTCGTGCCCCATCGACCCGGAGGTGTCCCGAGCGACGACGATCTGCGGCTCGGGCGCATAGCTGCCCGGGTAGACGGCCCGCCGCCCTGGGGCGACCTCGACCTGGCCACGGCGGCGGTTCGGACGCAGGTAGGTCGTGTCGTGGACGCCCGCCCGCATCGCGGCGGCTCGGCGCACCGACGAGGCGAGGATCTGGCGCCAGGGCAGCTTGGAGGGTGCGAGGATCATCTCGGCCCGTTCGACGAGCCCGGCCGGGGTCGAGCCGGGGTGCTTGGCGGCGTGCTCGCGCACGGCGGCTGCCGTGGCGATCTGGACGACCTTCTTCTCGGCCTCGCTCGCACCAGGAGCGGCCCCGCCCGCGTCGTCGTCGGGGTCGAGCTCGCAGGGGGCGGACTCGCCGCCCGAGCCGGAGCCGCATCCAGCGAAGGGCTGGCTGCCATCACCGCCGGGCTGGCCTCGACCGGCACTGCCACCTGACGGCGGGCGCTGGCGCCGGAGCTCGTCCATGTACTGCTCGGCGAGCAGGTGGTCGTCCATCTCGAGATGGCTCGGGAGCACGCCGCTCTCGGCGATGGTCTTGCACCCCGCGACGACGAGGTCGTCGTTAATTTCCGCGTCTCCCGAGAGATTCCATAGGAACCGCTCGTCGTCCCGCACCCCGTGCTCCACGGAGCGAACGGCGTGGTCGTTGTACATGTGCCCGCACTCGTGCAAGAGGGCCTCGGTGCACCAGCGGACGCCCTTCTCGGCCACCGCCTCGAAGTCGATGTAGAGCCGGTAGCCGGGGTCGCAGGCGAAGGTGCCGAGCCCCGGCGCGTCGAGGGGACGGAAGGCGTAGAGGATCCGGGCGAAGTACGGCATGCGCTCGAGCGCCTCGGACCGCCAGACCATCAACTGGTCCAGCTGGTCCTTCGTGAGCGGGGAGACCCTACGGTGCGTGGCGGTCGTCATGCCCTAGATGAGGGCGGTGGCCGAGGTCACCCCGCCGGGCGAGCACCGTCTCGCGGTCGAAGGGATGGTCAGACGTTGACAAGGCTCGCCCTCTGGATGAAGACGCCACGCCCGGACAGCGCGGCAGGCGTTTCGACGATCGCCGTTGGTCGCATCGAGATGAACGAGGTCACGAACCACCACCTCGAGAGGTAGCGGGAGGGGTCGAACACCCAGGATGGGGCAGGCAACCCATGGTGAAGCGCGAAATCCTCCACCACGCCGGCGATGAGGGCGTCCCAGCGAGCGTCGCCGGAGGACGGCGGATTCTGAGCGAACAGGGTCGCCCCGTCCTCGGCGGCTTCCAGGTCCATGATGAACTGGCGAACGAGACGCAGGGCGTCACCGACCGGCTCGCCGTCGGCGAGGCTGCGGCGCACCGCGTGGGCGAGGTCGACGACGTCTACCTCGGCAGTATGGCAGCCGGTCGTCATGCCTGGGTTGAGGGCGGCGGCCGGGGTCATCCCGCCGGATGACGTCCTCCGCCGCGTCGGACACACGGTTGCGCTCGCCGGTTGGTCAACCCAGCAACACTGCGACGAGCGGTGCCGGCACTGCCCACACGGATCGCTCTACATGGAGAACCGACTTCGTCGCCAGTATCCCCGTTTTGTACTTCCCGTCGAGTCCCTTCGCTTCAGAACGCCAGCCGTCGTCCACCCACTTGGACTCGATAGGGACCGTCGTACGTGCACCCGAAGCGGCCGGGAGAGCGACTGGCCCAAGATCGATCTCGTTCCCCGACTCGGTTCGCACGTACCCGATCGTGTCGCCGGCCAGCCACCGCCCCTCGTCGACCCGGTCGATCGCCGCAGCCATGGCCACTCCAATGGCCGACTCCGTGAGAGTCGTCATCTCGGGTTCTCGCAGGCCGGCGCGCAATCGGGTCGGCAGCCAAGCGAGCAATGGATCGACGAGGTAGATCTTCGACTGGGCACCGTCGACTGGTCTGCCGCCTTCGTGACGTGGAACCCACAGCGCGCCGAAGGTCGCGACGAGGCGGTTCAGCAGCGAGGCAAGTGCCGTTCGCGACTGCGAACGCACCTCTGCCATGGACCTGATGCTCAACGGGCTCGTCATGTTCCTGGCGATCTCCTCCAGAAGCCGAGGGACCGACTGCGGAGCGGCATCCGGGTCGACGTCACGTTCGATCCAGGAGAGAAGATCGCGAAGGAAGGATTCGGACACGCTGCCGGTACGCACGTACTCACCGACGGCCCGCGGGAAGCCGCCGCACGTCAGGTATTCCTGCCACGCGAGGTCGTAGCTGTCCACGTCGAACGCCAGCTTCGTGAGCGTCTCGCGTACCGCGTGCGACTGGAGGTCTGCCGGGTCGGAAGGATCAGGAACGGCGAGCTCGGGGCGGCTGACTGCGAGGAAGCTCCGGAAGGACATTGGGAGGAGGATGCGAACTCGCTGGCGGCTCCTGGTCCCCGCCCGCCCGGCGAGGAGCTTTCCCTGGACGTCGTCCTCGCGCCGCAGGCGGCTTCCGGTGAGGACGACCGTGTCGTCGCCGAATGCCGTCCCGTCACGGGCGGACTTCAGGACTGTCGTCCAGCCAGGGACACCGGTGACCTCGTCGAGAAGCCAGACGCGTCGCTCGGGGGAAGGCGTGTCGACTACGCGGGTCAAGTCCCGTCCGAGGGTGAGCACCCGACGGAGGTCACGGCTCGTGAAGCCGTCACAGGGAAGGTAGATGACCCGGCGCGGGTCGACGTCGCCGCGAGAACAGAGGTGCTCGGCCAACTCGAGGACGGCGACGCTCTTTCCGACTCGCCTCGGTCCGGTGAGGACAGCGAGAGAGTCGGTGACCGGGCCCACGGCAAGGTCGTGGAACACGTCTGCCCTGTAGCCGAGGTCGTAGTCCGCCCGGTCGCGGAAGAGCCGGTGGTCTCGTGCCCATGCCGTTGGGTCGGTCCCGGCGGCAACAGCCCTCCACCAGGGGTTCTGACCGCTCAGCAATCGGCGCAGCTCGTCGTCTCGCATACGTTCATGTTACCGGGAGGAAGCCAACATAGGGGGGGTTGTGGCTCTCGTGAGTGCCAAAACAGGGGGGGTTGTGGCACTCTGCCGGGTCATTCCGCCGAAGTCTGGTCCTCGTCCAAGACCTCGTCGTCCGGTGGCTCTGGCGACTGCCCGGTCGGCAGCTCGATCCGCCAGACCTGGGTCGCGCCGGAGCGCTCAGGGTGGATGAACGTCGGCGGGATCCAGTGCCCGACGTAGCGCCAGTCAGTCCCGTGCGATCCGTGGACGTCGCCGGTGATCCGCCCCTCGGCGTCCCTCGTCGCTACACGGGATCGGCGCCAGTGCCCACGGCGTGCGTGCGGGGGCATCGGGCGGCCGCTGCCGGCCGGACGGCCGTCCGATCGCCCTCCTGGCGACCTGGACGCAACGGCCGTCACGATCCGCACGCCAGAGCCGGCTCCTCGCTCGAGCAGGCGCCGGGCTCTTGCTCGCCGGAGGGACCGGACCCACCGGTCGCTCCCCGGCTCGCCGATCCCAGGTACCCGGGGCGGCGCATCGGTCCACGGGGTCGTCGCCACCAGCATGGCCAGGTTCTCGACGACCGGTGCGAGGAGCGCCCTCGAGCGGGCGCCCGAAAGCGCACCTCGCTGGCGGTCGAGGTGCTGGGGCGGCGGCATGGCCGGGTCCGGGTTCGCAGAGACCGTCCAGATCACGTCGTCGGCGAGCCCGACGCCGCCTTCGCCGGCGAAGACGACGACGCCGCAGATCGCCCCTCCCCGGTCGTGCAGCGCGCCGGCGATGTTGCGTCGCCAGGCGCCGAGGGCGGGACCGGCCAGCTCTCTCACGCTCGCCGGGATCTCGAAGCTGGTGCCGACGGGCCAGGACATGTCGAGCGGAAGCTCGAGGTCGTGGCCGAAGACGATCCAGACGGACGGGAACGGCAGGCGCAGGTCGTCGATGAGCCCGGCGGGCGGACGGTCGCTCGCTGCGGCGGCAAGGGCGAGCTCACCCGACACGAAGAACGGCGCCGCCTCGTAGACGAGCATCGGGGAGGCGACGTGGAGCTGTGCGAGCTCGAAGAGCTCCGAGAGATGTCCAACGTTGACCGCAGGCGTGGATGCGAGCTTGCTCAGTATCGCCGCGGTCACGTTCAAGTTCGTGCCGGCCAGGGTCGCCCGCATGGCTGGCACGTCGCCTGGCAGGTAGGACACCGGGTCCAGCTGACCTGGGCGCCAGCGGTCCGATGCCGCCAGGAGCTCGACGTCCCGATCGCAACGTGCGACAGTCTGGCGCAGCAGGTGGCTCAGTCCGCCAAACTCTTCCGGCAGGAACCGGGAGACGGCGTACGCCTCCTCTGGCGTCGTTGGCACCCCAAGCGGGGTTCTTTCTCTCGACACACCTTCCCTGTGCAGGCGAGACGGGATCGGGTGCGCTTTCGCCCTACGAGATGGACGGGGCCATCTCGATGGCAAGGCGCAGGGGGTGAGCGACCTTGCGCACCCGCCAGACGAGACGCACCCGGCCGTGCACCTTGGCCCGCACCCGGACCCGGACAGAGGTGACCAGGTCCCCGATCGCGACCGCATGCACGCGCTTTCCCGTGAGCGACACGTCGGCGAAGGAGTGGAAGACGAGCGCGCCGCGGTGGGCGGGCTCGACGAGGACGAGCACCCCGGCGTAGAAGAAGACGCGCCGTGCGACGAGGCGCCGTTGGCCGTGGACCATCTCTGGCACCTTCACCGTCCGCAGATCGCGCTGGATGACGACGTGCACCCGCCCGAGCCTGCCGTGCACCGAGAACCCGAAGTTCGACTGGAGGGTCTGGAGGATCTTCCCACGCGTCGCCATCCGCACGGCTCTTGCGACAACGGGGCTCAGGACCCGGTCGTGCAGGGCGCCGTACAAGACGCCGGTGAAGTGGTAGTCAGGCCCCGAGGGGTGGACCACGATCACCTTGGGCGCCTGGACGACGAAGACGAAGGACTGCGTGGCCGAGCCGCTCGCGTTCGAGGCGGTCACCGAGAAGACGTAGGTCCCCGGCTTCTTCGGAGTGCCCGAGACGAGGCAGCTCTTCGACAAGGTGAGCCCCGGCGGGAGGGACCCCCTCGTAAGCGCACACGTCGGGGTGGGCGTCCCGGTCGCAAGGATCTGGAAGCTCCCACCGGTCCCCTCGGTGAAGGTCACCGCCGGGGGGCGCTGGCCGGGGCGGGGGCTGGCGGGGAACCTGGGCACACCAGGTGTGCCACTACCACCGGCCGGCGGCGGCGTCACCGTGAGCGTGAAGGACTGGACGGCGTCGGACCCGACGCCGTTGCTGGCGGTCACGGTGAAGGTGAAGGTGCCTGCGACGCTCGGGGTGCCCGAGAGCACGCACGAGCTGGACAGGCTCACCCCGCCAGGCAGCACGCCGGACTCGCTGCACGTCGGGGTGGGGGTGCCGGTCACAGAGAAGGCGACCGGCGTCATCGCCTGGCCGACCGTCGCGGTGGCCGAGGTCTCGGGCGCAGAGATGGTCGGGGGCGCGTCGACCGTCAACGTGAAGGACGTGACGGCGTTGGACCCGACGCCGTTGCTCGCGGTCACGGTGATGGGGAAGGTCCCCGACTGGGTGGGCGTGCCTGCGAGCACCCCCGAGCTGGACAGGCTCACGCCATCAGGCAGGCTGCCGGTCTCGGTGATCGTCGGGGCCGGATACCCCGTCGCAGAGAAGGTGACCGGGGTCATCGCCTGGCCGACCGTGGCGGTGGCCGAGGTCTCGGGCGCAGAGATGGCCGGGGGCGCGTCGACCGTCAACGTGAAGGACGTGACGGCGTTGGAACCGACGCCGTTGCTCGCGGTCACGGTCATGGGGAAGGCCCCCGACTGGGTGGGCGTGCCTGCGAGCACCCCCGAGCTGGACAGGCTCACGCCATCAGGCAGGCTGCCCGTCTCGGTGAGCGCCGGGGCCGGATACCCCGTCGCAGAGAAGCTGACCGGGGTCATCGCCTGGCCGACCGTGGCGGTGACCGAGGTCTCCGGCGCAGAGATGGCCGGCGGTGCGTCGACCGTCAGCGTGAACGACGTTGTCGCGTTCGGCGAGACGCCGTTGCTCGCGGTCACGGTGATGGGGAAGGTCCCCGACTGGGTGGGCGTGCCCGACAGCACACCCGAGCTGGACAGGCTCACACCATCAGGCAGGCTGCCCGTCTCGGTGATCGTCGGGGTCGGGGTGCCGGTCGAGCTGAACGTGACCGGCGTCATCGCCTGGCCGACCGTCGCGGTGGCCGAGGTCTCGGGCGCAGAGATGGTCGGCGGTGTGCTGGCCGGCGCCGTGCCCCCGTCGGCAGCGTACGAGACGGTTGTGCTCTCGTAGTTCGCCACGTAGACGGTGCCGGTCGCCGGATCGACCGCTACTCCGCTCGGATATGACCCCACCGAGATGGTGGAGGAGACGGCGTTCGTCGAGCCGTCGATCACCGAGACGGTGTCACTGGTGCGGTTCGTGACGTAGACGGTGTCGGTCGCCGGGTCGACCGCGACCCCGACGGGCACTGTCCCGACCGAGACGGTGGAGACGGCGTTCGTCGAGCCGTCGATCACCGAGGCGGTGCGGCCCAGGTTGTTCGCGACGTAGATGGTGTCGGTTGTCGGGTCGACCGCGACCCCTGTGGGTCTGGACACCCCTGAGACGGTGGCCGTCAGTGTGTCCGTCGAGCCGTTGATCACCGAGACGGTGTTGCTGTTGTAGTTCGTGATGTAGACGGTGTCGGTCGCCGGGTCGACCGCTACCCCGTTGGGGCCTGACGACCCTACCGAGATGATGTGTGCCACGAAGTTCGTAGAGCCGTTGATCACCGAGAAGTTGTTGCCGTTGTAGTTCGCGACGTAGACGGTGTCGGTTGTCGGGTCGACCGCGACCCCAACGGGTCTTGCCGACACCGAGATGGTCGACGTCACGGCGTTCGTCGCCCCGTCGATCACCGAGACCGTTGTGCTTGTGGAGTTCGTGACGTAGACGGTGCCGGTCGCCGGGTCGACTGCGACTCCGCTGGGCCCTTGCCCCACTGAGATGGTGGCCGTCACGGTGTTCGTCGAGGCGTCGATCACCGAGACGGTGTTGCCGCTGGAGTTCGCAACGTAGACGGTGCCGGTCGCCGGGTCGACTGCTACTCCGCTGGGTCTTGACCCCACCGAGATGGTGGGGACCGTCGATGCCCCGGCCTGCGTCGAGCCCACCAGCGCACCCATGGCTCCGGCGACAGAGGCCGTGAGCAAGAAGGCGAGCAGCGAATGCCAGTGCGCTCGACCTCGTGTCCGGGTCTTGTGCTCGAGCATCGAAGCTCCTTTCGTCGGGATCCTGCTGATCACCATGCGGCGAGTCGCAGGACACCCAGGCTGGAGCACCGATCACGGGAGCGGCTTTTCAGACCGTGGCCGAGTGGGGTCGCGACACGACTTTTCGACCTCGCTGCGCGAGGAGCCCGGGCTGGGCTGATGGTCAGACACCCGACGGCGACAAAGTCGGGTGAACGCTCCGGCAGGAACCATATGCTAGCATATGGTTATGCGAACCCAGGTGCTCATCCAACTCGATGACGACCTCCTCGCCCAACTCGACGAGCGAGCCGGTGCCGAAGGAGTCTCACGCTCAGAGCTCATCCGTCGAGCGGCACGGGCGTTGATGGCGAGCGACGCTGAGGCGGCGCTCGACCGTGCCATCGCCGACGGTTACCGCCGCCACCCCGCATCCCCACCAGGTCCCGACGTCGTAGCCGCGGCCGCTGCCTCGATCGACGAAGAGCCGTGGTAGCCCGAGGGGAGGTCTGGTGGGCGGAGTCGCCGGCCGCCAAGCGTCGCCCTTATCTCGTACTCACCCGCCAGGGGGCGATCGCACACCTGCACTCGGTCTTGGCCGTCCCGGCCACCCGCAACGTCCGCAGCATCCCGACCGAGGTGTGCTTGGACACCGAAGACGGCATGCCAGAGCCCTGCGCCCTCTCGTTCGACAACCTCACCACGATGCCCAAGGCGTTCCTCGTAGAGCGGCTCTGCCGGCTCCCTCTCACCAAGATGGCACAGGCATGCCAAGCCTTGCGGGTCGCGTCGGGGTGCTCTTGAAGTCGCCGGTCGACCTGACCTACGGCTGCCGGTGAAGTCGTAGCTCCACCGGCCAACCGTGATCGGATGCGGCCTGCCCCCGCATCGCCTCGATCGTGGTGGTCACCCAAGCCCCTGGGTGTCTCCGCCGCTCCCCCATTCCTCCCCCATCGGGTGCGGTAACGACGCTCACCGAGGTTGAACGACGACAAGCCACCAATGACGAAGGAGCAGGTCAGCGCATAGATTCGTCTTCGTGACTGGTCATCAACGTGCTGTTAGGGGCACTGATAATGCTGAGGCCGGTGGTTCAAGTCCACCTAGCCCCACCCGGAAAAATCGAGTCATGTGACGATTTCGTGCTGGCTTTCCGCACATCCGGCGCGCCGGACCCTTTTACGTCCCCCACCCCTCCGCTCGCTCGACACGTCGGATCTCGGCGTCCTCGAGCTCTGACAGGGGTCCTGAGCGACGAGGTGGCCCGCAGGGCGGGCGAGTCATGCGGACGCTCCCGGACCACCGACATCGTCGACGGTGTGGTGATCCAGTCCGCAGCCCCCCGCAACGACGACGTCTACACGGGCGATGCCGCTGACGAGACGCACCTCGCCGAGCACGCGATCAGCCAGGTCGCAGACATTCCAAATGTGCCTTGACGACCACGCATCACCGCCACGCTCTGCACGAGTCCGCGCCGTCGTTGCGCCACCATCAGGATGCCAAACGGGGGCAAGCGGCGCGCCCTGCGATCAGCCCGCTGCAGCGACGGCTTCGGCCATTCGCTCCACAGCGTCGGCGAGCACGGTGGCCGACGTGGCGAAGTTCAGGCGAGCGCAGCGCTCCCCACCCGGCCCGAACGCCGGTCCCGAGCTGAGCAGCACTCGGGCGCGCTCGAAGAACCACGCCGCCGCACCGACGCGGACGCTGGCGTCTCCGCGCGATGGTGAGCCGCTGCCGGCCGCGAGCGACAGCTCGGGCACCTCCGTGAAGTCCAGCCACGCAAGGTAGGTGGCCGCCCCCGGCGCCCAGCGCACTGTCGGCAACCGGTCCGCCAGGAGACCCCCGAGCAGCACACGGTTGCGTTCCAGGCCGGCGAGGACCGTGTCG